>JBLNEK010000176.1:0-4450 GCA_050262635.1 Candidatus Sericytochromatia bacterium | reverse complement strand
GTAGGTGATGTTGCCGCGCTCGAATCCCTGGGTGTCGATCCAGTTGTGGTAGCCCGGGTCGTCGTGGGCGACGACGAGCCGCACGGTGCCGTCGCGGTCGACGATCGTCCGGCTCGGCGTGTAGCTCACCGGCCGGTAGAGGTAGTCCATGCTGTTGAAGAACACGCCCATGTTGGTCAACGACCAGAGCCCCTCGTGCGCGGCGAATTCGATGATCAGCGCCTCGTCGGGGGCCAGCACCCAGTGCATGTTCACTGCCGCCCGCCCGCGCCTCGCGTCCGCCTCGTCCGCCGCGTCCGCCTCGACGTCGGGAAAGCGGTTCGGATGCTGCGCGTCGACTCCGCCGTAGGTGAACGGGAATTCGGGCCAGTCGTTCATCAGCCCGGTGACGAAGTCACCGGCCCAGGCCATCGCGGCGATCATCGTCGCGGCTGTCGGTGGCGGCTTGGGCGTGTTCATGTCGACGCGCTCGATGCTCAGCCGAGCCGGCTGTTCGTCCCAGCTGTCAAAACCCTGGCGGATGAACAACTTTCGCGAACCGGTCGTGGTCGGCAGCCAGTTCGGGCCGCGCTGCGGGCCGCCGACGTACAGTTCGAAGTCGCCATCCGGCCTCGTCGTCAGCTGATCGCCGAACAAGTTGCCTTCCGGCACGTCGCCGAATGGCTCGTGCAGCACGCCGGACCGTCCGGGTCGCGGGCCCTGCACGGTGATGTTGAAAAACCTTGCGGTGCCGCGGTTTCCGGTGACGCGGTAGGTCGAGTTCCCGTCGATCCAGGCCTGCTGGTAGGTGAAGTCCGCACAGTCCCCGCCGAGCTTTCGAGTCGGGGTGCAGAAGGTGTGGATGAGCGGATACCGGGGATCCTTGGTTTCCAGCGCCAGGTCGAAGGCCTGGCCCAGGTTCTGGGTGAGGAACCGGAACGCGTCGGCGCGGTGCAAGCCCGACGGCGGGTTGTGGTCCTTGAAGACGCGCTCGCCGGCGGCTTTGAGCCGGTCGCAGAACTCCGACCATGCCGCCTTGAGCGCCGCATCGTCGGGCCCGTCTCCGAAAGCCATTACGCACCAACCCTATCGAGCATCGCCGAGATCGCGTCGCAGGCGCGGCGGGCAGCCTCCAACCGCCCTTCGGACTCGATCCTCGGGCCGATCAGTTCCAGGTCGAAGTTGTGCGGGTAGCCGGCGCCCACCACTTGCGCGAGAAACGCCTCTATCGGGACGGTGCCGTCGCCGGGCACGGCGCGGGCCGGGAGGCAGCGGTCGCCGAGCACGTAGTCGCTCAGCTGGATCAGCTGTGTCCGCGGCAGTGCCCGCTCCACCAGGTGAGCGAAATCGGCTTCTGTCCAGCAGTGGAACAGATCGATGCAGATGCCGAGGCCGGCCATTTCGGCGAGTGTGATCGTGTCGCGCAACGTGTGCGCGATGTGGATGTCGGCGTAGAGGCTGGACGCCGTTTCAATGGCCAGCGCGACCCCGGCCTGATTGGCGACGCGCACGCACGGCTCAACCGCAGCGGAGAATGTCTCGGCAGCCTGCTCCCAGGTCAGCTCACCTCGGCCGCCGGTCAGCATGTAGATCGACCGCGCGGAGACCGCTGCGGCAGAGTCGATCACACGCAAGAGAGCGTCGCGTGTCCTGAAAACGTGACACACCGACTCCACGACGTAGCCGCCCTTGCGGGTGATCTGTGCGCATTCCGGCTCTGCCAGCTGCGAGTCGATCAGGCTCAGGCGCCGCAATCCCAAAGCGCGCCAGTACTGGTCCAGTTCAGCGGTCGTCGCACCCGAGAAAGTGACGCCGTGCACGGATACCCGATTGTGCGTCACGTCAGTCCCGCTTCTCGATCTCGAGGCCGAAACGCTCACGAAACGGCTGGAACTCCTCGTGCAGGGCGTCGATGTCCTCGCCGATGTCGGTCAGCAGCGTGGTGGAGTACCTGAACTTGCCGTATCGGTCGCCGGGGTTGTTCGCGAGGTAGTCCCGCATCGCGGTCTCCGCGTCCGCGGTCAACGGCCAGCCGGAAAACCGATAGAACCGACGGACTATGCCGACCTGATCGGCGATGAAGTCGGTGTAGCGCACATGCAGGATGCGCGGATCCTCGACGAGGGGGTTGGTCATCGTGTTCGCGATGCTCTGGCGGGTCAACTCGAGGTGCATTTTCGCCGCGGCCGCGAGGTCGACCGGTCCGACTATGCCGTCGAGGATGTCGGCCATCATCATGGTGCGCGACGCCGCCACCTGGACCGGGTCCCGGTGCAGCCACATCAGCGTGGCATCCGGATAGGCATTGAATAATTCGCGCAACCGGAATCCGTGAAATCCCTTGAGTGCCCATCGCTTCCGGGCTCGGCGGAACTGGAAATGCTGCAGCATCGCCTTGTGAATGCGGTACTGCGCGGTCGCGTCGGTGGGCAGTCCGCCGACGACCGTTTGCATCGGCACCCGCCACCAGGCCGTCGGCGTCATCACCCGGAAGTCGAATGCCCAGGTCCGTTCGTCCTCGGGCAGCCCGTCGCCGAGCATGTCGTTGTATGGGTGACTGTGAAGCCATTTCGGCATCTTGGCGTTGATCTCGCGCCAATCGGCGTCCGCCTTCGCTCGCCGCGGGTCGTCGGGTCCGCTGAGGCCCGGTGGCGGTGACGGGTACATCACCTCCCAGAAACGCAGCGCCCGTGCCGACGGGTCGACGGACATCAGCGCGTGCATCAGCGTGGTGCCGGAACGCGGTTCGCCGGTGACGAACATCGGCCGCTCGATCACTTCCTCGGCGATCGGATGCCGGCTGCGGTCTTCGAAGAACTCGAGTCGGGACGTCAGCAACCAGTGACAGACGTCGGCTGCTCGCCGGCAACCGTCGGCGTCCATGCCGAGGTTGTTCAGCAAGTCGACCGCGATGCCGAACCGCGCGGGCAGTGTCCGATCGCCGTAGTCCGACAGGCCAGTCTCGCACTCGGCGCGGTCCAGCATTTGGGCGGCGTCGAGCGTCATGTCACGTCCCCGCACAGCCGCATCAGCTCGTCCTCGGCCGCGCGCACGTTGTCGACGGACGCGGCCGTGTATTCCAGTCCGGCCATCGCACCGTAGTCCAGGATCTTCGGAACCCGCAGGCCCGCATCGACATAGGACTTGATCGTCCGCGCCACCTGCCGCGGGGTGCCGTGCGGCACCATCGCCAGGATCGCCTCGGGGTCGACGCGTCCGAGGAAGTCCACGATCCGGTCGCGGGTCAGCACGGCTGGGTCGATATCCAGGAAACCGCGCCAGTCCTCGCCCATCGGGTGCTCGAAACCGAAGTGCCGCAACACATCGGCGGAGGCTTGCAGTAGGAAAGCCTTGACCAGCGGCGCCGCCAAGATGTCGGCCAGTGCAGCGTCGTCGCGGGCGATGATGCAGACCTGGATGTAGCAAGGTGTGATCGCCATCGGGTCACGGCCCGCGCGTTCAGCCGAGTTCCGCAGCGCGGCAAGCATTTCCGCATAATGGTCGGGCGTCCACGCACCCGCCGGCCACCAGCCGTCGGCGTAGCGTCCGGCCAGCTCGATCATCCGGGGACCGCTGGCGCCGATCCAGATCGGCGGGAAGCGCCCGTCGTACGGCTCGGTGTCCAACCGGGCGTGGCGCAGCCGGTAGAACCGGCCCTCGAAGTCGACCGGCCCGTCGCTGTCCCACAGCAGCCGGATGACTCGCAGCGCCTCCTCGAAGCGGGCCACCGGTGTGGCGAAGTCGAATCCGTACGGAATTGTATTCTCCGTCTCGCCGCTGCCGAGTCCGAGGATGAAGCGGCCCTTCGCAAGGTGGTCGATGGTGAGCGCGCTCTGCGCCAGCAGGGACGGGTGACGACGGACCGTGTCCACCACGCTGGTCGCGATCGGTACGTTGCGGGTCAGCACGGCGGCGGCCGCCGCGACGGCCATGCCGTCGAGGTTGCGGTGCGGGGAGGGCGAGGCGGTGGCGAGGTCGGTGAACTCCGGGGTCCAGATCGAGTCCGGCCAGAAGCTGACCATGTGGTCGGGCAGCCAGATCGAGTGGTACCGACCGCTGTCGAGGGTTTCGAGGTTCGACAGATCCAGCGGCAGCGTGGTGCGCAGGTAGGCCGCGGGCTGCACCCGGGTCACAGCTCCACTTTCCTTCGGCGAGCAGACGTGAAAACCCCCGAAATGACCCTAAAAAGGGGGCTTTTGCGTCTGCTCGCGGGTGGAGCCTGCACCTTCGTCACAGCCGGCCGACCTCACCGAGGAAGGATTCGGTGTGAGCGATGCGGCCGGTCAACGTCTTCGGATCGCCGGTGCAAAGTAGGATCGCGGTCTCGGTGATCAGCGAGATGTCCTCGGTGTCCGTCTTGGCCAGATCGAGCGTGCCTGCCCCCTCCGTCGCGACCGGGTTGGTCGGCGCGGCGGCGTTGACCGCGATGCCATCGTCATACAGTTCGGCGGCAAGGCTTTTGGTCAGCCGG
>JBLNEK010000175.1:0-5643 GCA_050262635.1 Candidatus Sericytochromatia bacterium | reverse complement strand
CTCACACAACAACGACACCGACACACCAAATTCACTGGCTACGAGAAACCGGCATGAGCAACCGCCGATCCCAGCTCAACAACCAATTCCGCCTACCTCACCGGCGTAACTTCGGGCTAGCACGTCGCGGAACAGCTGCCGGAAGCGCTTGCGGCGTCCCCGCAGCCCCGCGTACCAGTAGACGCGGCCGGGAATTCCCTTGGGATAGAACAGCATTTGCTGGTGATAGGTGCTGCCGCGGTCGGCGCCCGTGCCGACGCGCATCTGCAGCCACGCATTGCCCGGCACCGAGCCGGACTTGCGCAACAGCAGGCGGCGACCCGTTTCGCGGACCCTGACCTGCCAATCACTCTGAGCCGCAGCGTTTTCCATCGACTTCCAGAGTTCATCCTCAGAAGCCGCCGTCCATCCTGAGCGCTTCAGCCCGTATACCACGGCGCCGGCCCAGTCGGGATCGCTCGGCAGCGACTCCGACGGCGCCTCGCGCGCGGCGTCCGCCCACGACGTCTCCACGCTCCGGTCGACAATCGGCTTGAGCGCCAACGACACCGCGTCGCGGTACGAGATCAGCCCGTCGGACGGCGGGGGGATCACCGCGTCGATGTCGTGGTCGTGCATCACGGCGTCGCAGTGCAGCGACTCCACCAATGGGCGGGCCAACCCCGAGGGGATCGGCGTGACGAGCCCCACCCACAAGCTGGCGATCGTCGGGGTGAGCCACGGCAGGACGACGATCGCCCGCCTGTGCAGTCCGGCGACGTCGGCGTAGATCTGCATCATCTCGCCGTACTCGAGCACGTCGGGCCCGCCGATGTCCCACGCCCGCGACTCGCCGACCCCGGCCGCCGCGGCCTCCACGAGGTAATGCAGGACGTCGCGCACCGCGATTGGCTGAATCTTGTTGTGCACCCACCTCGGTGTCGTCATCACTGGAAGGCGGTCGGTCAGGTGCCTGATCATCTCGAACGACGCCGACCCGGAGCCGACGATCACGCCCGCCTGCAGCACCACCGTTTCGATGCCCGACGCCAGCAGGATCTCGCCCACCTTCGTGCGCGACTGCAGGTGCGGTGACAGCTCGGCGTCGGCGGGATGCAGTCCGCCCAGATACACCAGTCGGTGAACACCCGCGCGACGAGCCGCGGTGACGACGTTGTTGGCCGCGCGTTCCTCCTCGGCGGTGAAGTTGCGGGCCGTGCCCATCGAGTGCACCAGGTAGTAGACGACGTCGGCGCCGTCGAACGCCGCCAGCAGCGAGTCGGGATCGCCCAGGTCGCCCCGCACCACCTCCGCGTCGTCGCGCCAGGGCACGTTGGCGAGCTTGCTGGGCGTTCTGGCGACCGCTCGCACGTCGTACCCCTTGTCCAGCAACTGGGGTATCAACCGGCCGCCGACGTACCCTGTCGCGCCCGTCACCACACAGCGCATCTGGTCCCCCTCGCTCGTGCCTGCCTCGCATGCTATTCGGATCCGCGCGCAGGCAGGATGGACTTATGACCGACCTTCATGCCACGTTGCCGCCCGCTCTGCGCAAGGCACTCGACCTGTTCACCGTCCCGCCGACCAACCCCGACGTCAGCAAGGGGTATCTCGACCTGCTCGGCGCTGGTGAGGATGTCGGTACCCCGAAGAACACCGGCGCCATCCAGAAAGTGTGGGCGTCGCCGGTCGGGTCGCTGTTCTACGACAACGCGCAGGCGTTGGCGCGACGGCTCTTCACCGCGTGGCAGCACCCACAGGACTGGTTGAACATCCCGCAGGGCGGGGTCGCGCTCGATGTGGGATGCGGGCCGGGCAACGTGACCGCGATGCTCGCCGATGCCGTCGGCCCGGACGGTCTGGCCCTGGGCGTGGACATCTCCGAGCCGATGCTGGCCCGCGCGGTGCGCTCGAACTCGAGACCGCAACTCGGTTTCATGAGGGCCGACGCTCAACGGCTGCCGCTGCGCGACGACACCGTGGACGCCATCGTCTCGATCGCCGTCCTGCAATTGGTGCCCGATCCCTCCGCAGCCGTGGCTGAGATGGCGCGGGTGCTGCGCCCGGGCGCCCGGTTGGCGATCATGGTCCCCACGGTGGGCCGGCCCGGCCCGTTCTGGCGTCTGATCCCCAACCCCGGTGCGCGGTTCTTCACCGACGACGAACTCGGCGACATCCTCGAGGAGCAGGGCTTCGATGCCGTTCGGACCAAGAACGTGGGCCCGCTGCAGTGGGTACGCGGACGACGGGCTAGCTGAGCACGCAGTCGGGGCTCGGCGCGTCCTCGGACAGTGCGCTGCCGGCAGGAAGCACGTACAGAATTCGCATGACGAGGGGGGTGTCGCCGAGATTGCGGCCGATGTGCACGCGGTCGGGTCCGCTCGCTTCGAAGACCGCCGAGCCGGCCGGGTAGACGCCGTCCACCGAGCAGTCCGCCATGTTGTGCGTCAGCGTGCCCTCTTCGATTACGCCGTACAACCGGCCGTTGTGCCAGTGCCATCCGGTGCTGCCGCCCGGTGCGATCCTGATCTCCCGCAGCACGTAGTCCATTCCGTCCATACTGCGCTGCCACAGCACGGTCGCGGTCACTCCGTCGCCACCAGTGGCCGACGCGATGGCGGGCGCGATCACCGAGGCGGCGAGGATCGACGTCAACAAACCCCTGCGAAACCACATACCGGTACCCTTGCACGCGATGAGCCAGTGCGGATGTGAGGAGCAGAAACAAATCAGCGAGGGGGAGAAGACCCTTTCGGCCGAGCGAATCAGCCGACTGTGACTCCGCGGGCCGACCACCGGGGCACCCGGTCCGGCATCTCATACGCGTCGTCGGGTGTCGACATCGAGGCCGGGGATCGAGCCGTCGAACTGCTGAAACCTCTGGCGCGGAAGGCTACTCGTCCGGAGGTTGTCGGGGGGATCGGCGGATTCGCGGGGCTGTTCGCGCTGAAGGGCGGCTACCGCGAGCCGCTGCTCGCGGCGTCGACCGACGGCGTCGGCACCAAGGTCGCGATCGCGCAGGCCATGGACACGCATGACACCGTCGGGCTGGACCTGGTGGCGATGGTCGTCGACGATCTCGTGGTCTGCGGTGCCGAGCCCCTCCTGCTGCAGGACTACATCGCCGTCGGGCGGATCGTGCCGGAGCGGATCGCAGCACTGGGCGCCGGCATCGCGCAGGGATGCGTGCTGGCCGGATGTGCGCTGCTGGGCGGCGAGACGGCCGAGCACCCGGGCCTGATGACACCCGACGCCTACGACATCTCGGCCACCGGAATCGGCGTCGTGGAAGCCGACGACCTGCTGGGCCCCGACCGGGTGCGCCCGGGTGACGTCGTAATCGCGATGGCCTCGACGGGTCTGCACTCCAATGGCTACTCGCTGGCACGCCACGTTCTGCTGGAGATCGACAGGATGAAGCTGGCCGGCCATGTCGAGGAATTCGGCCGCACCCTCGGCGAGGAGCTGCTGGAGCCCACCCGGATCTACGCCAAGGACTGCCTGGCACTGGCCGCCGAGACCCAGGTGAGGACGTTCTGCCACATCACCGGCGGCGGGCTGGCGGGCAACCTGGCACGGGTGATCCCGCACGGCCTGCAGGCCGAGCTCGACCGCGGCACGTGGACGCCGGCACCGGTGTTCAAGATGATCGCTCAGCGCGGTCGCATCGACCGGGCCGAGATGGAGAAGACGTTCAACATGGGCGTCGGGATGGTCGCGGTCGTCGGTCCCGAGGACACCGACCGCGCCCTGGCGATCCTGACAGCCCGCCACCTCGACTGCTGGGTGCTGGGCACGGTGAAGAAGGCCGGGAAAAGCAGCACCCGGGCGGAATTAGTGGGCAGGCACCCGCGGTTCTGACGAGGGCGTGTCGCAGTCAGCGATCAGCGGCGCCAGTCGTCCTCGTCTCCCCAGGAATCGTTGTTGTCGGCGTCTACCTGTTCGGCACCCGACAGCTCCCGTTGGAGCCGCTCGAAGTCGGTCTGCGGAGAGCTGTATTTCAGCTCCCGGGCAACCTTCGTCTGCTTTGCCTTCGCCCGGCCGCGGCCCATGGGGGAACCCCCTCGCGCAATAACGGAGCGGCCCGATGAGAAGGCGGCTCCGATCTGAGTGTGTGTTTGTTAGTCCTGGCAACACTTTACCGTGCCCGCGCGTCGACCGCTGGCAGGGCTTGCCTGTGGATCGGGCTTTGAGCGGCCGTCACCGCACGACGCCGCGCAGCCGGTCTACCGCCGCGCGACCAGCGCCGACGCCTTCCGCGGCGGGCACACTGTCGGGGTCGATCATCACGGCGACCGCGCTGCCGTCCTCGGTCGAAACGCTCAACGGAGTGTCGGCCGACAGGCCCCGCTTGACCAGTGCCAGCGCGACGGGACCTAAGTCGACGTGATCGACGACGGTACCCAGCCGACCCACGGTCCGGCCGGCCGCAGTGATCGGCTCGCCGGTGCTAGGACGCGAAACCGACCCGTCGAGGTGGGTGAGCACCAGCATCCGCGGCGGCCGACCGAGGTTGTGGACGCGCGCGACGGTTTCCTGGCCGCGGTAGCAGCCCTTGTCGAGGTGGACGGCCGTGCCGATCCAGCCGACTTCGTGGGGGATCGTCCTCTCGTCGGTGTCGACGCCGAGTCGAGGCCGCAGCCCCGCGACCCGATGCGCCTCATATGTCCAGACGCCGGCCTGCCGCAGTCCGGCTGCCGCGAGGCGTCGGTGCCACGACGGCAGCTGGTCGCGCGGCACGACGAGATCGAGCTCCACATCGGGGCCGTCGGGATGCGTGGGCATGCGGCGCACGAAGCCACCGCCTTCCACCGGAACGGTGGTCAGCGTGCCAGGCAGCGCTCCGATGCCCAAGGCCGCCAGCACCTCCGGATCGGCCAGCCTCGGGCCGAGCAGTGAGAGCACTCCGTAGTCGGCGGGTTCCACAGCGACGTTTGCCCGAAACACCATCCGCTTCAGATAAGCCAGCAGCGGCTCCGCGCGCCATGGTTCGGTGTCGAGATAGCTGGCGCCGTCGAGCTCGGTCTGGATCCAGTGGTCTTCGACGCGGCCCTGGCTGTCGAGGCTCAGGTTCTCGACCGTGGCGCCGTCAACAAGGTTAGCGACGTGCTGTGAGCAGATGTTGTGCAACCAGGGTAGGCGGTCCGGCCCGGTCAACGAGATGACGCCGCGGTGCGACCGGTCGACCACCACCGCCTCGGTGAGCGCGGCCCGCTGTTCGCCGAGCGGGTCGCCGTAGTGCCAGGTCGCTCCCGCGTCGGGGCTGTTGGCGGGGGCGGGCACGGCAGTCACACTTTCCACCTTACGGCCGGTTACCGTGTTGCCCATGCGTTCTGCTCTTCGCGCAAGCGGCTCATCGCTCCCGGTACTGGTCACCCTCGACGGGCAGTTCCACGACCCCGAGGCACCACTGCTGTACGCCGACGACCTCGCCGCCGTGCGGGGTGACGGCATCTTCGAGACGCTGCTGGTGCGCGACGGGCAGCCGTGCTTGCTGGAGGCGCACCTCGACCGGCTGGAGCGCTCGGCCGAGCTGATGGACCTGCCCGAGCCGCACGGCGACGCCTGGCGATGGGCATCCAACGCTGCCGCGGCCCGGTGGGTCGAACTCAGCGATGACGAGGGCGTCATGCGGTGGGTCTACAGCCGTGGGCGCGAAAGCGG
>JBLNEK010000174.1:0-3028 GCA_050262635.1 Candidatus Sericytochromatia bacterium | reverse complement strand
CGGGCCACACGTGCTGGCCGGCTCCGTGCTCGCCCTCGCCGCTGTCACCGGCGCCTGGTCGATACTCACCGACACCCCGAGAGCAAGCTGATCCCGACCATCATCCGCTGACTCAACGGCTACGCTTCGGCAGCTTCACGGCCGCTCGTGTTGCGACGATCGCTGGAATTCGCCAAGCCTCGTTACCAAGCCGAAAAGAAGTAGCTTGAGCGTGTTCGTGAAAAGTCACATTGTATGTGGTTGACTACGGAAGTGCGCGAAAACGACGGCCGTAAGCTGGACCACCAGACGCTGGAAGATATCCGTATACGGTCCGTCGACCAGATCATGAACCATGGCGCCACCGTGAAAGACATCGCCGCCACCCTCGGATTGCGGGAGGCCACGGTTTACGGATGGGTGAAGCTGTTCAAAGACCGCGGTGCCGACGCCTTACTTGCCAAACCGGTTCCGGGACGACCGTCGAAACTCTCCGAGCAGCAAGTTCGGCACCTGTACACGACGCTTCTCGGGAAAGATCCCCGACAACTTGGTTTCGACTTCGCGCTGTGGACTCGCTGGATGGTCCGGGAACTGATCAGGCGCCTCTTCGAGGTGGACCTGACCGAACAGTCCGTGGGCCGATTGCTCCGTCGCCTCGGCATGTCCCCGCAGCGCCCGGTCACGCGCGCCTACGAACAGGACTCGGACGCCGTACGGCACTGGAAGACCGTGACCTTCCCCAAGATCAAAGCCGAAGCTGCAGAGGTCGGAGCCACCATTTACTTCGCCGACGAGGCCGGCATCCGGTCCGACTACCACTCCCACACCACTTGGGCGCCGGTCGGGGAGACACCCATCGTGCGCACCACCGGCAAGCGCTACCTGGTCAACATGCTGTCGGCGGTCAGTCCGACCGGGGCCATCCATTTCCTCCTGCACGAAGGACGGGTCGACGCCGCGGTCTTCATCGACTTCTGCCAGCGGCTCCTGCACGATGACGACGGCACCGTCTTTCTCGTCGTCGACAACCACTCGATACACAAATCCACCCGGACCAAGGAGTTCGTGGCCAGCACCCAAGGGCGCTTGAGACTGTTCTTCCTCCCCGCGTACTCCCCCGAGCTAAATGCCGACGAATGGGTGTGGAAGAACGTGAAATATGACCGTGTCGGCCGATCCGGGATCACCTCGTTCAGCGATCTGCGCACGAAAGTCACCCGTGCCCTGGAGCGACTGCAACAGACCCCTGCGATTGTGCAGGCATTCTTCCGTGATCCGGATCTCCATTACGCGATCACCTGACGGAGATCAAACCTTTAAGCTACTTCCGTTCGGCTTGGTAACGGTGCGTGCCCAAAAGTCCGTTTGTATGTTGCGGTGGCGTCTTCCTTGTCGGAATGGGCGATCAGAATCGTCGCATCAATGTCGACCGGCAGCGCGCCCTCGGCGAGCGGCGCCCATTTCAGCCGGGGCGTGTCTGATGGTCTGTGTGGGGAGTGCGGTCCGAGCCTGAGGGCCGAGGCCTTCGGGAGGGAGCACTCATGGTGGCAGTCAACGAGAGTCCGGCTGTGGAATGGGAGGAGGCGGGTCCGCCGGTGGCTTCGGCGAAGCAGCTGCGGGAGTTGTTCGCCGACGATGCGTGGCTGGACGAGCTGATCGATAGGGCGGACGAGCAGGGGGTGCGGCTGACCGGCGAGGGCGGGTTCTTGCCGGAGCTGGTCAAGGCGGTGCTGGAACGCGGGTTGGCCGCCGAGCTGACCGATCATCTCGGCTATGAGCGGGGGGCTCCGGCCGGGCGCGGGTCGCCGAACTCGCGGAACGGCAGCACCCCGAAGACGGTGCAGAGCGAGGTCGGGCGGATCGGGTTGGCTACCCCGCGGGACCGGGCGGGCAGCTTCGAACCGCGGCTGGTGCCCGAGGGGCAGCGCCGGCTGGGCGGCCTCGACGACGTGATCATCTCGCTGTATGCCGGTGGGATGACGGTGCGCGACATTCAGCATCATCTGGCCCGCACGCTGGGCACTGAGCTGTCCCACGACACCATCAGCAAGATCACAGACGCGGTGTTGGAGGAGGTGAAGGCCTGGCAGACCCGCCCGCTCGACGAGATCTACCCGATCGTCTACATGGACGCGTTGATCGTGAAGGTGCGGGACGGCCACCAGGTCCGCAACAAGGCCGCGCACCTGGCCATCGGGGTGGACCTGGACGGCGTCAAGCACGTGCTCGGGATCTGGGTGCAAAACACCGAGGGGGCCAAGTTCTGGGCCGGGGTGTGCGCCGAGTTGGCCAACCGGGGCGTGCGCGACATCCTCATCGCCTGCTGCGACGGCCTGGCCGGGCTGGCCGAAGCGATCGAAGCGACCTGGCCACGCACCACCGTGCAGACCTGCGTCGTGCACCTGATCCGGGCCGCGCTGCGGTTCGCCTCCTACACCGACCGCAAGAAACTCGCCGCCGCGCTGCGTCCCATTTACACCGCTCCGACCGTGGAGGCCGCCGAGACCGCGCTGCTCGAGTTCGCCGATTCCGACCTCGGCCGGCGCAACCCGGGTGCGGTCGTGACCTGGCAGAACGCCTGGGAGCGCTTCATCCCGTTCCTGGAATTCCCGCCGGCCGCCCGAAAGATCATCTATACCACCAACAGCATCGAGTCCTTCAACTATCAACTCCGGAAGATCATCAAGAACAGGGGGCATTTCCCCAACGACGACGCCGTGGTCAAGCTGCTGTGGCTGGCCATCCGCGACATCGAGGACAAGCGCGCCCGGGAACGCGCCAAGGACGGCGGCAAGCCCGCCGCCCAGCGCACCGCACCCGGCCGACTCATCGAAGGGCAGACCACCCAAGGCTGGAAACACGCCCTCAACGCGCTCGCGCTGGCCTATCCGGACCGGCTCGCCCAACACATCAAATGAAGATCAACCGGACTTCTTACACAGAAGACTTGACAAGCTCGGCGCGGAACGCCGTGGGCAGCGCGGCCTGTTTCACCAGCTTGCCGCCTTCCACGCCGAACAGGTCACTCATCGGCACCGGGACCCCG
>JBLNEK010000173.1:0-13049 GCA_050262635.1 Candidatus Sericytochromatia bacterium | reverse complement strand
AACGGCGCAAATTACGACCTGCTGATAGCCGGATTGGCTTCGCTCTTCCTGATTTTCATCATCATGCTCGTGCTCACCCGAAGTGTGGTCGCAGCTGCCGTCATCGTCGGGACGGTGCTTCTGTCCCTGGGCACATCCTTCGGGCTTTCGGTGCTGCTCTGGCAGTACCTCCTGGGCCTGCACTTGCACTGGTTGATCATCGCGATGTCGGTGATCATCCTGCTCGCCGTCGGATCGGACTACAACCTGCTGTTGGTGTCCCGGTTCAAGGAAGAGATCCACGCCGGCATCAAGACCGGGATAATCCGGGCCATGGCGGGCACGGGCGCGGTGGTGACCTCCGCTGGTCTGGTTTTCGCCTTCACGATGATGTCGATGTTGGTCAGCGACCTTCGGGTGGTCGGTCAGGTCGGTTCGACGATCGGCCTGGGTCTGCTGTTCGACACGCTGATCATCCGGTCGTTCATGACGCCGTCGATCGCCGCGTTGATGGGCCGCTGGTTCTGGTGGCCGCAGCGGGTCCGCGTGCGTCCGGTGCCCAGTCCGTGGCCGTCACCGCAGACACGCGAACTCGAAAGCGCCGGTGCGCCCTCGGCAGATCGGCTCTAGCCCAACGTCGTTCGCATCAGCATCACGCTGTAGTTCGACCACAGCGACAACGTGAAGTACAGGTCGCGCCCCGACGACCACGGATGGATGTACGGCGCGTAGATGCCGCCCGGCACGTCCGTCGTCGACACGATCTTCGTCGCAAGGCTCCACGGCCCCTCCGGCTTGTCTGCCGTGCGCATCACGACGTTGCTGAAGCTGTCGGTGTAGAGCATGACGAACTTCTTCAGGTAGTCGTTGTACGCAACCGACATCTCGCTGCCAGGTGCCCATACAACCTGGATCGCCAGGAACGGCATGTTGCGTAGCCACCCGAACGGCGTGAAGTACTCGTAGGCGGCCAAGTCGGCGACCGCGTTCTCCTGCACCCGCGACAAGAACGGCGCACCGCCGCGGCCGGGGGTGGTGCCGTACGCGTAGATGTAGCCGTTGGTGCGCAGGTAGGCACCCATTTGGAAGTTCTGGTATCCCCACACGAACGGGACGCCGGGCACGGAGTTGAACCACGCGGGACGGATGCTCGACGTCGGGACGGTCCAGGTTTCGCCGTTGTCGTTGGACACCGCGACGGCCGAGAAGTTGGTGGACCACTGCCCCGGCGCGCCCCACTTGCTGACCGACATGAAGTTGACGTATTGCGTTGTGCCGACGGCGATCCCGGCCGTCGGGATGACCGTCACCTCGGTGACCGGCAGGTTGAGGCTGGCGATCACCTGCCGGGAGAAGTCCGGCTCGGGGCGATCACGGACAACCGGCGAGCCGGCATAGATGTCGTCGAACTGGGGGTTGGGTACGGTCATCCCGTCGGCCAACGAGCGGTCGGCGCTGCGGAACAGCGTGTTCTTCCGCCACTCCTGGTCGGTGACGCTGCAGTCGCCGAATGTGTCCCCGAACGCGATCAGCACCTGCTTGCCGGCGCCGCTCTGGCCGTTGTCCCACATGATGCCCAGGTCCGCCCCGGAAATGTGAAAGCGGCTGTAGGAGTTGGTGTTCGGGCCGGTGATCCAGCCGACCCGCGATGCCGTCGCCGCCTTGGGTGCCGGGCCTGGCAGGATGTTGGGCGCGACGCCGGTGTCGGTGGTCTTCGCCGGGTCGGCGTTGGGGCTGGTCTTGCCTTGCAGGATCGACGGCATCCTCCCGATCGGCAAGTGCAGGACGGGCAGTTTGGGAATCGTGAAACTGGGGGTCGTTGACGACGGCGCCTGACCCGACACCGGAACCGAGCACGGATCCGCCGCTGCGGGAGCGACGACGGTCATCGGGACGACGACCGAGATGACGGCCGCGCCGGCAGCCGTCGTTGCTACGAGTCGTGTGAGCGCCGACATGTCACCTTTCGGACGACAGAGCTTTCAGTGGGCAGACGGCGGACTGCGCCGGCATACTCTGCGACGATAGTGACAGAAGTGGCTGAAGTGAGAATCGGGATGAAGGATCGGTATGGCCCCGCGATGGTGTCGCAACCGAACCGTTAAGTTTGCCGGCGCTGAGCTACGCCGAGTACGACAGCAAGATTTCTCGCCGCCTGTCCCCGGCGATTTCGATCACCACCGTAATCGGGTCGGACTGGTCGTAGAGGGTCTCACCCCAGAGCTCCCACTCGGCGTCCTCGTCCGTTCCCCGGATCAGCTTGAAGAAGAAGTCGTCACACGTTTCGTACGCCGCTGAAATGTCGGGCCAAATGAGAGATTTCGACAATGCGCGGGCGCGGTGGATGCTTACCAGCGCCGGTTCGAAGAGCGGCTGGACCTCGGCCCAGTCCTCGGTGTGGACCCGTTGCCTGCGTTGCTCCTTGGGAACCCCAAACACATAGGACTGCACCGCCCTTCGACGTGTCGAGGACTGTCTCGATGAAGTCAGTCAGCATCGACACCTGGACTTCCCTGCTGGCCTGCTGCGCGCTGAGGTCGGCCGCATACCGGGTGCCTCGCCGGCCGATTTCGGCCGCGATCAGGCCGCCGATCAACGCCAGCACACCGAGGGAGATCGTTATCACCACACTGTCTTCAGCCATGCCGACACCATAAGTCGGCCGGCCCCGCTACTCGATGATTCGAGTCAGGTACGGCGTCATGGTCGTGGTGCGCACCGGCGATACCGTCACCACTGGGTCGGTGGCCTCCAACATCTGTCCGTTCCCAAGGAACAATGCGACACTCTGCGTGCCCTCAGGCCCGAAGAAGATCAAGTCGCCTGGACGTGCCTGGGCCGGCAGAATCTTGCGGCCGACCTTGTACTGTTCACCTGAGGACCGCGGCAGCTTCAACCCAACGCCGGCGAACGCGTACTGGATCAAACCTGATGCGTCGAACCCGACGGCGGTCACCAGCGGGTCTGTGCCTCGGCTGGGGCCCAGCGCGTTGCCGCCCCCGTACACGTAGGGCACTCCGCGCTGGGCGAGCCCGCGCTTGATCACGTAATCGATGGCCCGCTGGTTCGACAATGTGGTGTCGGCAGTCGCGACGGCCGACGTGGCCATGAGCAGGCAGAGACCGATCGCTATGGCGAACACGCGCCTCATCTTGAGTTTCACCTTCTTCGTTTCGTATACACGCTTCTACGACACGATCGTGCCAGCGAAGCTGACCGTCGGGTCGCACTCAGCGAAGATTTGCTCGTACCGTGACCCAACGGTGACCGCCCACCGGATGCACTGTGGCGCTTAAGTTTTCGAAGTGTGGCCCGTTCGTTACGCACGACCGGCCGAGGCGGCCAGGCAGGCATCCAGGGTGGCATGGAAATGTCCGATCGCGCTTTCGTGCCGGCCGAACTCGACGAACAGGTTCGCACCCGCGTGCAAGCCGCGTTGAACCCCCGCCGACATCTCGTTGTCCTCGACGCCGCCCCGGGCCAACAGAGTGCCGGCGCGCTCTTCCTCGGTGCTGTCTCGTGTGCGCCGCGGACTCGAGGTCTTGGCCATGGAGTAGATCGTGACCGTGGTGTGGTCGAGGTCCACAGGGTCGATCACCACCACCAGAACCAGGTTGGGGAACGTGGCAAGCATGACGTTGGGGAACAGGTGATAGACGTAAGTCACCCGTGCGTCCGTCGACCACGTGTGTTCCGGACGGTCGCGAAGACGCTCGATGTTGCGATACGGGAACGTGATTCGGCTGTGGGGCCCGAAGGTCTCCACGATGTTGAGGTCGTCGTACTGCAGCGGGAAGAACGTGTCGGCGTGCGTCGAGCGGATGTGATACCCCTCCAGGAATTGCTCGACCAGGACCTTCCAATTCATTGCGCGCGGAGTCGACTCCACGTGGAGGAGTTGGCCGGCGGGCAGCAGCTTCTCACCCCAGGGTGTGCCGTCGGTCAGTGCAGCCGTGTCCGTATCGGCAGGAGGGTCCAGCGGTCCGATGACGACGAGACCGTCCACCTCAGCGCTGGCGACCTCGACCAGTCCGCGCGCCGCCATGTCGAGGCCGGGGAAGGCGTCGGCGTGCGGCACATGCGACAGCGACCCGTCCAGGCGATACGTCCAGCCGTGATAGCGACACACGAGCGCACGAGAGCACCCGGCGCCGTCGACGAGCGCCATGCCGCGGTGGCGGCACGCGTTGCGGAAAACCCGCGCCCGGCCATCGCGCCCGCGCACCGCGAAAAGCGGTACGGTGTAGGCGATTCGCCCGACGAAGTCCCCCGGCTTGGGGATGGTTGCGGACGGCACGAACACGCTCGGCATCGAGCGCAGCAGTTTGATTTCGTCGTCGAATCGGCGGGGGTCCAGGTAGTTCTCGACGGGCTCGCGCCAGGCGTCGCCCTCGTCGGTGGTGCCGGCGTCGATGTGAGCAAGGATGCGCCTGACGATTTCATTGTCGTCGGCGACCACGGGCTTCGCCGGGGTGCCCATGTGTGTCAGTATCACGCTGTGGATGTCACGTGTCAATGCTGGTGTGATGACGCGCTCGCGCGTCGGTGAGCTGATCGGCGATCGCCCGCTGAGCGCGCGGTCGGTCCTCGCCTCGGCGCTGCTGGGGGCGGATCAACCTCGCCTGCCGGCAGGCGCGCTCATCGCGATGGCGGCGTTGTTCGGCATCAGCGAAGGCGCCGCACGTACGTGCCTATGGCGGATGGTCTGCAACGGAGAACTCACCAGCGACGACGGGTCGTACGCTCTGGCGGGCCACCTGGTGGAACGGCGCGAGCGTGTCGACGATGCGGCGCGCGTGGACGACGCGGCCTCCGGCCGCTGGGACGGCACCTGGGAACTGGCGGTCGTGTCACTGGAACGCCGGCCGGCGACAGACCGCCTCGACCTTCGAAAGGCGGCTGCCGCACTGCACCTGGCCGAGCTTCGCGAAGGTGTATGGATTCGGCCGGATAACCTTGACCCGCAACGGCTTCCCGCGTCCTGCGCCGTCATGGACCGGCAGTGCACACACTTTTACGGCGCGGCAGCACAGATCGGCGCCGATACGATGCGGTCCTTGTTCCGGCTCGACGAGTGGGCAAGCGACGCACGGGTTCTCGTCGACGCAATGAACACCGGGGCGTCCGGGACTCTCGAGTACCAGTTCCGGCTGTCGGTCGCCGTAGTGCGGCATCTCCAGGTCGACCCCCTGCTACCGGCTGGCCTCCTGCCTCCCCGTTGGCCCGGGCGCCTGCTGCGCACCACTTACCGCCGGTTCGACCGCGCCTTGAAGAAACACATGAACGACGCGTTCCGGCGAGTCTCAGACCGCCGGATCACGCCGGTTCGCCGGTAGTGCGGTTCTTGCGCCGCGGCGAAGAACTCAGCCCACGAGACGACCTCGGGATGCGCCTTGAGATGTGCCCTCTGCTGGCGCTCGGTCATACCGCCCCACAGTCGCTTCTTCCATCTCGTCGGAAGCGCCACGTGACGTTCACTGAGGGTGCGTCGCTAGATAGCCCGCGGCGGGCGTGGGCGAGGTGGCTACGTAGCCGACCGGAAGGAGCACATCGCCGGCCGTCGTGCGGTAGTAGACGTCCCACCGGTAGTAGCCGGCGAACGCGACCGGGTCGGCCGCCAGCACCTCCGCATAGTTGGTGACCGCCCGCACGTACAGGTCGGAGTTATTGTAGCGGTAGATGGCGCCGTCGCTGTCGTCGTCAAAACCGTTGGCGGCCAACATCCGAGCGGCTGCCATGATGCTGTCGTGGGCTGATGTGACGTCCCCGCCATTGCCGTACTCGGCGAAGGTTGCGGGCAGGAACTGCATCGGGCCGTGCGCGCCGGCATCGCTCCGGCCGGCGATGCGGCCGAACATTGTCTCGATCAGATTGATCGCCGCCAGGTAGTTCCAGCCCACCCCGATGTCGGTTTGCGCGTCATGGTAGTAACCGAGAAGCTCTTGTTCGGGCGGAGGTGGCTCGATGCGCCATGCGGGCAGGGTGTCCCTCAGATGCTCGCCGCCCAACGCGTCGAGTTGCACACGGGCGTCGACGTTTCGCCCGTAGGCGAACTCGAGCGACGGCGGGATCAGCGGCCGCGCGACCGCATCCCAGTCGGGATGGCGGGCCAGGGCACGGTACGTCGCTTGCTGGCGCCGCGCCGCGGCCCACAGCACCGCCTCCGACGACGCCGGGTCGCGCAGCGCCAGTTCGTCGGCGACAAGGTCGCGCGCCAGTTGTTCGAGGTTGCGCGCCAGCCGCGGCTGTGCGGGCGCCGTCGTGATTGCCGTCGGCGCGGCCGTTGGCGTCGATACAGCTGGGGTCCTGACTGACTCCGAGCAGGCGAGCAGCGCGAACATCATCGCGACGACGAGCAGCGCTGTGCCGCAACGCATCAGGAGCGGCGCTCGAGCTTCTCGCGGAGCAGGTCGGCGAGGAAACGCTTCGTCGAGACCGGCCGAAACGCGCGTGCAGCATCGGTGAGCGCGTCGCGGGACTGCGCGCTCAGCTCTATGTCGGCGGCGGCGACGTTGAACTCGAGCTGTTCGACGCTGGAGGCTCCCGGAATGGCGACCACGCCGGGCAGGCTGATGAGCCATGCCAGCGCGACCTGCGCCGGCTTGGCGCCGGCTTGCGTCGCAACGTCGCGCAACGTTTGCAGCAGCGGCTCGATGCGGCGCAGGTTCTCGGTGCCGAACAGCGGGTTGGCCGCCCGAACTCCGCCGGGCCGATTGTCGACGCCGTACTTACCGCCCAGAAGTCCTTGCGCCAGCGGGCTGTAGGCCATGACGATGCGGTTCTCGCGCTCGGCGAAGGGGACGAGGTCGTCGAGCGCTTGGGGGTGCGCGAGCGAGAAATGGACCTGGTTGCTGATGACCGGGCGGCCGAGCGCGGCATCGGCCTTCCGCCATCGCGCAAGCGAATAGTTCGAGACACCGGCCGCACCGATGTCGCCGCTGTCGAGCAGGCTGCGCATCCCGGGCATGATCACCGAATCGGGCACCACGGGGTTGGGCTGGTGGATCTGGTAGAGCGGGATCCGGTCCAGTTGCAGCCGCCGCGCACTGGCGCGCTCGCGCTGCTTGATCACGGCGGGGAACGGCGCGACCGGCATGATCTTGCTCGCGACCGCGACCTCGGCGCGCTTGTCGCCGAGTGCCTCCCCGAGGATCCTCTCGCTCTTGCCGAACCCGTAGACCTCGGCGGTGTCGAAGAGGGTGACCCCCATGGCCAACGCACGCTGCACGATGTCACGGGCGGGCCCGGATGCGTAGCGTTCCCCGTAGCCCCACTCGCGCGAGCCGAACTGCCAGGTGCCCAGCCCGATCCGGCTGACTCTTCCGATTCCATCGACGTCAACGTATTTCATGCGTCCACCGTAGTCGCGTGCGTACTCACCCGGACCGGACGGGCGTCGGAACGTCCGTCGTCTCTACGCCGCCCTTCTCTTCCAACGAGCGTTTGAGTTGCTGGCCGTACTTGTGCAGGGACTCGGCAGTGAGCATGTCGAGATGCGTGGAGTCGGCTCAGTACGCGGAGATGTCACCGGCAACGTAGCGCAGCCAATCGACTCGACGCGACGAACCTTTTCCGTTGCCCTTGCCGTTTCCGTTGCCTTTGCCGTTGCCTTTGCCGTTGCCGTTGCCGTTGCCGTTGCCGTTGCCGTTGCCGTTGCCGCTGCCGTGCTCGCGCCGCGCTGCGGCGAAGATCACGATGTCGCCGTCGAACACGTCGGGTGGCGCTTGAGGTAGTCGGCGACCCGGACGTCGAACTTAGCGGCGCGCAACGCGACCATGAACTGGTTGGTTTCCGGGCGGACGCGTCGATGAATTCGCTTGAAGTCGTAGTCGATACGCGCGACGTCCTCGGCGGCGTAGCGATCGCCCAGGATCGGCTGATCCAGCCGGCTCTCGTAAGCCCGGAGGTAGAGCAGGCACAACATCGTCCACTCCACCGATCCCCAGCGCACGCCCGTGAAGTCGACCTTGTCGCGACGATCACCGACCGGGTCGCCGGGGCCCCGCCCTTCAGGATTCGTCACCGGCCTAGCGTAAGGGTTTTCGTCGCACCGCCGGCCCGATCTTGCGCACTGTGCTCCCCGCCAGAACCTGCCCCTCGAGGGGCTGGCGACGATAACGTGCTTGCCATGCCACGCTCTTTCGCCTTCTCGATCGAATCGCCGGATAGCGTCGAGCAAATCCAGTGGGCCTTCTCCGAGGAGGAGTACTGGCTGGCGCGGATAGCGGCCTTCGGCGGCTTCGCCAGGCTCGACACGTTCAGCACCGGTCCCGATGGCGCTGTGAGCGTGGAAATTGTGCAAGACGCGCGGCACGAAGGGATGCCGAAGCTGGTCGCCAGGTTCTATCCGAGCAACTGGCGAGTAGTGCAGAGCGAAACCTGGAACCCGGCCGGAGACGGCCTCATACATGGCGAGGTCGCGATCACATCGCACGGTGCGCCCGGCTCCGGGCGCGGCACGGCGTTGCTGGCGCCGGCGGACACCGGCTCGCGACTGCACTGCAACGCGACGGTGGAATTCAATGTCCCCCTTGTGGGCGGCAAGGTCGAGAACCTGGTCGGCCGTCAGTTGGCCAAACAGTTCACGGTGATACAGAACTTCACCTCGACATGGATCAACGAGAACGCCTGATGCCAATTGACTGAGACGGCGGCACAACTTCAACCTCTGTATTTGTTGGCCGACAGTCAGCTGTTGTTCTGGAGGCGCGAAGGCCGGCTGCTGCTCGAGGAAGCCCTTGATGGACTGGCTCCAAACTCCCCGATCCAGGCGGCCTACATCGGTGCCTCAAATGGCGATCGCGTAGAGTACTACGGCATCTTCGAGGCCGCGATGGACGCCATCGGCATCACTCACCGCCGGATGATCGATTCGTCGTTCGGGGCTGACGACCGCGCGTTCCTGCGGCGGGCACTGTTGATCGTGCTGGCGGGCGGCGACGTGCGGCTCGGCTGGAACACGTTCCAGAGAACCGGCATGAAGGACGTGATCGTCGAGCGGTACGTCCACGGCGCGATCGTCGTGGGCGTCTCGGCCGGCGCCGTACAGCTCGGGCGCTACGCGATCGTCGAGACGCCGGGCTCGCGCAAGACCGAGATCTTCGAGGTGTTCAAGCTCGTTCCAGTGGTCATCGACACGCACGACGAGCAAACCGATTGGGCGCGGCTGTCCCGCGCCATCCGATCGTTGGAGGGAGCGGCCACCGGCGTCGGAATCCCTTCGGGCGGCGGCGTTATCGTGCATCAGGACTTCACCGTCGAACCTCTGCGGCATCCCGCACACGAGTTCCGTTACGACGACGGCCGCGTCGTGCATTCGCTGTTGTGGGCGGGCGAAGACGCCTGACGGGTCCAGCCGCAAGATTCGTGCCGGCGGACACGAGCTATTTCAGCCCGCCGTGACGCGAGTCACAGTACGCTTGTGTGCCTACGTCTCCGCGAAGGAGAGGCATGGTGGGCTCTTCGAGAGTGGTCATCAATCGGCCGGACCGGCGTACCTCGGCTGCCGGGGCGTGCAGGGCGTTCTCGGCAGTACTCGAATTCTGTGACCAGAACCCTTGGGTCGCGGTCGTTTTGGCCGTCCCGCTGACGATCGTCGGCCTAGCGGGGATGGTCACGCATCCACTATTGTTCCTGCCGCTTCTGGTACTGGCCGGCGTGGCGCTGGTCGTCTTCGACCTAATGCGCCAGCAAGCAGTCGGGGGTCGGCAACCGAGTCACCGCGCGAGCCAAGCGAGACCAGTTACCCCGCGCAAGCCACCGCGCGTGGAGTCGGCCGCCGAAGCGCGGGCACGCGCGGAAGCCGCAGAAGCCCAGGCGCTGGCCGCTGAAGCCGAAGTGGTTGCTGCCACAGCGCGGGCACACGCAGAAGCAGCCGAGGCGCAAGCGCTGGCTGCCTCAGCCGAAGCGCTGGCCGCCGAAGCCGAAGCGCTGACCGCCGAAGCCGAAGCGCTGACCGCCGAAGCGCGGGCACACGCAGAAGCAGCCGAAGCACAAGCACTAGCCGCCGAACCCGAGGCGCTGGCCGCCGAGGCCCGGGCACAGGAACAGGCCGCCGAAGCACGAGCGTGGGCCCAGGAGGCGAGGGCCTGGGCGCGGGCGCGGACAGAAGCGGCGGAAACCGAAGCCCTGGCCGTGAATTCGCGGAAGCAAGCAGAAGCCGCCGAAGCACAGGCTCGGGCCGCCGAGGCACAGAAGCAGGCAGAAGCCGCCGAAGCACAGGCTCGGGCCGCCGAGGCGCGAAAGCAGGCAGAAGCGGCCGAAGCCCGAGCGCGAGTCGCCGAGGCGTGGGCGCAAGCAGAAGTCGCAGACGCACAAGCTCTCGCTGTCGAGGCCCTAGCGCGGGCGCGCGCACGGGCAGAGGCCGGCGAGATCGAAGCCCGGGCGACCGAGGCGCGAAAGCAGGCAGAAGCCGCCGAAGCACGAGCCCAAGCTGCCGAGGTCTGGGCAGGGGCCGAAGCCGCAGAAGCCGAAAAGGTCGCCGCCGAGGCGCGGGCGCGAGCAATCAAGTTACGGCGCGAGGCGGAGGAGAAGACTAAACGAGCCCCCCAACGTGACTAGCGGTGCCGTGAGAATGCGCTCTGGCAGCTAGCTGGCATCACGGTGGCGGATCGCTAGCTGACCGGAACTGGCTGCGAGACAACATACTTGGCTGGTACCGAAGATTCCCGCCCACACACCTTTATCGCGACGCAGCTCACTTGGGGGAGGGAAACGGCGATGCATACCTGCATCTCGACCGTTCCGGCTTGCATGTTAGTCGATTGTGCTGGGGCACAATGAACTTCGGACGCTCCCCGGGAAAGCCGCACGCTTCTAGATCATGACAGACAGGCCGGTCGACGCGCGGATCAACTTTGTGACACGGTGACGTCTATGGCGCCCGCAATCTCATGACATGGAGCATGCCTAAGGCATCCGGGTGGGATTCAGTCGAAGAAGCAGCGATACTTCACGACCTTCCGACCGCGATGGAAGAGACAACGGGCCCCGGCGCTATGCGACACTCCTTTCAGCAGGTGACTAGGAGGGGTAAATATGTCGGGCTGGACGAGGGCCAGCGGCTCCGCCGCTCTGAGGGCAGCCGGAGTGGCTTCGATATTGGGCTGGGTGTTGGTGCTGGGCACCGGTCCTGCGCTGGCGGATCCGGCTCCCGGAGATCCAGGCGGTGCCGCGGGCCCCGCTGCGGGGCAGGACCCGACACCGTTCACGGGCGCGGCGCCGTTCGGTCCACCGAAGTTGGTCCCTGCCAATGGCTCGACGGTGGGCGTCGCCCAGCCGATCATCATCAACTTTCCTGGGCTCGTCGATGACTCCGGTGCAGCCGAGAGCGCCGTCCACGTTTCTTCCGTCCCTCCGGTTCCCGGCAAGTTCTACTGGATGACGCCGACGCAGCTGCGCTGGCGCCCGCTGAACTTCTGGCCCGCCCACACCGCGGTGACCGTCGATGCAGGTGGCACAGTGTCCAGCTTCCGAACGGGAGACAGCCTGGTGGCCACGGCCGACGACGCCACGCACCAGCTGACCGTCACCCGCAACGGGACCGTGGAGAAGACCATTCCAATGTCGATGGGGATGGCAGCCGGCGGCCACCAAACCCCGAACGGCACGTACTACGTCCAAGAGAAGATGCCCTCGGTGGTGATGGATTCGTCGACCTACGGGGTTCCGGTCAACTCGACGTACGGATACAAGACGACAGTCGAGCTCGCCGTCCGGTTCGACGACAGCGGGGACTTCGTCCACAGCGCTCCATGGTCGGTGGACGACCAGGGCAAGCGCGACGTCAGCCACGGCTGCATCAACATCAGCCCCGCCAACGCGCGGTGGTTCTTCGACAACTTTGGCGCCGGTGATCCCATCGTCGTGAAGAACTCCAGCGGCGGCACCTACTCCAGGCACGACGGCTCTAACGACTGGCAGATCTAACGCTCGGCCCTGCGAGAAGGACGAGCGGCGGCAGATGGTGGTTTCGCCACCAAGAATTAACTGAAGCGTCAGCTAGTCCGCCTCGTCAAGTTGCCTCGAGACTAATTTCCCCTGCTCATGGGACTTTGGACACTAGCTGACGCTTGAGATGTGCGGTTTGCTAGTGGTGAATCATGCGGACGGAAATACTCAGGGGGATTCACCATTATGTTTCGCACGGCATTGATCGCTGGTGGAATCGCTATCGGCATCGCCACAGCGCCTATCGCTGGCGCAACGCCGACGACGACCACGCCGACGCCGGCGCCGGCCAACAGCTCAGGCACCTACTACCCAAACTGCGCGGCAGCCCGCGCGGCAGGCGCGGCTCCTATCCAACAGGGTCAACCCGGCTATCGCGCTGCCCTTGACCGTGACGGCGACGGCATCGCCTGCGAGTGATTACCATGCGCGCGGTCGTCCCAGCATGCGTTCGGGCGCGGGCTTCAACGGCCCGGCTCCGGCCGGCTCAGGCGCGCCGGTAGCGCGGGTTTGCTGGCCGCGTACGCACCGCCGACAGGCCGCCACACGCCGCGTTCACGTCGCGTCAGACGGGGAGGAAGCCCGATTTGAACAAGCGGTTAGAACCTTCTACCAGGTAAAACAGAGTAGGGCGGGCGGGACTTGAACCCGCGACCTACGGATTATGGGTCCTTAGCCAACGCCGCGATGATCAGGCGAAACGGGTTAGCTGATCACAGCGAATCACCTGCAAGGCAATGTTTTTGGGCGTTGTGAGTACGGTCGCGGTACGCCTCCGATCGGGCTACAAACGCCCTCAGTCGCCGGTATCTCGCCGGTACGAGCGAGTTAGCTAAGGGTGGGGCCGGGGCGCTGCCGACATAACAGGCTGGCATTGAAGTACGTCAGGTAGGCGATTGTGGCCGTGAGGGCGGTTCGGCGAGTTCGGGTGTTGAGCAGCGCTAAGCCCAGTCCTGTTTCGATGCTGCCGTTGATGAGCACGTGGGCCCGTATGCGGTCTTTGAAGGCCATCCGGTTTACCGGTTCGAACGCACGGGGGCACAGCAGGTGCGCGATACCTGACGCGGCGAGCGCCGAACCTCCGATTAAGGACCATCTTTCGGAACGTTTGCTGATAGATG
>JBLNEK010000172.1:0-3603 GCA_050262635.1 Candidatus Sericytochromatia bacterium | reverse complement strand
TGAAGGGGCTCGAACTCGCGCCGGCCACGATCGGCGTGGTTCACGGCATCGTGTCGACGATCATGAAGGCGGCGATCCGCGATCGGCGCATCGTGAGCAATCCGTGCGAAGGCAGCAAGCTACCGAAGGTCGAGCGCAAGCGGATTGTCCCGCTGACCACCGACCAGGTGCACGCGGTCCATGACGCGCTACCCGCGGAACTACGCGCGCTGGTCACCCTCGCGGCCGGTACAGGTATGCGCCAGGGCGAGTGCTTCGGGCTGACCGTCGACCGGGTGAAGTTCCTTGAGCGCACGGTGACCGTCGACCGCCAGCTGGCCACCGTGCCGGGTCAGGCGCCGGCTTTCGGCCCGCCGAAGAGACAAGCGAGCAACCGGATCATCCCACTACCCCAGGTCGTTGTGGACGCGCTGGCCGCGCATCTGGCGGCGTTTCCAGCCGAGCCTGACGGTCTGGTGTTCACACTGTCGGGGAAGCCGATCACCCGTCAGATCTTCGGCCACAAATGGCGTCCAGCAGTCGCGACGGCGAAACTTCCGGCGGGGACTGGGTTCCACGAACTGCGGCACTACTACGCGAGCCTGCTGATCCGCCACGGCGAGAGTGTGAAGACGGTTCAGGCGCGTCTCGGCCACGCCAGCGCGGTCGAGACACTAGACACCTACAGCCATCTGTGGCCCGATTCCGACGATCGCACTCGGGATGCGATCGACTCGGTGCTGGGATCGTCGGCGGGTAATCGCGCTGCGGACCAGCGGCGGACTGTAGAAGGACTAACCCCCTGAACGTGCAGTTCAGGGGGTTAGCGCGGACGAGTTGGCCTGTAAGCCGGATTCTGTTCCGCGCCCGGGAGCGCGGCGGCGACCATCCATCTGGACACACCGTCACCGGGTGCCTCGAGCGGCCTACCCGCGTGCTCGGGCGAGCAGCCCTCGGACGCACGCGCAGCCGCGGCTTGCGTCGCGGCCTCTTGGCCTTGCTTCGGGTGGGGTTTACCGAGCCATTCTGGTCACCCGGAATGCTGGTGCGCTCTTACCGCACCGTTTCACCCTTACCACCGCGAGCGGTGGCGGTCTGTTTTCTGTGGCACTGTCCCGCGAGTCACCTCGGGTTGCCGTTAGCAACCACCCTGCTCTGTGAAGTCCGGACTTTCCTCGAGTGGTATCGCTACCGCCCGCGGCCGCCCGGCCAACTCGTCCGCCCCATAAACGTACTGCGCGGGGCATTGATTCCGCGAGCACGCCATACTGATTTGATGCCGCAGCCGCCTGCGGCCCGTTATCTCTTACGGGCCAAGGACCTGGTGGACAGCCGTTATGCCGAGCCGATCACGGTCGATGATTTGGCGGCTGCGGCTGGACTGTCGAGGGCGCATTTCAGCAGGATGTTCACCAGGACGTTTGGGGAGTCGCCGCGCGCTTATCTGCAGAGCCGCCGACTGGAGCGGGCGGCCGCTCTGTTGCGGTACACAGACCGGTCGGTGGCCGATATTTGCGTGATGGTCGGACTGGCAAGCGTCGGATCGTTCACCACGAGTTTCACCCGGGTGTACGGCATGCCACCGGCCGCGTACCGCGCGAGCATGCCGCCGGCGGCGATATATGCCCGGGTGCCGAGTTGCATCCTGCAGCGGGACACTCGGCCACCGGCGGACAGTCGAGTCAAGAGAGCACACGGGGAGAAGACGGGCGGCGCCTCGCTTTCGTAGCGTCGGGCGCATGATCAGAATCGCCAGCGCCCAGCTATGGGTTCACGACCAAGAGGTTGCCTGCGCTTACTGGACCGACAAGGTCGGCATGGAAGTGCGCGAGGATGTGTCGTTGCCGGAACTCGGTGATTTCCGGTGGCTGACCGTCGGACCGCCTGGGCAAGACGATGTCTCCGTAGTGCTGATGGCGGTGCCCGGGCCGCCCGTGATGGACGAGTCCACGCGCGCGGAGGTACTCGACGTCGTCGCCAAGGGCTTCGCCGGCACCGTGTTCCTGACGACCGAAGACTGTCGGGCGACGTACGAAACGTTGAAGGCTCGTGGCGTCGAGTTCACCGAGGAACCACACGAGATGCCGTACGGCATCGACTGTGGATTCCGCGACCCATCGGGCAACAGCGTGCGCCTCACACAGCGGACCAACTAAGCGCGACGGTAGTTGATCGTCGTCGGCGCGGGATTATCGGCGTTGTTCAAATTCGACCCAAGATTTTCGGCAAGCGATCGGGCCCGCAGTACAGCCCCTACCCGACGGATGCGTCGGCCGAGCGACCACGGGACCGTTCTTGTCGCACGTCGCTGTGCAAGATCACGAATCACCCGGAAGCAGGGACTATAGACCCTTAATCGAGGCGGTCTCGAAGCGCATCCTGATATCAGGTCTCACTCCTGCAAATCCAGACCTAGGAGCATGATCATGGCAGAGACCCGGAAGAAGAGCGCAGCGGAGCGAGCCTCTGATCTGTCCGACGAGGTGTTGGAGCGACTCGAAACCAGACAACGCGCCGCCGTCGAGACTATGCGCAAACTCATCGACCGTCTCGACGACGCGACACCCGACGTGGTCGACCCGGCGTTGCGAAAGAAGGTGGTCGACGCCATCGGGGACTATTACGACCAACTCGCCACGACGACCAATGAAGTGCTACGCAAAACTGTGCGTGCCGAGATCGGGATGGTAACCAACCCGGCCGGCGAAGCGAAGGACTTGTACGGGTTCCTGCGCAGCTTCGTGCGCCGGCCGGGCGAGGCCGAGAGCGATGCAGACGAGCCCAGCCGCCACGCCTGAATATCCGGTCACCCGGCCGAAGGCGGCTTCAGGAAGATGTCGTTGAGCGTGACCGAGCGCAGCCTGCGATCCCGGATCAGGTCGACGAAGTGACCGTAGACATGCGTTACGGGCTTGTGGTTGAGGTGCCCGATCACGATCGTCTGCGGTGTGAAGAATTTGTCGGCCGCCTTTGCGATCGCGTCCTCTCCGAGAATCTTGGAATCACCCAGATCCCCCGACCACAGCGTCATCACCGTGTAGCCAAGCGCCGCCGCAATCGCGTCGACTGCGACGTTGCGGCTACCGTACGGCGGCCTTAAGTACGGCCGCGCGTTCGCACCGTACGTGTTCTTCAAAAACGTATGGTTACGGGCGATTTCGTCGATCGCCTTCTTGACGGGCAGCGTGGCCAGGTCCTGATGCGACCACGTGTGGTTGCCCAACTGGATCTGACCGGAGTCGACGAGTGGGCGCAGCAGGTCTTTGTTGTCCGTCCAAGAGCGGTAGCGGCCGTTGACGAAATACGTAAACCGCAGCCCGGTGTCCTTCGCGAATTGCGTGTACATCCGCACCACGTCGCTGTCGACTCCGTCATCGAGCGTCAAGGCCAGCAAGTCGCCATCTCCGGGGAGCCCCCACAGAGCCCCGTTGCCCGGCAAGGCGATCCGCGATTCCGGCGGCGGCAGCAGCCCTGGAAGGCGGAACGGCTGCGGTGCCGGGACGGCGCCTTTGGGCGCCGCCAGCACCCGCGGGGTGGCGTCCAGCGAACAGCGAGCAAGACCGACGCCGGACACGATTGCGACGGCGAGCCCAGCCATGAATTTCCGCCGATTCAGCTCAGACA
>JBLNEK010000171.1:0-18623 GCA_050262635.1 Candidatus Sericytochromatia bacterium | reverse complement strand
TATCGTTTCACCGCTCCTCAGCGCTGGCATATGACTGAACCGGAAGACCGGCAACGTCGTATACAAAGACGGAAGCCTAGTAATGGACGAACCGGAAAGCGCCATGATGCGGGTGTTCTACGACGAACATGCCGCGGCTCTGTGGCGTTACGCCGTGCGGCTCACTGGTAACAAG
The DNA here is from genome assembly GCA_050262635.1 of Candidatus Sericytochromatia bacterium. Classification (GTDB taxonomy): domain Bacteria; phylum Actinomycetota; class Actinomycetes; order Mycobacteriales; family Mycobacteriaceae; genus Mycobacterium. The sequence goes on along the minus strand of JBLNEK010000171.1, from coordinate 18,448 downwards.
AACCGTGCGGAGGATGTGGTGCAGGAGACGCTGCTGCGGGCGTGGCGTCACCCCGAGGTGACCGCCGACGCCGAGCGGTCGGCTGACCTTGACCACGTGCCGGATCGCGCCGGACCAGATGAGGTGGAATCCACCTTGGATCGGATGCTGCTCAGCACCGCGCTGAGCCAGCTCACCGAGGAGCACCGCGCAGTGATCCGCTGTGCCTACTATCAAGGCTGGACGACCGCCCAGATCGCGTCCGTGATGCCGCCCACTCAGTGAACCCGACTCATCCGTGCGGGCTGCGACGTGGTGACCGTCCAGCGGGCACTCGGGCATTCCTCCGCGGCGATTACCCTGACTACCTATTCGCACCTGTGGCCGGATGCAATGGACCGCACCCGCAAGGCAGCTGGGAAACTGCTGGACCAGTCGCTCGGCGCTGCTGCGGACGCACTGCGGACGGAGAGCGAGAATTAGGCCCCTGATCAGGGCTTGAACGGGTTCACCGCGAACTGGATCACCCGGTACGGTGCGCGCGAACGCGGGTCGACGTTGTGCCACTGGCTGACGAAGATCCGCAGCTCGTCGAGCGTCGAACCCGGTGATATGTAGCCGCCGTACGCCTGCGACAACCGGTTGTCCTCCGGCGGCGGAAGGGTCTCCGGCGGATCGGGCCACTCGATGGGTCTGACGACGGACGTGACAGGCGCGGTCCCCAGCCCAGTCGGATCGTCCGCCACCCGCACCTCCATGTCGCCGGTCGTCATGTTCAGGTACGACAGCACCGCTTTTCCGTCGATCTGCTTGATGCTCATCTCGCCGACCTTGTCGCCCCACAGCGGCGTCGGCGGTTTTCCCCAACCACCTTGCGGCCCGGGCAGATTTGACCAGCCCTGCCAGCTCGACCTGTCCGTGAACGTCTCGGGTCTGGCACGGTAGAGCGTCACCGGCTGGGTGCGGTCGAAGTTGTCGGCGACGATGTAGACCCACCCGGTCTGCGAATCCGCCGTCGGAATCGGGTCGTAGTAGCCGCTGATCTGCGACTGCCGGTTGCCCTGGTAGGCAGCGTCACGCACCGAGCCTGGTATCGTTCGCCAACCTGGTTGTGCGGCATCAGCTTTCACCAACCGAGAGTTCTGCGGCACCAGATCGCGCACGGTGGTGATCAGCAAATAGTTCTCGCGGTTGATCTGCACGACGCCCGCAGGCAACTGCGACATGCCGGGTGGGCGCGGATCGGATAGCAGAGGCCGGTCGATGCCGAGCACCCGGTCGTAACGCACGCCCTCCGAATCGTTGATCGTGTCGGTGTCGACGCGCAGGGCGATCGGTGAGTACCAGCCGCCGAAGCCGACGCCCTGGCCGGCGAAGCTGTCGCCGCACACCTGCAGGATCCCGCTGGGGAACTCCATGAACTCGCACAGGTCCGTCGCCCCGATCCCGTAGTCCCGCGTGGGAGTGTCCGTCCCGGCCACCGGCCCGATCCGCACCACCTGGCCCAGCGCCAGTGGCGCAAGGACCGGTTCGGGCAGTGGCGCAGGTGGATCTGCTTGCGCGGGTGCGACCGTCAGAACAGCGACGGCGAGCAGCCCTGTCGCCGATTGACGCGCTCCCATCGCCGGACAGCGTAGTGGCTAGCCGTACAGCTGCTCGAACTGCCGAATCGAGCGCTCGATGTCGCCCTTGACGGCACGAGCGGCGGCCGAGCCGATAGGGCCGAACAACGGCGGTCCGCCCAGGTTGATCGTGACGGTGAACGTGCAGCCGGAATCCGTTGAGGCCACCTGCATTCTGAGCCCATACTTGGTGCCGCCGACGCCCTTGCCGGTCACCTCGAGCAACTCAGGCGGGTCGAACGTCTGCAGCGTCCACGTGACCCGGTTGCGCAACCCCTTGGCGGCGGCGACACCGACGATCGTCGTCCCTACCGAGAGTTCGTCGGGAAGCTCGCTGCGCCACGCCTCGTGCATCACCAGCCAGTCGCCCAGCTCGTGCAGGTTCGATGCATGTCGCCACGCGTCGTCCGGACTGAGCGAAAGCTGGCGGGAAAGCTCGAGTTTAGCCATGCCGCAACCCCTCTACCGCTGCGCGACTAAGAGTTCGGCAATCTGGATAGTGTTCAGCGCAGCGCCCTTGCGCAGGTTGTCATTGGAGACGAACAGCGCGAGCCCGCGACCGTCCGGGACGCCGGGGTCCTGACGGATGCGGCCGACGAGTGATTCGTCGACGCCGGCGGCCGCCAGCGGCGTCGGCACGTCGACGAGCTTGACCCCAGGCGCGTCTTTGAGCAACTCGGTGGCCCGCTCGACCGGCAGCGGACGGGCGAACTCGACGTTGATCGACAGCGAGTGGCCGGTGAATACCGGCACCCGCACACACGTGCCGCTGACGGCAAGGTCCGGGATGCCGAGGATCTTGCGACTCTCGTGGCGCAGCTTCTGGTCTTCGTCGGTCTCCCCGGACCCGTCGTCGACCATTGAGCCCGCCAGCGGCACGATGTTGAAAGCGATTGGTGCCACGTACTTTTTCGGCGGCGGGAAGTCCACCGCGGTGCCGCTCCGCACCAGCGACTCGGCGTCGTCGATCACCGCGCGGGCCTGGGCGGCGAGCTCCTCGACCCCGGCGATTCCGCTGCCTGACACCGCCTGATACGTCGAGGCGATCATCCGCACCAGCTGTGCCTCGTCGTGCAGTAATTTGAGCACCGGCATCGCCGCCATCGTGGTGCAGTTCGGGTTGGCGATGATGCCCTTCTTCAGCGGGCCGGCCTGCGCGACGTCGCGCTCGAAGTTGACTTCGGACACCACCAGCGGAACGTCGGGGTCCTTCCGCCACGCCGACGAGTTATCGATCACCGTCACGCCGGCCGCGGCGAACCTCGGCGCCTGGACGCGCGACATCGTCGCGCCGGCCGAGAATAGCGCGATGTCCAGTCCGGTCGGGTCAGCGGTCGTGGCGTCCTCGACCTCGATTTCCTGCCCACGGAACGCCAGCTTGCGCCCGGCCGAGCGGGCCGACGCGAAGAACCGCACCGACGTGGCAGGAAAGTCGCGGTCCTCCAACAGGTTCCGCATCACCTGGCCCACCTGCCCGGTGGCACCCACAACACCGATGGCTACCATCAGCGGCCCGTCCCGGCGTACACCGTGGCGACCTCGTCGCCACCGAGCCCGAACGCCTCGTGGATCGCGGCGACGGCCTTGTCGAGCTCAGTGTCCTTGACCAGCACCGAGATCCGGATCTCCGACGTGGAGATCAGGTCGATGTTCACGCCCACTCTTGCCAGCGCCTCGCAGAACGTCGCGGTGACACCGGGATGGCTGCGCATCCCCGCGCCAACGAGCGACACCTTGCCGATGTGGTCGTCGTAAAGCACCTTGGTGAAACCGATTTCGGCCTGGTGGCCCGTGAGTTCCTCCACCGCGCGGGGCCCGCTCTCGCGCGAGCAGGTGAACGTGATGTCGGTCTTGCCGTCCTCGATCTTGGAGACGTTCTGCAGCACCATGTCGATGTTGACGTCGGCGTCGGCCACGGCCCGAAAAACCTTGGCGGCATAGCCCGGAACGTCGGGAATCCCGACGACGGTCACCTTGGCCTCGCTGCGGTCGTGCGCTACTCCGGTCAGAATGGCGTCTTCCACGGGTATGTCCTCCATCGATCCGGCCACCAACGTGCCGGGTTTGTCCGAGTACGACGAGCGAACGTGTATCGGAACGTGGTAGCGCCGTGCGTATTCCACGCAGCGCAGCATCAGCACCTTGGCGCCGCACGCGGCGAGTTCGAGCATCTCCTCGAAACTGACGCTGTCGAGTCGGCGGGCGTTCGACACGATCCTGGGGTCGGCGGTGAAAATGCCGTCGACGTCGGTGTAGATCTCGCATACGTCGGCGTGAAGCGCAGCGGCCAGCGCGACCGCGGTGGTGTCGGATCCACCGCGGCCCAGCGTCGTGACGTCTTTGCTGTCCTGGCTGACGCCCTGGAAGCCGGCGACGAGCACGATCAGCCCCTCGTCGAGCGCCGAGCGTACCCGGCCGGGGGTCACGTCGATGATCTTGGCGTTGCCGTGGATGCTCGTGGTGATCACGCCGGCCTGCGACCCGGTGAACGAGCGGGCCTGCGCCCCGAGCGAGTCGATGGCCATCGCGACCAGCGCGTTCGAAATCCGCTCGCCCGCCGTCAGCAGCATGTCCATCTCGCGCGGCGGCGGCGACGGGCACACCTGGCGCGCCAGGTCCAGCAGGTCGTCGGTGGTGTCCCCCATCGCCGAGACGACGACGACGACTTCGTTGCCCTTCTTCCTGGTCTCGACGATGCGCTCGGCGACCCGGCGGATCCGGTCGGCGTCAGCAACCGACGATCCGCCGTACTTCTGCACGACGAGCGCCACAAAACAGCCTTCCTAGGCGGGGTTCATAAAAGAATAAGGGGTTGGCGCATTCCATTTTCGCCGTGAGTAGCGTCGGGCGACGTGACCGACCGGAGCCGCAACGCGACCAGCGTTCCGATCAACCCCCTGCTCGCCGCCCGTTGGAGTCCCCGCGCGTTCGATCCGTCGGCCGTGCTGAGAGCCTCGGAGGTCATCGCTCTTCTCGAGGCTGCCCGCTGGGCGGCGACGTGGGGCGATCGCCAGCCGGTGCGCTTCCTCGCGGGCGTCCGGGGCGACGAGACGTTCGGCAGCGTCGCGCAGCTGCTCAAGCGCGGTAACAGTTACGCCAAGGACGCCGGCGCGCTGATCCTGGTCTGTGTCGACGAGGGCCCGGATGAGAAGACCGCGCGGTACGCGGCGCTCGACGCCGGAGCGGCGATCGCCCAGCTCACCGTGGAGGCGATTTCACGAGGGCTCGCCGCGCATCCGATGGCCGGGTTCGACGCCGACGGGGCGCGGTCGGCATTCGGCGTGCCCGACGGCGTGCGGCCGATCGCGGTGGTCGCGGTGGGGTCGCTGGGTGACTACGCGACCGTCGACCCGGCGGTTCTTGAGCGCGACCAACGGGGCCGTCGCCGGCTGCCGCTCGAAGCGATCGCGTTCGCGGGCCGCTGGGACCGTCCGTTCCGGCCGTAGCAGCGATGTAGTACAGTGACACTACTGTGAATTCTGTGCGGGTGCTCCTTCTCGGACGCCGCGACGGGGTCTGATCCAGACCGGCTTCCCGTCGCGGGTGTTCGGCGATGCGCCGGTCGTAGTCACCAGACCCGGAAAGCAAAGCCCGATGACTGAAGAATTCTCCGACGCGTTCGTGTCGGCACGCACCATCATTACCCCGTCCGGTGCGCCACGTGCAGGACAGCCGTTTTGGAACACGCAGCGCGGCACCTCTATGCCGGTGCACCGCTATCGGCCGTTCGCCGACGAGGTGCCTGGCGGCAGCCCGGCGTCAGGTCCAACGCCGTTGCCGTTTGACCGCACGTGGCCCGATCGCGTCATCACGCACGCCCCGATGTGGTGTGCGGTGGACCTGCGAGACGGCAACCAGGCACTGATAGACCCGATGAGCCCGGCCCGCAAGCGCCGGATGTTCGAGCTGTTGGTTCGCATGGGCTACAAGGAAATCGAGGTCGGATTTCCGTCGGCAAGCCAAACCGACTTCGACTTCGTCCGCGAGATCATCGAGCAGGACGCCATTCCCCAGGACGTCACCATCCAGGTGCTGACGCAGTGCCGGGCTGACCTGATCGAGCGGACGTTCGAGGCCTGCAAGGGCGCGCCACGCGCGATCGTGCACTTCTATAACTCGACGTCGATCCTGCAGCGACGTGTGGTGTTCCGCGCCGACCGCGACGACGTCCGCAAGATCGCCACCAATAGCGCACGCAAGTGCGTGGAACAGGCCGCGAGATATCCCGCCACGCAATGGCGTTTCGCGTACTCACCGGAGTCCTACACCGGCACAGAGCTAGAATACGCTGTCGAGGTCTGCAATGCGGTGGGCGACGTCATCCAACCGACGCCCAACAACCCGATCCTTTTCAACCTCCCCGCGACCGTCGAGATGGCCACGCCCAATGTCTACGCGGACTCCATCGAGTGGATGCACCGCAACCTGGCTCGCCGCGATAGCGTCATCTTGAGCCTGCACCCGCACAACGACCGCGGAACTGCCGTTGCTGCAGCCGAATTGGGCTTCCAAGCCGGTGCAGACCGCATCGAGGGATGCCTGTTCGGCAACGGCGAGCGCACCGGCAACGTCTGCCTGGTGACACTAGGATTGAACCTGTTCTCCCGCGGAGTCGACCCGCAGATCGATTTCAGCAACATCGACGAGATCCGCCGCACCGTCGAATACTGCAACCAGCTGCCTGTGCATGAACGTCATCCGTACGGAGGCGATCTCGTCTACACCGCGTTTTCGGGCAGCCACCAAGATGCGATCAACAAGGGCCTGGACGAGATGAAGTACGCCGCCGACGCAGCGAACGTGGACGTCGACGACATCTTGTGGCAAGTGCCGTACCTGCCGATCGACCCGAAGGACGTCGGGCGCACGTACGAGGCCGTGATCCGGGTGAATTCGCAGTCCGGCAAGGGCGGCGTCGCCTACATCATGAAGGCCGACCACGGCCTGATGCTGCCGCGCCGGTTGCAGATCGAGTTCAGCCAGGTGATCCAAAAGATCGCCGACGGCGGAGGCGGCGAGGTGTCGCCGAAGGAAATGTGGGACGTCTTCGCTGATGAATACCTGAGGCCGGTTCGGCCGCTGGAGCGGATCCGTCAGCGCGTCATCGCCGCAGAAACCGATGGTGACACCGACTCGATCGAAGCGACAGTACGCATCGAGGACGTCCAAACCGACATCCGCGGGGAAGGCAACGGGCCGCTGGCCGCCTTCGTGCATGCGCTGTCGAGCGTCGGCATCCACGTCCAGGTGCTGGACTACTCCGAGCATGCGATGTCGTCGGGCGAGCAGGCCCAGGCCGCGGCCTACGTCGAGGCGGCCGTCAACGGCCGCACGGTGTGGGGTGTCGGGATCGCGACGTCGATCACCATCGCGTCGCTGCAGGCGGTGGTGTCGGCGGTCAACCGGGCATCGCGCTAAGGGCGCGGCGGCAGCGACGCGAGCCAGCTGTCCGGCAGCAGTTCGATCAACTGACCGTCCGGGTCGCGGATCATCGCGAACCGTTCGGTGACCGTCTCCTCGACGACGGTTCCGCCGAACCCCTCGACCAGCGAGAGCATTTCGGCGAGATCTGACACCGACAGCGAAAGATGAGTCAGGCCAACCTCGTCCATGACCCGCTTCGGCCCGGCATGGACGCCGCGTTTCGAGTAGTCGATGAGTTCGAGCACGAAGCCGTCGCGAACAAGGTACGTCGCACGCACCCCGATCGGCCTGGATAGTTGCAGGAGCCGCTCGGTGCCCGCGTCGGGAAGTTCGATCTCCCACCAGAACTGGAAGCCCAGCAGACCTTCGTAGAAGCGGCGTGAGCGCTCGCGGTCCGAGACGCACAGGCCGATGTGGTTGAAAACCGTTGAATGACCGGGCATCAGAACAACGCGAACTGCTCACCCGCGCCGGTCGTGTCGGTGAACTCCTCGATGGAGATACCGCCGACGACGTTGCCCAGGGCGGCGATGAACTCGGCGTCCGAGATCGTCGGCACCCCGAGTTCGCGGGCCTGATAGCCCTTGCCCTGTGCGGTTTCTGGTTCGTTGCAGATCACCACGGACGTCTCGGTGTCCAGGGCGTCGGTGTAGGTGAGGCCGGCACGCATGATCCGCTCGATCAGTTCCTCGTGGGTGCGCGTCACCTCCGCGGACAGCGCCACCCGCATACCTTGGACCATTGGACGCCCAGGGATGTGACGGCCCGGGTTCATCCACCCGCACAGCTGACGTGACGCCACCATTTTCAGCGGCCGCAGATCGTCATGGGTGACGCGGCCGTTCGGCCAACGGCGCCGGGTGAGCCGGCGCACCGGCAGCCACACATCTCGTTCGCGCGCCCGCTCGACCGCGGGCGTCAGCACCCGGGACAGCACTAACGCATCGTCGTACGCGTCGTGAGGCCGTAGCTGCGGAACGCCCCAGTGCGCGGCCAAGGTTTCGAGCCGCAGGTTGTCGGTGCCCAGCGACAGACGCCGGGTCAGCTCGACGGTGCACATCGCCGCATCGATGGGCAGCGCGACCTCGGCGAGCTCGGCTTCGGCGGCCAGAAACGCGTAGTCGAACGCGGCGTTGTGCGCCACCAGGGTGCGGCCGTGCAGCATGTCCACGAGCTCGGCTGCGATGTGCGCGAACGACGGCTGGTCGGCCAGCATGTCGGCGGTCAGCCCGTGCACGTGGGTGGGGCCGGGGTCGACGCCCGGGTTCAGCAGGCTGGACACCGAGTGTTCGACGTTGCCGTCGGAGTCCAGCGCCAGCGCTGCCAGGCTGATGATCCTCGCCTGTCCGGGCCGAAAGCCCGACGTCTCGACGTCGACGACCACCCAGCCGGCGTCATGCTCGTCGACAGGACACCCCCACGGCGTGGCTGCCTTCGGTGGCGCTGTCACAGGCTCAGGGTCGCACGCTGCACCGACAAAACCGCTGATCGTGGTGCTCGTGTCGCAGGCCAGTGGCGGTTTCGTCATAAACTGCCCCGGTGATTACCGCCCGCGGACGCGTCGCGCTCGCGGCCGGGGCAACCGCACGGTGGGCGTCGCGGGTGACCGGCCGCGGAGCCGGGTCGATGATCGGCGGGCTGGTGGCGATGACACTGGACCGGTCGCTGCTGCGCCAGCTCGGTGCCGGCCGCGCCACGGTGCTGGTGACGGGGACCAACGGCAAGTCGACGACGACGCGGATGACGGCGGCGGCGCTGGCGTCGCTCGGACAGGTCGCCACCAACTCCGAGGGCGCGAACATGGACGCCGGGCTGATCGCTGCCCTGGCAGCCGCCCGCGACGCACCGTTCGCCGCGCTCGAGGTGGACGAGATGCATGTGCCGCACGTCGCGGATGCGGTGGATCCGCGGGTGATCGTGCTGCTGAACCTCTCGCGCGACCAGTTGGACCGCGTCGGTGAGATAAACACGATCGAACGGACACTGCGGGCCGGGCTCGCCCGGCATCCGGACGCGACGGTCGTGGCCAACTGCGACGACGTTCTGATGACGTCGGCGGCGTATGACTGCCCGTCGGTGGTCTGGGTGGCGGCCGGTGGCACGTGGGCCAACGACTCGGTGAGCTGCCCGCGGTCGGGCGAGGTGATCGTCCGAGAGAAGGGCCACTGGTACAGCACCGGCACCGACTTCAAGCGGCCGACGCCGCAGTGGTGGTTCGACGACGAAAAGCTCTACGGCCCAGAGGGTTTGGCTTTGTCGATGAAGCTGCTGCTCCCGGGTGCGGTTAACCGTGGGAACGCGGCGCAGGCGGTCGCGGCTTCCGTTGCGCTGGGGGTTGACCCCGCCGCGGCTGCTACGGCGGTTTCCGGTGTGTCCGAGGTGGCTGGGCGGTACCGGACGGTTCCCGTCGGCAAGCACACCGCGCGAGTTCTGTTGGCCAAGAACCCGGCCGGCTGGCAGGAGGCGCTGTCGATGATCGACAAGCACGGCGCCGGCGTCGTCATCTCGGTCAACGGGCAGGTTCCCGACGGCGAAGACCTGTCGTGGCTGTGGGACGTGCGGTTCGAGCATTTCGACGACACCCACGTCGTCGCTGCCGGCGAGCGCGGCACGGACCTGGCGGTGCGGCTGACCTATGCGGGTGTTAAGCACACGCTGGTGCACGATACCGTGGCGGCGATCGAGTCGTGCCCGCCGGGGCATGTCGAGGTGATCGCGAATTATACGGCGTTCCTGCAGCTTCAGCGGAGGCTTGGTGGCTGAGCCGGTGCGGATCGGGCTGGTGCTGCCCGACGTGATGGGCACCTACGGCGACGGGGGAAACGCGGTGGTGCTGCGACAGCGGCTGCGGCTTCGCGGAATTCCCGCCGAGCTCGTCGAGTTCACGCTGTCCGATCCGGTGCCTTCTGATTTGGATCTCTACACGCTGGGCGGGGCGGAGGACTACGCGCAGCGGCTGGCCACCAAGCACCTGTTGCGGTATCCGGGCTTGCAACAGGCGGCCGCACGCGGTGCGCCGGTGCTGGCGATCTGCGCGGCGATCCAGGTGCTCGGCCACTGGTATGAGACGTCGGCGGGTGAGCGCGTCGACGGAGTCGGGCTGCTGGATGTGGTGACTTCCCCGCAGCCCGCGCGCACGATCGGCGAGGTGGTGAGCAAGCCGCTTGTCGAGGGACTGACGGAGCCGCTCACGGGGTTCGAAAATCACCGCGGCGGAACGGTTTTGGGCTCGTCGGCCCGGCCAATGGGGGCCGTGGTGCGCGGGGCGGGCAATCGAGCGGGTGATGGGTTCGATGGCGCCGTGCAGGGCAGCGTCGTCGCCACCTACATGCACGGGCCGTGTCTCGCGCGCAATCCTCAGCTGGCTGATCTCTTGTTGTCGAGGGTGGTCGGCGAACTGCCGCCGCTGGACCTCGACGAGGTGGCGCTGCTGCGCCGCGAACGGCTGCGGTCTCACTCCTAGGGCCCTAGTGCCCCGAAACCGGAGTTTCGCCGAGAAAGTGCGAGTGCAGACCTCCGAAAGTCCGGTTTCGTCAGGGCTTCCACCCGCGCGACACCAGCGCGTCATGCGTACGGCGCAAGACCTCGGCATCGCGATCCTCCTTGATGACGCCGATGACGCTCCAGCCCAGACCTGCAAGCTTGGGAAGAACAATGCGGTCCTTCACGTACTGGGCCCGACTGGTCTGATGCCGGTCCCCGTCGTACTCCGCGGCGACCATGAAGTCTTCCCAGCCCATATCAAGCGTGCGCACGTGCCGGCCCCATTCGTCGACTACGACAATCTGCGTGGTCGGCTTCGGAAGGCCCGCGTCGATGAACAACAGGCGCAGCCGGGTCTCTTGGGGTGACATCGCGCCCCCGTCGACAAGCGGAAGCAACTCACGCAGTTGGCGACTTCCTCGTGCACCATTGTGGCGTTTCATCAACAACTGCACGTCTTCAACGGTGAACGGCGTCGCCCGCATCAGTGCGTCTAGCCGGGCCAGAGCCTGCACACGCGGAAAATGCCGGCCGAGGTCGAACGCCGTGCGAGCGGGCGTCGTGACGGGAAGGCCTGCGACGCGCGTCACCTCGTCTTCGGCCAGTTCCTCGCTACGAACGATCAGCCCCGGTTGTGGTCCAGTGGTCGGGGAAATCAGTTCGATCGGTACATCGGTATCTACCCATTCGGCCCCGTGAAGCGCCGATGCGGCGGCGCCTGCGATGGTGCCCTGCCTCTTCGAGAACAACCACGCGCCGACCGTGCGGTCTCGAAGATTCGGCCTGGCTCGCTTGTCGATATAGATGCCCCGAAACACCGTGCGGTACCACCGCTGCAGTTGATATTCCGTCAAATCGCCGGCTGCCACTGCTTCACTTCCGCGAAAGATCTCCCCCATGGCGGCATCTTGGCTCGCGGCACCGACAGCCCCCGCGAAACGGGAGTTTCGTCGAGAAAGTGCGAGTGCGGACCTCCGAAACCGGAGTTTCGCGGAAAGGGGCGCTAGGCCATGGCGCGGCGGCCTGACAGCGCTCGGCCCAGCGTCAGCTCGTCGGCGAACTCGAGGTCACCGCCCATCGGCAGGCCCGAGGCAATGCGCGTGACCGTGAGCCCCGGGATGTCGCGCAGCATGCGAACCAGATAGGTCGCGGTCGCCTCGCCTTCGGTGTTCGGGTCCGTCGCGATGATCACCTCGGAGACCTCGACGCCGTCAACCTGCTCGCCAATCCGGTTGAGCAGCTCACGAACTCGCAGCTGGTCCGGCCCGACTCCAGACAACGGATCCAACGCCCCACCGAGCACGTGGTAGCGCCCGCGGAACTCGCGCGTGCGCTCGACGGCCTGGATGTCCTTGGGTTCCTCGACCACGCATACCACTGACGCGTCCCGCCGCGGGTCACTGCAGATCCGGCATCGCTCCCCGTCGGACACGTTCCCGCACACCGCGCAGAAGCGCACGCCGTCGCGCACCCTCGCCAACACGGCCGTCAACCGGTCGATCTCCGGCGGCTCGACCGACAGCAGATAGAACGCGATCCGCTGAGCACTCTTCGGGCCGATTCCCGGCAGCTTGCCCAACTCGTCGATCAGGTCCTGGACAGGCCCCTCAAACAACTACATCCCCAACCCACCGGCCAGCGGCCCGAGCCGATTCTGTGCGAGCACGGTCACCTGACGAGACGCGTCGGCCACCGCGCCGACGATCAGATCCTGCAGGGTCTCGACGTCGGAGGGGTCGACGACCTTCGGATCGATTGAGACCCCGACCACCTCGCCGTTGCCCTTCATCGTGACCTGCACCAGGCCGCCGCCGGCCTGCCCCTGCACCTCGCTGGCGGCGAGCTGTTCCTGCGCTTCCATCAATTGCTGCTGCATCTGCTGGGCTTGCGCCAGCAGCGCGGACATGTCCGGCGTGTCTCCGGGTTGCATCACAGTCCTCTTGCCTGTTGGTCTCGAGTTCGTTGCGGCTGGGGATCGACTCTGCCCAGAGTAGTCATGAGCAGGCTATTTTGACGCAGTGCCAGACCTGAAGCGCGTACGTGTCGGCGCCGCTGCGGTCGCCGCCGCGGCAGTCACCGTGTCGCTGGTCTCTGCGCCGCCGGCGGTTGCCCAGCCCGCGAACATCGCCGGGATGATCGTGTTCCTCGACCCCGGCCACAACGGCGCCAACGACGCCTCGATCAGCCGGCAGGTGCCAAACGGCCGCGGCGGCACGAAGGAATGCCAGACGTCGGGCACCAACGCCGACGACGGCTATCCCGAGCACTCGTTCACGTGGGAAGTCACGCTGCGCATCCGGTCGATGCTCAACCAGTTGGGCGTGCGCACCGCGATGTCGCGGGGCAACGACAACGCGCTGGGACCGTGCGTCGACGAACGCGCCGCGATGGCGAACTCGCTGCGCCCCAACGCAATCGTCTCCATCCACGCCGACGGAGGCCCCGCATCGGGCCGAGGGTTCCACGTCAATTACTCAGCGCCTCCGCTGAATCAGGCCCAGTCCGGACCGGCGGTGCAGCTCGCCCGCATCATGCGCGACCAACTTCAGGCGTCGGGCATCCCGCCCTCCAATTACATCGGCCAGGACGGTCTGTACGGTCGCGCCGATCTGGCCGGACTCAACCTCGCGCAGTACCCCGCGGTGCTCGTCGAGCTCGGCAACATGAAGAACCCGGCCGATCAGGCGCTGATCACGACGGTGGAGGGTCGCCAGAAGTACGCATCCGCCGTCGTCAACGGCATCGCCGGCTTCCTCGCCCAGAATCGGGGAACGGCGACCTAGTCCATTGTCGCCGGCCCTGCGGCTCCGGCACCGCCTTCGAGTTCCTTCTTCAGGTTCGCCAGCACCTCATCCTGGATCTTCTTCAGACCCAGCGGCGCGAAGGTCTTCTCAAAGAACCCCTTGACGCCGCCCGCACCCTCCCAGGTGGTCTTGACGGTGACGGTCGAGCTCGTGCCGGCGGGTGCGACGGTCCAGTTGGTGATCATCGACGAGTTGGCGTCCTTCTCGATCACCGTGTGACCGGCGACGTCGACGTTGGCCTGCACGTCGCGGACCCGCGACTTGGTCGCCTGCAGCTTCCACCTCGCGACGGTGCCCTTCCCCTGGCCGCCCTGCAGCACCTGGTAGTCGCTGTAGCGCGACGAGAGAATCTTCGGGCGGACGGTCTGGTAGTCGGCAACCGCGGCGAGCACGGCCTGCGGTGCGGCGTTGATCAGAACGTTGCTGGCCGCGCTGACCTGTCCCATCAGGCAAGACTCCTTCGGTGGTAGCGGTTCGGTCGCATCTGCTGTAGCCGCGGACTAGCGTATACGTGTGTCAGCTCATGACGAGGGTGTGCGCCGGTTGGTCGCCAGCTATCGCGCGATCCCCCCAACCGCCACCGTGCGACTGGCCAAGCCGACGTCCAACCTGTTCCGCGCCCGTGCCAAGCGGGATGCGCCCGGCCTCGACACCACCGGGCTGACGGGCGTGATCGGCGTCGATCCCGGGGCGCGCACCGCCGACGTCGCCGGCATGTGCACCTACGAGGACCTGGTGGCCGCGACTCTGCCGTACGGCTTGTCGCCGCTGGTGGTGCCGCAGTTGAAGACGATCACGCTCGGCGGCGCCGTCACCGGGCTCGGCATCGAATCGGCGTCGTTCCGCAACGGACTGCCCCACGAGTCGGTGCTGGAGATGGACATCCTCACCGGGACCGGCGAGGTCGTCACCGCATCACCGGACCAGCATGCCGATCTCTATCGCGGGTTCCCCAATTCCTATGGCACGCTTGGTTATTCGGTTCGCCTGAAGATCGAGCTGGAGACAGTCAAGCCGTTCGTCACCTTGCGGCACTTAAGGTTTCATTCGCTGGCCGACATGGTCGCCGAGATGGACCGCATCGTCGACACCGGCGGATACGACGGCCGACCGGTGCACTATCTCGACGGCGTCGTGTTCAGCGCCGACGAGAGCTACCTGTGCCTGGGCGTCCAGACGAGCACGCCCGGACCGGTCAGCGACTACACCGGCCAGCAGATCTACTACCGCTCGATCCAGCACGACGCCGGCGAAAAGGACGACCGCCTGACGATCCACGACTATCTGTGGCGCTGGGACACTGACTGGTTCTGGTGCTCACGGGCGTTCGGCGCACAGGATCCGCGGATCCGGCGGTGGTGGCCGCGGCGCTACCGCCGCAGCAGCTTCTACTGGAAGCTCATCGGCTACGACCAACGGTTCCACATCGCCGACCGAATCGAGAAGCGTCATGGCCGGCCGCCGCGCGAGCGTGTGGTGCAAGACGTCGAGGTTCCGATCCAACGCTGCACCGAGTTCCTCGACTGGTTCCTCGACAACGTGCCGATCGAGCCGATCTGGCTCTGCCCCTTGCGTCTTCGCGATCCCGACGGCTGGCCGCTGTATCCGATCCGGCCGGGACGCACGTACGTCAACATCGGCTTCTGGTCGTCGGTCCCGGCGGGCGCGACGGAAGGCGAGACCAACCGCCGGATCGAAGCAAAGGTCAGCGAACTCGAGGGGCACAAGTCGCTCTACTCCGATTCCTACTACGCCCCCGACGAGTTCGACGATCTTTACGGTGGTGAGACCTACAAGACCCTGAAGAAGACGTACGATCCGGACGCACGCTTCCTCGACCTGTACGCGAAGGCGGTGCAATGTCGATGAAGGCTTGCCCGAAGAGGAGACTAAAACGATGACAACATTCAAGGAGCGCCCCACGCGGCCGTCCTCGACCAAACTGACGCTCGCCGAGATCCTCGAGGTGTTAGCCGAGGGTCAGTTGCCGCTGCGGTTCACCGCGTACGACGGCAGTAGCGCCGGCCCTGACGATGCGACGGTCGGCCTGGACTTGCGGACTCCCCGCGGGACCACGTATCTCGCCACCGCGCCAGGTGAACTGGGCATGGCACGGGCGTACGTGTCAGGTGACCTCGAGCCGCACGGCGTGCATCCCGGTGACCCCTACGAGCTGCTGAAAGCCCTGGCCGACAAGCTCGAATTCAAGCGGCCGCCGGCGCGGGTGATAGCCAGCATCCTGCGATCGATCGGATACGAGCACCTCAAGCCGATCGCGCCTCCTCCTCAGGAGGCGCTGCCGCGGTGGCGCCGGATCGCGGAAGGGTTGCGGCACAGCAAGACTCGTGACGCCGAAGCGATCCATCACCACTACGACGTGTCGAACACGTTCTACGAGTGGGTGCTCGGCCCGTCGATGACGTACACATGCGCCTGCTACCCGCATGCCGAAGCGACATTGGAAGAGGCGCAGGAGTACAAGTACCGGCTGGTGTTCGAGAAGCTGCACATGAAGCCCGGCGACCGACTTCTCGACGTCGGATGCGGCTGGGGTGGCATGGTGCGCTACGCGGCACGCCAGGGAGTCAAGACGATTGGGGTGACACTCTCGAGCAAGCAGGCCGAATGGGCGCAGAAGGCGATCGCCGACGAGGGCCTTAATGAGCTCGCGGAAGTCCGCCACAGCGACTACCGCGACGTCACCGAGTCAGATTTCGACGCAGTGTCGTCGATCGGGCTGACCGAGCACATCGGTGTTCACAACTACCCGGCGTATTTCCGCTCCCTGCAGTCAAAGTTGCGCACCGGCGGTCTGCTGCTCAACCACTGCATCACCCGCCACGACAACCGGCACCCGGCGACCGCGGGCGGTTTCATCGATCGCTACGTGTTCCCGGATGGAGAGCTCACCGGTTCCGGCCGCATCATCACCGAGATTCAGAACGTCGGGCTTGAGGTCCTGCACGAGGAGAACTTGCGCCACCACTACGCGATGACGCTGCGGGACTGGTGCCGCAATCTGGTCGAGCACTGGGACGAAGCCGTGGCCGAAGTAGGCCTGGGTACCGCGAAGGTGTGGGGACTGTATATGGCGGGTTCGCGAGTTGGCTTCGAGCACAACGCAATTCAGTTGCACCAGGTCCTGGCCGTCAAGCTCGACGAGCGCGGTGGTGACGGCGGGTTGCCGCTGCGGCCGTGGTGGACGCCCTAGCCGTCAATGCGGCGTGCGCCTAGCTCGCTCTGCAACAGTTCCAGCGCCACTTCCTCGGGGTCGCGGCGCGCCGCGTCGGCTGGCAGGTCGTCGCCCGCCTCTGCCAGCATGCTCTCCTCTTCGGCGCGCTGCACGTCCGCAGTCGACTGCGAATCCTGAATTGGCGCAGCGAGTTCGCAACGCACCTTCCAGTCGACTCCGAGAGCATCCTTCAGGGCCTCGCGGATCACGTCTGTGTTGCGCTGCTCCCCAACCCGTTTCGCGAGGTTGCCCGATTGATGCGACAGTACTAGCGTATCGCCGTCAATCGTCGATACCAAGGCGTCCGTCAGCATCGCGCCGAGCGTGCGGCTGCGCTCTCTGACCTTGTCCATCACGATCGACCACTGCCGTCTGAGCGCAGCGGCGTCGAGCGCTCCGATTGGCGGCTCGGGCGGTGCGGCCGGCGGTGGTTCAGGCGCGGGGGCCGACGTCGACCCGGGTGCATGCGCCGGCGTCGGCGTCGGCGCCGCTTTCGGGGCGGCTTTGGGCGCAGCCATGGGCGCGGATTGCGCGGCGGCCTCCGGCACCGACATGTCCAGCCGCGTCTCGATCCGCTCGATACGTTGCAGCAGAGCCGATTCCGTATCGCTGGCCGACGGCAACAGCAGACGAGCGCACACGACTTCCAGCAGGAGCCGGGGTGCCGTGGCCCCGCGCATCTCCCCCAGCCCCGCATGCACCACCTCGGCGTACCGGGTCAGCGTCCCCGTCCCGATCCGCGCCGCCTGGTCGCGCATCCTCTCCAGCTCGTCGCCGGGTGCGTCCACCACTCCACGAGCAGCGGCGTCCGGAACTGCTTGCAGGACAATAAGATCACGAAATCGCTCCAACAGATCCGTCGCGAACCGGCGGGGGTCATGTCCCGCGTCGACGACGGACTCCACGGCCCCGAACAACGCTGCGGCATCTCCCGCCTCCAGCGCATCCACAGCGTCGTCGATCAACGCGACGTCGGTGACACCCAGCAGCGCAAGCGCCCGCGGGTAGGTGATGCGGTTGCTCTCCGCTCCGGCCAGCAGCTGGTCGAGCACCGACAACGTGTCTCGGGGTGACCCACCACCGGCGCGAATCACCAGCGGGTAGACGGCGTCGTCGACCTCGACGCCTTCCTGCGCGACGATCCGTTCGATCAGTGACCGCATGGTCCGTGGCGCGAGCAGCCGGAACGGGTAGTGGTGCGTGCGCGACCGGATGGTCGGCAGCACCTTCTCCGGCTCGGTGGTGGCGAACACGAAGATCAGATGCTCGGGCGGCTCCTCGACGATCTTAAGCAGCGCGTTGAAGCCCGCCGTGGTGACCATGTGCGCCTCGTCGACGATGAAGATCCGATACCGCGACTGCGCCGGCGCATAGAAGGCACGGTCACGCAGTTCGCGGGTGTCGTCGACGCCGCCGTGGCTGGCCGCGTCGAGTTCGACGACGTCGATGCTGCCGGGACCGTTGGGCGCCAGTGCCACACACGACTCGCACTCGCCGCACGGCGTGGACGTCGGGCCCTGCGCGCAGTTCAGTGACCGCGCCAAGATGCGGGCCGACGACGTCTTGCCGCAGCCGCGCGGCCCGGAGAACAGGTAAGCGTGGTTGATCCGGCCGGCTTTCAGCGCGGTGCACAGCGGTTCCGTGACGTGCTCCTGGCCCACCACTTCGGCGAAGGTCGCCGGACGGTACTTGCGGTAGAGGGCCACGGTCAGCAGGCTACCGAGAAGGTCCGACGCCTGTGATTTCGGCGCGCAAATCTGCTCAGAACACGATGCTCAGCGTAGTGTTCTGTTTCGGGACATCGCTGACAGGTGTATGTCTCGGGACATCGCTGACACCTGAGTAGGGGCCTCGACCAGGATGGTCTATGGCCCAGAAGGTGACGGCGATGGATATTCGTGCCG
>JBLNEK010000170.1:0-5055 GCA_050262635.1 Candidatus Sericytochromatia bacterium | reverse complement strand
TCCGCCAGTTCAGACGCCGACAGGCTGAACGGCATCGGCGGCACTCGGTACCTGCGTGTTGCCCGCATGCCCTTCGGCGCGAGCCTCTTGACGAGCACCGGTGGCAGGTCGAAGACCATCTGCCCGCCTGGAAACCGGCTGGCGCACGTGGTGATCAGTCCCAACGCATCTTCGGGCTGCAGGTACATCAAAAGGCCTTCGGCAGTGATGAACACACGACTGCCTGCGTCCACCTGGTCCATCCAGCTGTAGTCCAGCGCGGACTGCGCGAGGTTGGTGACCCGGGGCGACGACGGCAGCAGCAGGCGGCGCAGTTCGATGATGGGAGGCAAATCAATAGTCACCCAACGGAATCGAGCATCGGGCAGGGCGCTGCTCAGCCGCCAGAAACTAGTCTGCAGGCCTTCGGCCAGCGCGACCACCGTGGCTTCCGGATGCTCAGTCAGGTACTGGATGGCGCACCGGTCGAAAGCCAGTGAGCGCAAGGCCATTTCCTGGCCCTTGCGACCGAACTTGTCGAAATCGTAGTTGATGGCGTCGACGAGCCTGATCGCCATTGGATCGTCAATGATTGCGTCGGTTCGGCGTGCCTGGTGGGCCCTGCCGTTCAGCGTCATCAATGCCGTTTCGGCGACGCCGGTGAGGATGCCGGCATCGGGTTTGTCGTTGGCAGCATGGTTCATTGGAGGCAAACTTACTCATGCGCGCGTAGGTCATGAAGTTGCGGCATCGCCGAGGATCCCGTCGACGATATTGAGGGTGCGATCGGCGTAGTGGGTCATCCGCATGTCGTGTGTGACGATCACTGCGGCGGTGTCACGGGCGCGGACCTCGGTCACGATGAGCTCCATGACTTGTTCGCCAAGCTTGGTGTCGAGCGCTGACGTCGGCTCGTCGATAAGCACCAGATCGGGTTGGTTCATGAACGCCCGGCCGACCGCCACCCGCTGACGCTCCCCGCCGGAGAGTTGGCGGGGCAGATTGTCCGCGCGTTCTTCAAGTCCCAACTCCGCGAGCAACTGATCGGCGCGAGCTTTCGACTTCTTCTTCTCGCGCCGG
This sequence comes from Candidatus Sericytochromatia bacterium, assembly GCA_050262635.1. Classification (GTDB taxonomy): domain Bacteria; phylum Actinomycetota; class Actinomycetes; order Mycobacteriales; family Mycobacteriaceae; genus Mycobacterium. The sequence goes on along the minus strand of JBLNEK010000170.1, from coordinate 3,996 downwards.
CTGAAGTCCGCAACCACCAGCAGGTTCTCGCGAGCGGTCAGGAAGGGCACCAGGTTCACGCTCTGGAACACAAAGCCGACATTCTCGCGCCGAAACCGGGTGAGCCGCTTCGGGCCATAACCGCTGATGTCGTCTCCGGCTACCACCACCCGGCCCTCCGACGGCGAGAGCAAGCCCCCTGAAATGGACAGCAGGGTCGTCTTGCCCGAGCCTGAGGGGCCGACCAGTGCCACGATCTCCGCGGGGCCAACCTCGAGGGAGGCACGGTCCACGGCGACGATCTCGGCCTCGCCGGACCGGTAGACCTTACGGACGTTCTCGAGTTTGAGTGCGGCTTCCCGATGATGTCCCACGAAACCACCCGCCTCAGCTGATAGCGGTTGCAGGATCGATACGCACGACGCGGCGCAAGGAGACTGCCGAGCCGAGGGTGGACATGACGACCAGCCCCACGGCGACTTCTAGCGCCCGGCCCGCGCTGAATTGCAGCGGCACCTGCGGAGGTATCAGGCTGCCGACCGCCAAAGCCAGCAGCGCGCCGACCACGAAGGACACGACCGCGATCACGACGGCCTGCAGGACCACCTGCGCGAAGAGTTGGCCGCTGGATGCGCCGATGGCCTTGAATACGGCGTAGATCCCGACGCGTTCGATGGTCAGCAGGACGAAGAAAAGCGCCACAACGAGGGCGGCCACGAAGAACGTGGTGTCGATGATGGCGTTGAATGTCGAACGCTGCTGCTTGATTCCCGGCAGCGAGTCGACGGCGAACGAGCGCGTCACCGTCTGGGTCTTGCCGCCGGTGGCGGCGTCGATGGCGGCCGCCACCCGGCCGGGGTCGGCGCCGGCAGCGGTCGAAACCGTCAGCATCTGGTAGGTACCCGGCGCCAGCACCTGGTCAGGCCGGGCCGAGCCGAGCACCTCGCGCCACGTGTCGAGGGCGCCCCACAAGCCGCCCTGGAGCAGGAAGTCGGTGTCGGACACCCAACCCACCACCGACACCGGATGACGGTTGGGCCCGAGCAGCAAGGTCTGGCCCGCCTTCACGCCGTAGGCCTTCAGGCTGGTGTCCGCATAGACCTCGCCGGCCTTCTCCGGGGGCGCGGGAACACCGCGCGGTGCGCGCTGATAGCCGAAGAGCGCCACGCTGGCCTCCGTGGCCTGTCCAGGTACCTCAGCCCCGAGTAGGACAGTCCCGAGGCCGCCGACCTGCTCGACACCCGGCACGCGCTCGACCTGGGCTGTGGTCGCTGCGTCGATCCGCGAGCGGACCAGCGATAGGTTGGCGTCGGCAGCGTAGGTCAGCAGCGCGCCCGGCTGGGCGCGCAGCGCTCCGGTGAATCCGTTGTAGAGGCCGTCCAGCAAGCCGCCCAGGGTCAACAGCAGCCCGGTCAGGAGCACCAGAGCGATGACCGCGGGCGCAAAGCGCCAGGGTCGGCGTCGTAGCTCCAGCAGCGCCACCTTCATTCGATGCCTCCGAGCCCGGGGCGGCCAACGGCTTGAAACGGATCGATGCGCAGCATGCGCCATACCGAGAAGGCCACCCCGAGCAGCGAAAGGCCCACGACCACGACCGTGCTGATGACGAGTGCGCGCGGGTCGATGGCCAGCGGAAGGCCGGTGTTCACCGCCGCGGTGGCCAACACGAGCAACCCCACGCCGACTAGCAGCGCCACCCCCAGCACCAGGACGACCTGCCGGATAAGGCCGCGCACCAGATAGCTCGCCGGTGCCCCCACCGCTCGCAGCAGCGTCAACGCTGCGGTCTTCTGCGCGGTCAGAATCAGGAAGAAGAATCCGGTCACCAGGGCTACCACCACGACAGCCAGCGTCAGCAGGAGGGCGAACGACCCCTGTGTCGATGCGACGCCCGGCGCGCCGGCGACCGCCTCGCTGCGCGTCAGCGCGGTCACCTGCGGCACCGCGGCGTTGATGGAGTCGGCGAGCGCCTTCGGGCTGATGCCCGGCGACGGGATCAGCGCCACCACCGAGGGCCACACCATGGTGGCGTCGGGGTTGGCCGCTTTGCGCAAGCTGGTGAACGTGTCGAAGGTGACGAAAAGTGTCGGCTGCACATTGAATTGGCTCTGCGCGGTCAGTCCCACGATGGTGACCGGCGACCCCCCGGCGGCGGTGGTCACCGCGTCGCCGATGGCGAAGCTCTTGGTCTCGGAGCTGGCCACCCCCTGGCCGGGCGCGGTGGCCGGTCGGCCACTGATCAGCTTGGTGGGCTGGCCTGGCTTGCCCGGTTCGGCTCCGATCACGGCCACGTCGATCTGCTGACCCCGAGCCAGCACGGTCATCGTCGCCGCACCCAGCGGTCCGACCTGGCCCACGCCGGGGACGGCGGCCACCTGGGCAGTGACCTCGGGGCTCAGCACGCTCGCTTCGAGGTTGTTGCGAGCTTCGGAGCTGTAAACCAAGACGGTGCCGGACTGGTTCTGCAAGGCGCCGGTGAAACTGTTGAGTAGCGAGGACAGCAGCGTCTGCTGGAAGAACACCAGGAAGATGAGCAGGCCGACGGCCCCGGCGAGCAGACCGAAGCGCACGGGTGCACGTCGGATCTCGCGGCTGGCCAGCAACACGATCCAGAGATTACGGCGTCTCAGCGGCGGCGTTGCCAACTGTTGACTACCGGTCCAGCATGCGGAGCATGCGGAGCCGATGACGGGAATCGAAACCCCGTATTCAGCTTGGGAAGCTAATTCCACGGGCGGACGGGTGTTTGGAAACGGCTGGCAGAAGGCTTGCTGGCTAACTCAAATATCAACGGACGCGGCGGTTTTGGTTCGGTCGGGACACGACTGCGGTTACGGAAACGGTTCGGCTGCGATTCGATCGCGTCGTGGGCGCGGGCGGGGTACCGGGTGCCCATTCGCCTAAACGCTCGACTGGGGTCCGGACTGGCCAATTTGTGCGTTTCTTAAAATCCGCCCAGTGTCGGTTCGAGTCCCAGTGGGGACACAGGGTATGTGTGCAGGTAGACGCGGTCAGGGTGGCTCGGCGGTCGTGGGTAGGGCGGCCTGTTTACGCGTCGCGTATGCGGGTCGGCTACCGGCTGCGCCGCGAGCTAACTCGCCGTGAGGGGGGCCTACCGGCTGTTCTCCGACAGCACTACACAGAAGGGCTGAGCCGTGATTGAACCAGACCCCGCAGTAGTCGCCGCCGTCAGTGCCAGCGCGACCGCACGGCATGCGCATCACGAGGCAGGCCACTCGGTCGCAGCGGTCGCCAGAGGCGGCACGCTGATTCGTGCCTCCCTCGGGAACGCCGACTGTTCGACGCTGGACGACAGTGCGGACACCTCAGGCGGCACAGTGCATCGAACTGAGTATGCCGATCAGCCGTTCGTCACGTTCACGGGACCGTGGGCCGAGGCGATGTGGACTTGACCGCACCGCTATAACCGTCTCGACGCAACGGCGGCGGCTATCGCGCGAAGGGTGCTCGGTACGCGGTGCCGCTGCACTGGTCGTCGCCGCTGCACATGGACACTTTCCACGCGACGGTATTCAAACCCGCACTGGCGGCGGTAGGTCTGCCGGTGACGGCACCGGCCCGCGACGGTGAGCCAGCCACGCGAGGTGTGCGGCTGCACGACCTTCGTCACAGCGCCGCCGTGGCGTGGTTGACCGCCGGGGTACCGGTCGTGCAGGTGTCACGATGGCTGGGTCACGCGCAGCCAACAATCACGCTCAACGTCTACGGCGATTGGGTCCCCGAGGCGAGCGACAATCCGTTGCCTGAGCCCGTGGCGCGAAATGTCGTAGTACCGATGCACGGCGCTCGCTAGAAGCGTCGAGAGGAGGTCCTGGTGGCAGACGCGGACGCGGACCCACCACGTCATTGTGGAGCGGTGCGACGAGAGCAGGACGCCACACGGGACGCTAAACGTCGGGCCCGGACCTGTAACTGGTCATCGATCGAATCGATGTAATGCAGCGGCATGCGGCGGACCGCGCCTTCGGCTCAGCTTGGATACGCTCGCTTCTGACA
>JBLNEK010000169.1:0-2726 GCA_050262635.1 Candidatus Sericytochromatia bacterium | reverse complement strand
GTTCGGGCGCACCACGACCGCGCCAACCCGCGGCGGCGTGATGACGCTCGAGCACGCCGCCACCGACCTGGTGGCCTCCCAGCGGGTCTACGCCGACGCCGCCGCGGCGGCCGCCGGCAGGAACCCGCTGCAGACCCAGACCTACACCCTGGACCCGACCGGGCAGCGGATCGGTGACTTCACGATCACCACCGCCGACCCGGCCGGCGGGCCGGCGGTGAGCGTGCGCAAGGAGAACCGCTACGCCTCCGAGGCCGACGCCCCGGTCTGGATCGAGGACGCCGCCGACCCGGCCGGCACCCTCCCCCCACGTCACCGGGCCGGCCGGCGAGCTGCTCGCCACCCTCGCCCGGGCCAAGGACGGCGCCGTGTCGCCGGCACTGACCTGGCAACTCACCACGCTGCACGGCGACGTCGCGGCCACCCTGCCGCCGACGACACGGCGCCGCTGAGCGTGGCGCTGGCCGACGAGTTCGGGGTGCCCGCCACCGATACCCGCCGCGCTACGGCTGGCTCGGTGGCCATCAGCGCTCCGCCGAGGCGCGGGGCGGCGTCTACCTCATGGGGGCGCGGCTCTACCAGCCGGCGGTGGGTCGCTTCCTCGATACCGACCCGATCGAAGGCGGTTCCGCCAACGGCTACGACTACGTCAACGCTGACCCGATCAATGCCATGGATCTCACGGGTCTCTGCAACGAGGCAACGGTCGCGTGCGTCATCGGCATCCTCGAGGCCAGGGAGAGCTTGCCGGACGGGCAGGGCTGCGGCAAAGTCAGTTGATCATGGTGGTGGCCTGGGGCTGAGGCCGGGGACTGGCGCTTGGCCGCGGATCCTGGTAGACCTTCTGCGGTGGCTGGTTCCGGTGTCGCGGATGTGGTGGTCCGGCCGATCTCCTGTGAGGAGGTCGGCCGGTTCGACGGGTTGCTGGATGCCCATCACTGGCTCGGGCATCGGCTGACCGGGCAGGTGCTGCGGTATGTCGCTGTGCGGGACGAGCAATGGGTCGCGCTGGTCGGGTTCGGGTCTGCTGCGCTGAGTTGCGCAGCGCGGGACCGGTTCCTCGGGTGGAGCCGGCAACAGCAGTACGCGCGGCTGATCCATGTTGCGAACAACCAGCGGTTCTGCGTGCTGCCCGCCGGGCGGATCCCCAATCTCGCCTCCGCGGTGCTGTCCCGGGTGCTGCGCCGGGTCTCGCAGGACTATCTGAGCGTCTACGGGCATCGGGTGCTCGCGGTGGAGACGTTCACCGATCCGGCCCGGCATACCGGCGCCTGCTATGCCGCAGCGAACTTCCAGCTGGTCGGTCAGACGTTGGGGTATGCGCGCAGCGCCGGGGCCTACCACCATCACGGCCACGTCAAACGGGTGTGGGTCTACCCGCTGTACCGCAACGCGCCCGCGATCCTCGCGGCCGCGTTCGACCATCCGCTGCTCTGCTGCAAGGACAGCCACGTGATCGATCTGAATGCGCTGCCGGTCGGCGGACCGGGCGGGCTGCGCGCCGCGCTGGAGAAGCTTTCCGACCCGCGGGCCAAACGCGGGATCCGCCATCAGGTCGCCACCACGTTGACGATGGTGGTCGCCGCCGGACTGTCCGGGTGCGGGCGCAGCTTCCGGTCGGTCGGTGACTTCGTCGCCGACCTGCCCCAAGAGGCGCTGGGGCGGCTGGGCGCCCGCTGGCATCCGATCACACGCCGCTACATTCCGCCGAACGAGGCGACGATCCGCCGGCACGTGAAGATGATCGACGCGGATCAGGCCGACACGCTGGTCAGCGGCTGGCTGTTGGGCCTGCTGCAGGCCGGGCGGCTGGCCGCCAACCAGACCAGCGCGCTGGTCGCGATCGCGTTGGACGGTAAGACCCTCAAGGGTTCCTGGGAAGAACTGCGGACCAGCCAGGTCAAGCTGTTCTCCGCGCTGGTGCACGGCGAAGGCGTCATCGTCGGCCAGCGGAAGATCCCCGAGAACACCACCGAGGTCACCCAGGTGATGCCGCTGCTGGAGGACATCGCCGCTGCCCGGGCAGCCGCCGGCACCGGCGCCCCCGACGACCTGTCGCAGTTCGTTGTCACTGCCGATGCGCTGCACGTGCACCGGGACAACATTCAGCAGATCATCGACCGGGGCGGTGAGTACGTGCTGACCGTCAAGGGCAACCAGCCCACCCTAGAACGTGACATCGCTGCTCTGTTCCCCGACGATGCCGGGGATTTTCCCCCCTCAGCACACCACGTTTGACCGCGGCCACGGCCGCATCGAGATCCGCAACATCTGCTGCAGCTCGCAGGTGGCCGGCATCGACTTCCCCGGCGTGTTCCAAGCCTTCCGCATCCACCGGCAGACCTTCGACCTGGGTCTCAACCCGATCCGCAAACCCGAAACCGTGCACGGCATCAGCAGCCTGACCGGCTGGCAGGCCAACCCAGCCGACATGCTCGCCCACAACCGGGGCCATTGGGAAGTGGAAAACCGCGAACACTACGTCAGAGACCGCACGTTCGATGAGGACAGATCCCAGGTGAGGACCGGCAGCTCGCCACAGTTCCTGGCCACCGCACGAAACATGGCGATCAGCCTGCTCCGCCTGGTCGGCTGCACCAACATCGCCCGCGGCCTAGAACACCTGTCCCGCCGCCTCGACCACGTGCTCGCGCTCCTCCGCGTCTAAATCCAAACCATCAATAAAGGAGGTGATCCACACGCCACAACTTTGCCGATGACCCTGG
>JBLNEK010000168.1:0-6806 GCA_050262635.1 Candidatus Sericytochromatia bacterium | reverse complement strand
CCTCCTCCGATTCCCAGGCGCTGGTGGCGATGCACCGGCCGGTCTCCCGGTCGACGAGCAACGAGATGCCGATGCAGCCGTCCATGGCCTCCAGCGCGGGCATCACCTCGTCGCGAAGGTGCGCGATTCCGCCGTCGATGGCTTCGGGTCGCGCCTCGATAGTGGTAGAGCGTGCGTGCACGGCCACCCCCTCGGGGTTCGGGGCAGCGCCCCGGCGGCGCCACCGGTCCTGTGATCAGGTTCCTCCTCTGCTGGGGGTGACGCAATGCCTCTTTGCTCTTCGCGCAAGCGCTCATCGGTGGCTGTCTGCTCTTCGCGCAAGCGCTCATCGGTGGCTGTTTGCTCTTCGCGCAAGCGCTCATCGCCGGCCCGTACGGTGGACTTATGGATTCCGACGTCCTCGAGATCGACACCTCGCGGAGGCGCATCGTGGACCTCACCGACGAGGTGCGGTCGTTCTGCAGGTCGCGCGGCGACGGCTTGTGCAACGTGTTCGTCCCGCACGCCACGGCGGGCGTCGCGGTCATCGAGACCGGCGCCGGCAGCGACGACGACCTCGTCGACACCCTGGAGCGGTTGCTGCCGCGCGACGACCGCTACCGCCACGCGCACGGGTCGGCGGGCCACGGGGCCGACCACGTGCTGCCGGCGCTCGTCGCGCCCTCGGTGACGGTGCCCGTCGAGGCCGGTAAACCCCTACTCGGAACCTGGCAGAGCGTCGTGCTCGTTGACTTGAACCGGGACAACCCGCGGCGGTCGGTGCGGTTGAGCTTCGTGAGCGGCTGATACCGACCGGTAAGGTAAGCGCGGCCAACGACTGGACCAGAAAAGACGGCGACAGCAAGTGCAAACACACGAAATCAGGAAGCGGTTCATCGACCACTTCGTGAGAGCGGGTCACACCGAGGTGCCCAGCGCATCGGTGATCCTCGACGACCCCAACTTGCTGTTCGTCAACGCCGGCATGGTCCAGTTCGTCCCGTACTTCCTAGGCCAGCGCACGCCGCCCTACCGCAAGGCGACCAGCATCCAGAAGTGCATCCGGACCCCCGACATCGATGAGGTCGGCATCACCACCCGGCACAACACGTTCTTCCAGATGGCCGGCAACTTCAGCTTCGGCGACTACTTCAAGAAGGGCGCCATCGAGTTGGCCTGGACGCTGCTGACCAACCCGGTCAAGGACGGTGGTTACGGGCTGGACCCTGAAAGGCTCTGGACCACAGTCTATTTGGACGACGACGAAGCCGCCGATCTGTGGCAGCAGGTCGCCGGACTGCCGCCCGAGCGCATCCAGCGCCGCGGCATGGCCGACAACTACTGGTCGATGGGCATCCCCGGCCCGTGCGGGCCGTCGTCGGAGATCTACTACGACCGCGGGCCCGGGTACGGCCCCGAGGGCGGCCCGGTCGCCAGCGAGGACCGGTACATCGAGATCTGGAATCTCGTGTTCATGGAGAACCTGCGCGGCGAGGGCACCTCCAAGACGGACTTCGAGATCCTTGGACCGTTGCCGCGCAAGAACATTGACACCGGCATGGGTATCGAGCGAATCGCGTGCGTGCTGCAGGGCGTCGACAACGTCTACGAGACCGACCTGCTGCGCCCGGTGATCGATACGGTGACCGCGCGCGCACCCCGAGGGTATGGCAAGGGCAACCACGAGGACGACGTCCGCTACCGGATCATCGCCGACCACAGCCGCACCGCCGCGATCCTGATCGGCGACGGCGTCAGCCCCGGCAACGACGGGCGCGGATATGTGTTGCGCCGCTTGCTGCGCCGCATCGTGCGCGCCGCCAAGCTGCTCGGCATCGACGCCCCGATCGTCGGCGCACTGATGGCCACCGTGCGCGACGCGATGGGCCCGTCGTACCCCGAGCTCGTCACCGACTTCCCGCGGATCGGCCGTATCGCCGAAGCGGAGGAGGCCGCATTCAACCGAACACTCGCGTCGGGCTCGCGGCTGTTCGACGAGGCCGCGCGTGCCACCAAGGCAGCGGGCGCGAAAGTGCTGTCCGGCTCGGACGCATTCACCCTGCACGATACCTACGGGTTCCCCATCGACCTCACGCTCGAGATGGCCGCCGAGGCCGGGCTCGAGGTCGACGAGGCCGGCTTCCGCACCCTGATGGCCGAGCAACGCGAACGCGCCAAGGCCGACGCCGCCGCGCGCAAGCACGCCCACGCCGACCTCACGGCCTACCGGGAGCTGGTCGACGCCGGGCCGACGGAGTTCACCGGGTTCGACGAACTCGTCTCGGAGGCAAGGATTCTGGGCATCTTCGTCGACGGCAAACGGGTTCCGGTGGTGGCGCACAACCCCGAGACTCAAGCGGCCGAACGCGTCGAGCTGATCCTCGACCGCACCCCCCTGTACGCGGAGTCCGGCGGCCAGATCGCCGACGAGGGGTCGATCACCGGTACGGGTGCCGGCGCCACCGCCAAGGCCGCGGTCACCGACGTGCAGAAAATCGCGAAAACCCTGTGGGCGCACCGGGTCAACGTCGAGTCGGGCGAGTTCGTCGAGGGCGACACGGTGGTCGCCGCGGTCGACCCGCGGTGGCGGCACGGTGCCACCCAGGGCCACTCGGGTACTCACCTGGTGCACGCCGCGTTGCGACAAGTGTTGGGTCCCAACGCTGTTCAAGCCGGATCGCTGAATCGGCCGGGCTATCTGCGTTTCGACTTCAACTGGCAGGGCTCGCTGTCCGAACAGCAGCGCACGCAGATCGAGGAAGTCACCAACGAGGCGGTCGAGGCCGACTTCGAGGTGCACACGTTCAGCACCGAACTCGAGAAAGCCAAGGCGATGGGCGCGATTGCGCTGTTCGGCGAGAGCTACCCCGACGAGGTGCGCGTAGTCGAGATCGGCGGCCCGTTCTCGCTGGAACTGTGCGGTGGCACGCACGTCCACAACTCCGCGCAGGTGGGGCCGGTCACCATCCTCGGCGAGTCGTCGATCGCGTCGGGCGTCCGCCGCGTCGAGGCGTACGTCGGGCTCGAGGCATTCCGCCATCTGGCCAAGGAACGTGCACTACTGGCCGGGCTGGCGTCGTCGCTGAAGGTGCCGTCCGAAGAGGTGCCCGCCCGAGTGGCCACACTGGTCGACCGGCTGAAGGCGGCAGAAAAGGAAGTCGAGCGGATGAGGCAGGCGTCGGCCCGCGCCACTGCAGCGAATGCCGCCGCCGGAGCCGAGCAAGTCGGTAGGGTCCGACTCGTGGCCCAGCGAATGTCCGGGGAGACAGCCGGGGATCTGAGAAACCTGGTCGGCGACATCCGCGGGCGGTTGGGCAGCGACCCCGCGGTGGTCGCGTTGATCGCCGAGGCCGACGGCGGGTCGGTGCCCTATGTGGTCGCGACAAATCCCGCCGCAGTCGACCTCGGGCTGCGAGCCAACGAGCTGGTCAAGCAGCTCAGCGTGGCGGTCGACGGGCGCGGGGGCGGCAAGCCCGAGCTCGCTCAGGGGTCGGGCAAGAACCCGGCGGGGATCGACGGGGCGCTGGCCGCGTTGCGAGCCGAGATCGCCCGGAGCTAGCTGCGTGGCTGTCGGTACAGACGGAGCCGCAGGGCCGGCGACATCAGGCGACCGCTCGCCCGACCGACCGGGCAGCGACGACCCGGGCCGGGGGCGTCGGCTGGGCGTCGACGTCGGCAGCGTCCGCATCGGCGTGGCCGGCAGCGACCCCGACGGCATCCTGGCCACCCCCGTGGAGACGGTGCGCCGCGACCGGTCTGGCAAGCACCTCAAACGGCTGGTCTCGCTGATCCGCGACCTCGACGTCGTCGAGGTCGTGGTCGGCCTACCGCGCACGCTGGCCGACCGTGCCGGGTCGTCCGCGCAGGACGCCGTCGCCCTCGCCGACGAACTCGCTCGTCGCGTGCCCGACGTGCCGGTGCGGCTGGCCGACGAACGGTTGACGACGGTCAGCGCGCAAAGGTCGTTGCGTGAGGCGGGTGTCAAGGCGAAGTCCCAGCGCACGGTGATCGACCAGGCCGCTGCCGTGGGGATCCTGCAGGGGTGGCTGGATCAGCGTCGCAACACGGCGATGAGCAGCGTGCGCGAAGAGCAAGAAACGGTGCCTGGTGAGGTCGATAGTGGCTGACGCGCGCGAGAGGGCAGAGCCCGTGGCGGTCAACGCGCCACGGCGTAAGTCCCGCGCCGACCGGATTCGCCAGGAACGTGTTCGCCGCCGACGCAACAACGTCCGCATGGTGATGCTGGCCGTTCTGGTTGTCGTCGTAGTGGCTGCGGTGTTCATCGGCTCGCGGCTGTGGCACAGCTGGTTCAGCGACTACTCAGGCGCAGGCAAGAGCGACGTCGTCATCCAGGTCCACGCCGGTGACTCGACCACGGCCATCGGGCAGACGCTCGTCGACAACAAGGTCGTCGCATCGGTTCGGGGATTCGTCGACGCGGCGCACGGCAATTCGGAGATGCCGTCGATCCAGCCGGGCTACTACCAGATGCGCACCGAGATTCCGGCGGCCGACGCGGTGCGGCGGCTGACCGATCCGAAGAGCCGCGTCGGCAAGCTGGTGATCCCGGAAGGCCGGCAACTCGACGATGTGGCCGACGTCAAGACCAACGCGGTCACCGAGGGCATCCTGACGCTGGTGTCGCGGGCGTCATGCGTGCTGCTGGACGGCAAGCAGCGTTGCGTGCCCGTCGACGAACTGCGCCAAGTCGCCGGCACCGGCGCTCCGGCCGCGCTCAACGTGCCGTCCTGGGCGGCCACGCAGGTGGAGTCGATGGGCGGCGACCACCGGCGGCTGGAGGGGCTGATTGCGCCCGGTGCCTTCGACATCAACCCGTCGTGGTCGGCGCAGCAGATCCTGTCGACGCTGATCGGCGACAGCGCGAATCGCTACGCGAGCCTGGGGCTGGGCGCCTCGCCCGACGGCACGACGCTGTCGGCGTATCAGACTCTGATCGTGGCGTCGCTCGTGCAGCGCGAGAGCAAGCCCGACGACTTCGCGAAGGTGGCGCGGGTGATCTACAACCGCCTTCTGGCCCACCAGAAGCTCGAGTTCGACTCCACAGTCAACTACCCGCTGGACCGCCAGGAAGTCGCCACCACCGACGCCGACCGTGGTCGCGACACGCCCTGGAACACCTATTTCCACGAGGGCCTGCCGAAGACGCCGATCTGCTCGCCGGGCGATGAGGCGCTGGCCGCGGCCGAGCGGCCCGAGCCGGGGGACTGGTTGTACTTCGTCACGGTGGACATGCAGGGCACCACGCTGTTCACCCGGGACTATCAGCAGCATCTGGCCAACATCGAGCTGGCCAAGCGCAACGGTGTCCTCGACAGCGCCCGATGAGCCTCTTGGGCGAAGAGCATTGAGCGGCGATGAGCCTCTTGGGCGAAGAGCATTGAGCAGAGTGAGGGCCGCGGTTCTGGGCTCACCGATCGCACACTCCAAGTCGCCGCAGCTGCATCTCGCCGCCTACCGTGCATTAGGTCTCACCGACTGGACCTATGACCGAATCGAGTGCACCGCAGAGCAATTGCCAAGTCTCGTAGAGTCTTTCGGACCCGAGTGGGTCGGCGTGTCGGTGACGATGCCGGGTAAGTTCGCCGCGCTGGAGGTCGCCGACGAACGCACCCGGCGCGCGGAGCTGGTCGGTTCGGCCAACACCCTGCTGCACATTGAGCACGGGTGGCGGGCCGACAACACCGACGTCGACGGTGTCGTCGGGGCGCTCGGCGGCGTCGACGGCGAGCTGGTCGTGGTCGGCTCGGGCGGCACGGCGCGCGCGGCGGTAGTCGCCGCGGCCGACCTGCACGCGCCTTCGGTCACGGTCGTCGCCCGAAATCCCGCGAAAGCCGAACCACTACTCGCGCTCGCCGCCAGGGTCGGGCTGCATGCCCGTTGGCGAGCTTTCACCGATCCAGGTCTAGCCGAGGACGTCGCAGCGGCCGGCGCGGTGGTCAGCACCATCCCGGCCGACGTTGCGGCTGAGCACTTGGCGGTATTGCGGCGCGCACCCGCCCTTCTCGACGCGGTCTATGACCCATGGCCGACGCCCTTGACGGCCGCGGTGTCCGAGGCGGGCGGCACGGTGATCGACGGGCTGGACATGCTGCTGCACCAGGCCTTTGCCCAGGTGGAGCAGTTCACCGGGCGGCCCGCGCCGAAAGAGGCGATGAGAGCGGCGCTGCAGCGGCGTTAGCCTCCGAACATGGTGTGGGTCGCCGGGCTGATCTGGCTGGGAGCATTGAGCGCCTACGACGTGCGCCGGCGCCGGCTGCCCAACTGGCTGACTTTGCCGGGCGCGGCGGCGGCGCTGGCGGCCGCGGCGCTGGCCGGGCGGGGTGGCCCGGCGCTCGTGGGGGCGGCGGCGCTGAGCCTGCTGTACCTCCTCGTGCACGCAGTCGCGCCCTCGGCGATGGGCGCCGGCGACGTCAAACTGGCTCTCGGCGTTGGCGGGATCGGCGGCTATTTCGGGATGGACGTCTGGCTGCTCGCCGCGATGGCCGCTCCGCTGCTGACGGCAGTGTGGGCGCTGGTTGAACTGGTTCGCCGCCGCGCTCGCACGGTCCCGCACGGTCCCGGGATGTGCGTCGCCACGGCCGCAGCCGCCGCGCTGGCCCTGCTCTGAGCGATCTTGGCGCGGTAATCGACGCTGAGCGTGGTGTGGTGTCTCGGGACATCGTTGACACTTTTGTCTCGGGACATCGACAGTCATGATGCCGGTTGAGGTTGGCGGGCGCGGTAAGTCCGTGTGTTTGGTGCACTGGGCTGGTATTGGCGGGTGGGGTCGGCGATGAGTTGGCGTACGAGGGTCGTGCCGCTGAAGA
>JBLNEK010000167.1:0-7750 GCA_050262635.1 Candidatus Sericytochromatia bacterium | reverse complement strand
TGGCCGGTCGTGGGGTGGCGGTGGGCTATGTCGGGCGGGCGGGGTTGACCGGGTCGCGGTTTGTGGCGTGTCCGTTCGCCGGTGCCGGGGCGCGGATGTATCGCACCGGGGATCTGGTGTGTTGGCGCGCTGATGGGCAGCTGGACTATGTGGGGCGTGCTGATGAGCAGGTTAAGATCCGCGGGTATCGCATCGAGTTGGGTGAGGTGCAGGCGGTGTTGGCCGGGTTGGATGGGGTGGAGCAGGCGGTGGTGATCGCCCGCGAGGACCGCCCCGGCGACAAGCGCCTGGTGGGCTATGTCACCGAGTCGGTGACCGGGGCGGTGGACCCGGCCGGGGTGCGCAGCGCGTTGGCCGAGCGGCTGCCGGCGTACATGGTGCCGGCCGCGGTGGTGGTGATCGACGCGCTGCCGCTAACACCCAACGGCAAACTCGACACCCTCGCCCTGCCGGCACCCGAATACCAGGAGGCCGATCGGAACCGCGCCCCGGCCACCGTGTTAGAGGAGATCCAGGCCGGCAACTACGCCCAGGTCCTCGGGTTGGAGCGGGTCGGTGTCGACGACTCATTCTTCGAGCTGGGTGGGGATTCGCTGTCGGCGATGCGCCTGGTCGCCGCGATCAACACCAGCCTGGATGCTGACCTCGCGGTGCGCACCTTGTTCTACGCGCCGTCCGTTCGAAGCTTGAGCCAGCAATTGGGCAGACATGCCAGCTCGGTGGAAGTAGTCCCCGTTGAGTTCCTCAAGGGGGGTACGGGTGTTCCGCTGTGCTGTATTCATGATGGTCTCGGGCTGAGCTGGTCATATCGGGAGCTGGGCCATTATTTGGATTGCCCGATTATCGGAATTAACCAAGTCCCGAACAATGGCGAAGCTGAGCCTGGATCGATTCGTAGCGTGGCGGCAAGCTATGCAGACCGGCTCCAAGCCGTTTATCCTGGCGGGCCTTACAAGCTTCTCGGCTGGTCTTTTGGGGGCGTCGTCGCTCACGAGCTGGCCATTGAGCTTCGCCGACGCGGATGTGAAGTCCAACGCCTGGTACTGTTAGACCCTGCATTCAGTGCTAACAGGGTTATCGCAAAAAACCGAGCTTTAGGCGAGAGTCAAGTCCTTAAACACGTTTTGCGAATCAATGGTATAGATATTCCAAAATGGTGGAGGTTTCTTACCTACCGGCGGGCAGAGGAATTAATTCGCCAACGAGACGAAGTGGACTTCGCTCTTCCGCCCAAACAGCTGTTGGAGTTCATGGTTCAAAGTGTTACTGCTAACCAGTTGTACCGCCGCCGACACGTGCCTGGTCTATTTGACGGCGATATGGTCATATTCTCCGCTGCACGGCGTGGAAATGAGAACGGTAGTGGCACCAGACTGAGCCCACGATGGCGACAATTGCGAGCCCGAATGGCTACCCGATTCCATCTACAGGGGTGGCGACCTTACGTTGCTGGCGACATTACCGCATACTCGGTCGACTGCACACATTATGAGATGTTGACCGCCGAATCGCTCAGTATGTATGGTGAACAACTCAAACTCTTATTGGAAGCTCAAGGCGGCGGTGCGGAGACGTAATTCCCGGTCAAAATCCCTGGTCCTTTGCCGGCTTTTCCGTTTAGACCGAAGTTCCCCTGGTTGAGTGCGATTTGTCGGGTTGACGTGGATTTTTGTGATTGCTTACTGACTACGCCAGGCCTTGGCGGTGGGAGACGGCCCGCGAGCGGAACAACCCGGTCCCATCCTCATGGCAAAGCGGTGGTCCCATCACTTTGGCGGCTCTTCGCAATGAAGCGTGGTAGTGGTCGGGTGACACGGTTGTCTGCCTGACCCCAGGAATGGGCCTGGGGCCTCATGATTCGTGGTGTTCGGACACGAATGAGGGAGGCCCCAGGTGATAGACAACGGTAGTGCCGCGGTGATGCTCGGGTTGGAAGGCATGGCCGTGTTGGCGGTATCGGAACGTGATGGCGAGCTGGAGTACGCCATCGAGACGACTACGACAACCGGCTGGTGTCCGGTGTGCGGCGCGCAGGCGCGGCTGCATGATCGGCGCCCCACCTGGGTGCGGGATCTGCCGGCCGCGGATCGCCCAGTGACGTTGGTGTGGGTTAAACGCATCTGGCGGTGTGTGCACCGTCAGTGTGAGCAGCAGACCTGGACCGAGACCCATCCGGGTATCGCGCCGCGCTCGTCGTGGACCGAGCGGGCCCGCAAGCAGGCCTGCCGCCGGGTGGGCCGCGATGGCCATTCGGTGGCGGCGGTGGCCCGTGACCTCGGGGTGGGTTGGGCCACGGTCATGGCCGCGGTCGTTGAGCACGGCGGTGAGCTGATCGAGCGCGAAGATCGCATCGCCGAGGGTCTGTGCCGTGGGGGTCGATGAGACGGCGTTCTTGCGCGCCAATCACCGTCGGTCGACCATCTTTGCCACCGGCATCGTCGACTTACACCGCGGCAAGCTGATCGACATTATCGATGGTCGCAGCCGAAAGGTGTTGGCTGAGTGGATCTCAGACCAACCAACAGACTGGATTGGCGGGATCGAGATGGCGGCGCTGGATCCGTTTCGCGGCTATGGAGCGGCTCTGTCGAACGGGCTGCCCAACGCAATACGGGTGCGGGCTTGTCAAGTGTTCTGTGTAAGTGATTGCGTTCCTTGTTAATTGAGGTGTTCTGGTAGGCGTCCTGGGTAGGCGATGGCCAGGGCATTGAGGGCTTGTTTCCAGCCTGTGACGACCAGGCCCTCGACGAGTCGGCCCGATGCCCATCGTGTGCGGGATTTGCCGCGGTCTTTTTCGCGGGCGCGTGCGCGCTTGTCTTCGATGTCGCGTATGGCCAGCCACAGCAGCTTGATCACCGCGTCGTCGTTGGGGAAGTGGCCGCGGTTCTTGATGATCTTGCGCAGCTGGTAGTTCAGCGATTCGACGGCGTTGGTGGTGTAGATGATGCGGCGCACCTCGGGCGGAAACGCCAAGATGGCGCTGCGCTGGTGTGCAGCAGGCATGATCGAGGTCGGCAAGCAGTTCCGCCGCGTCAACGGTCACCTACACCTACCGGCGCTTCGCGCCGCACTCGAGCGCGAGTTCGCCGAACCTGTCGGACCCGTGGTGCACGATGACGAGGTGAGCGCAGCCTGCTGCTTACCGGGCCGCCACCGAAGTTCCATGGAACTCGGGACATCCTCAAATCCCAGTTGGCGCAGCTGAACCTGAATCGATTCGTGGCATGGCGGCATGCTATGCAGGCAGGCTACAAGCCGTTTATCCCGCCGGTCTACAAGCTTCTCGGCTGGTCTCTTGGGGGCGTCGTAGCCCACGAGCTCGCCATTGAGCTTCAGCGACGTGGATGCGTCGTCGAAAGCCTCGTCTTGCTAGACGATGCTTTTAGCGCCAACCTGGTCATCGCGACGGATGAAGCTCCAGACGAGAGTGGAATCCTGGAAACATCTTGCGGCTCAATGGCTAATATTCCAGAACAGTCGATGAGCAATGATCAAAACCTGTGGATCCGCCTCGGCGAGGTGACGTGAATGGGCCCTTCCCGGGGATGATCGATAGCCCATAGGAAGTCTGATCAAGGGCGGGCGTTGGCGCGCCGGTTCGGGAAGGTACGCCCCATGCTTAAGGTAATCCACGACGGGACCGATGCGCGGCTGGCGGTGTGGCGACGGGTTCGCCGGGTTCGTTGCTGCTCGATGAGATCGTGCGTGACGGCGCGCGGCAGATGCTGGCCGCCGCTTTGCAAGCGGAGGTCGCCGCCTACATCGAGGCGCATGTCTACGAAGTTGATGAGGACGGTCGGGGCTGGTGGTCCGCAATGGCTATCACGGCGAGCGGGAGGTGATGACGGCGGCGGGGGCGGCGCGAATGCGCGTACCCCGGGACAACGACAAACGCGTTGATGAGCACGGTGAGCGGCAGCGGTTCTCCTCGGCGATCCTGCCGGCGTGGCACGCAAGTCCCCGCAGATCGCCGAGGTGTTGCCGCTGCTGTATTTGCACGAGCTTTCCACCAGCGACTTCGGTCCGGCGCTGGAGCAGTTCCTCGGCTCGGGTGCCGGCCTGTCGGCCTCGGCGGTCACCCGATTGACCGCGCAGTGGGAGGACGAGGGGGCCGCCTTCGGTCAGCGTTCGCTCAACGATGTTGACTACGTTTATGTTTGGGTCGACGGCATCCATCTTAGGGTCCGCTTGGAGCAGACCAAGGTGTGTTTGCTGGTAATGATGGGTGTGCGCATCGACGCCCGCAAGGAGCTCATCGCATTGGTCGTGGGCACCGCGAGGACGCCGGTGGGCGAAACTGCTGCGCGACTGCAAACGCCGGGGCATGCGCGCCCCGGTGCTGGCGGTCGGCGACTAGCGCGCTGGTGTTTTGGAAGGCGGTGCGCGATGTGTTTCCCGATACCGAGAGCAGCGTTGCTGGTTTCATAAGATCGCGAATGTTCTTGCCGCGCTGCCGAAGTCGGCGCACCCAGACGCGAAGAAGGCACTCGCCGAGATCTGGAACGCCGAGGACAAACGCCACGCCCTGGACGCGGTGAAGGCGTTCGGGGCGGCCTACGGGGCGAAGTTTCCGAAGGCGGTCGCCAAGATCACCGATGATGTTGACCAGCTGCTGGCGCTCTACGACTATCCCGCCGAGCATTGGATGCATTTGCGCACCACTAATCCCATCGAGTCCACCTTTGCCACCCCGTCAGGTTGCGGCAGCGCGTCACCAAGGCCCCTTGCTCCCGCGCCGCCGCGATCGAGATGGCGTTCAAGCTCATCGAATCCGCCCAGCACCGGTGGCGTGCGGTCAACGAGCCCACCTCGTCGCCCTGGTCCGAGCCGGAGCACGTTTCGAAAACGGCAAACTCATCGAACGATCCGACGAGAAATCAGGAGGTGAGGCTCAAGCCGCGTGACACGCCGATCCACAGATCTTGACTATTCCTCACAGCCTGCGGATAGGTCAGCCTGCGGATACGTCAGTACTTGTGGGTCAGTACCGAACGACGGCCGCCCAGCGCACCTCTCCTGTAGGGTGGCCCCCTATGGCGACTCTCAACGATGAAGAGCCGGCGCTACCTCACGGGACGACAGAGCATGCGGAACGAGTGGCCCCTATGCCCGTCGAACCGACCGGGCTGCAGGTTACGAAAAGGTACTTATTGACTTGGCTGGGCTCTCGCCGGTTCGTCGCCCCGGTTATCGCGATCGGCGGCGTTAACCTGATGGCGGCGATGGATGGCCCCGTCGCGGTCTTCGCGCTTCCTAAGATCCAGAACGAGCTGGGCCTGTCGGATGCCGGGCGCAGCTGGGTGATCACCGCTTACGTGTTGGCCTTTGGTGGCCTGATGGTGCTGGGCGGCCGCCTCGGTGACACTTTCGGCCGCAAGCGCACCTTCATCGTCGGGGTCGCGCTGTTCACCATCGCCTCGGCCATGTGCGGCATTGCCTGGGACTGGGGCGCCCTCGTTGTGGCTCGGTTGCTGCATGGCGCGGCCGGCGCGATCATCGTACCGACCTGTGTGGCGCTGGTGGCGACCACGTTCCCGAAGGGGCCGGTGCGCAACGCCGCGGCGGCGGCGTTAGCCGCGATGACCGGTGTCGGCGCGGTGCTCGGCCTCGTGGTGGGCGGGGTGCTCACCGAGGTGTCGTGGCGGCTGGCGTTTTCGGTGAACGTGCCGATCGGGCTGGCTGTGATCTATCTGGCTGGCACCACGCTGCGGGAAACCCAGAAGGAGCGGATGAGGCTCGACGCCACCGGGGCTGTGCTGGCCACGTTGATCTGTACCGCGGCGGTGTTCGGCTTGTCGATGGGCCCGGAGAAGGGCTGGCTGTCGGCCATCACGATCGGTTCAGGTGTGGTGGCTCTGGCCGCTTTCGTGGCGTTCGTCGTGGTGGAGCGCACCGCCGAGAACCCCGTCGTGCCGTTCAGCCTGTTCTTCGACCGCAACCGGCTGGCCACGTTCGCGGCCATGTTCCTGTCCGGTGGAGTGACTTTCACCCTGACCGTGCTGATCGCCCTGTATGTGCAGACCGTCATGGGCTACAGTCCGCTGCGCGCGGGCGTCGGCTTCATCCCGTTCGCCATTGCGATGGTCATCGGGGCGGGCGCGTCGTCGCGGCTGGTGTCGTGGTTGCCGCCGCGGGTGGTGGTGATCGCCGGCGGCATCCTGGTGCTGGCCGCGATGCTGTACGGCTCGACGCTCAATCGCGGCATCCCCTACTTCCCGAATCTGGTGCTGCCGATCCTCATCGGCGCCATCGGCATCGGCATGATCGGCGTCCCGCTCACGCTGTCGCTGATCGCCAGCGTCGGCCCCGACCGGATCGGGCCTGCATCGGCGATCTCAGTGATGCTGCAGAGCCTCGGCGGGCCGATGGTGCTGGCCGTCATCCAGGCCGTCATCACGTTGCGGACGCTGCACCTGGGCGGCACCAGCAGGCCGGTGGAGTCCATGAACGCCACCCAGTTGGATGCGCTGTACCGCGGCTACTCGTACGGCTTGCTGTGGCTGGCCGGGGTGGTCCTCCTCCTGGGCGGGGTGGCGCTGCTCATCGGCTACACCGCGCAGCAGGTGGCGCAGGCGCAGGACGCCAAGGAAGCCCTCGATGCTCGGGAGCTGTAACTCCTCGCTAAAGTCCGGCCGCAAACTCGCTGCGCCCGGCTGCGCCGCGCTGGCGATCGCCACCGTGCTTGTCGTGTGGCGATGTGCTGCGCCCGGCCTCGGCGCTGTGACCGACCGACGTCGTCGTCGACCGCAGCGGCGATTCCAAAGCTCGCCCACCTCGCCGACGAGACCGGCCTTGACATCACCGTCTGCTACTTGCCGCCCCCGAACTTCCAAGTCGAAGAACATCGAGCACCGGCTGTTCTCGCACATCTCGATGAACTGGCGCGCCGGCCAGTCGACAGCGATGAGCATCGTCAACACCATCGCCGCGACCACCCCTCGCCGCGGGCTGACTGTGCCCACCGCTTTGGACACTAGATGTCGCGTTTGCCGATCTCGACGAATCGTCCACCGGGTGCGAGCAATTAGAGGCCCGCGCGCTGCGCGCACCGGTTACCGTGTTGAGGCACCGCACAGCGGCAGCGGGCGCCTCTCTGTAATTCAGCAGGCCCGGAGCAATTTCGCCGCAGGGTTCGAGGCGGCCGCCTAGAATCAATGCAATCAGTTATAGGGAGGGAGTCCACATGAACAAACTGGTGTTTACCAGACTGGGTGTAGCGCTTGGCGGTCTGGCATTGTCGTTGACTGCGGGGGCCGGTGTAGCGTCTGCAGATCCCAATCTAGATTCGGCCGTCAACTCGACCTGCAATTACCCACAGTTTGTCGCGGCGCTGAACGCTCAAGATCCAAGGTATGCCTCGGCATTCGAGTCATCGCCGAAGATGCAGGGAGATTTGCAGACCTTCCTCGCCGCGCCGCCGGATCAACGCCAGCGGATGGCCCAGCGGATCGTGAGCAATCCAGCGAATCGGGACATATTACCAATTGTTCAAACGGCTTTTGACACCTGCAGTAACTTCTGAGCGGGTTGGGCACGAGCTTCTTGCTCAGGCGGAGCCCGTGCGCATCTGGCGTGTTCCCGGTGAATGAGTCCGCCAGATCTGTACCCGTGTTGTTGGTCCACGGTTGGGAGAGTCGAGGGCAGAGTGATCGAGGGAGGTCACATGCCCCGTCAGTTTTCGTCGTCGGTGCGCCGGCAAATCGTTGCACGGCTGCGATCGGGTGAACCCGTGGCCGCCGTGGCTGCCGAG
>JBLNEK010000166.1:0-17287 GCA_050262635.1 Candidatus Sericytochromatia bacterium | reverse complement strand
GCCGCCCCATGGCTGGGCGGATCGGGCCACCGACGGTATCTACCACAATCAGGGGGCCAGTAGTGGCGTCCGTTGTCGATCAACGACCGTCCCCAGCAACCGTTACCGACCTGGTGTCCGGCTTATGATCGCAGTCCCATATGCGAGGAGCCCCTGGCTAATTACTTGCGCCAGAGGGTGAATCAGGTTGCCGACCCCGGGAAGAGATCCGCCGATGCTCGGCAATCAGCCGTGTGGCAAACTATCCTTGGCAGCGGGTGGCGGACCCATGCGTAGGGCAGGTGCGTTGCATCTCAGTCCGTCGGATCAACAGGAAAGCAGCAGGTGACCCCAGTTCAGCATCCCGCCCTCGAAGCCCGCCAGGCCTGGGTGGCACGGGCGCGGTGTCGCTTCACCGATCCCGATGAGCTGTTCGCGCCCGGAGCCGCGCAACGAAAAGCCGCTGCCATCTGCCGACACTGTCCCGTCATCCAGGAGTGCGCCGTCGATGCGCTCGATAACCGGGTGGAGTTCGGTGTCTGGGGCGGAATGACCGAACGCCAGCGCCGCGCGCTACTCAAACAGCACCCCGAGGTGATGTCCTGGGCCGAGTTCTTCAGCACCCAACGCCACGCACCCGATTGCTCGGGGGCTTGCTGACCAGCCGCGCACCGCGACCGGCACCGCTAGTCCCCACCGCGTGCCGAGGAGGCACGATGCTCAAATGCAAACTCACCGGCTGCCGCAGGCCAGCGCCGGGGGTGGTTGGCGCTGTGGTTGCCGCGTTGATCCTCATGGGTACCGCGCCACTAATTCCAACTCAGCCAGTCATTCCATGATATGACCGGGAACGTCCCGGGGCGTGGGGTAAGTAGTGGCGGCGTGTCGGTGCCGATGTAGAGGGGCCATCGCGTGAGTCTCTGTGGTGAAACGACCAAGGATCACTACCGAGAGGAACATCGCGATGGCCCTGGATCAGTCTGCCTGTGAGGTCGCCTATCAGGCTTATCAATTGAATTTCGCTCACCGTCGTACGCCGACTTGAGCTATTCGCCGTTGGCGTGTACCTCTTTCGCTGATTCTGCGGCCGCTTGCAGCCGGGTGACGATGTGATCCGGATCGATCTCCTGGCCAGGCCGGTTGTTCGCGTCGGCGTCGAAGGGTAAGCGGATCGCCACGTCGGTGCCATTGGGGTCGCGGTACCAGAGGCGCACTCCGCAGGCGTCGTTTGTGGCGCGGTGGTGACGGGAGCCGATCGCGACCAGTCGCCTGTGGGTGTCGAGGGCGGCGATCGCGGAAGAGGCCGACACCGTGAGTGAAATAACCCCAGCGACTTCGGGATTGGCGTTCATCGCGATCTCGGAATGCTCGATAACAACCCGTAGCCCGGCTGTCTCGACGACCGCGGTTCGGTGACCGACTATGCGTGGATCCGCGCCGAGAAGGGCGCCCCACCAGGCTCGCATCGAATCCCACTCGTGGGTCAGCACGACAATCTCGTCAAGTCGTGGGTTCATAGCTCTCCTTGCCGGTGTCCGACAGACCTAGTTGATCAAGCGCCGCACCGAGTGCATCGGCGTGCCCACCACTCGATCGGTCGAGCACTGCGGCTATATGAGAATCCGGGCGCAGCAGTAGCGCCTGCCCTGCCGCCAGCGAACGCAGCGGCTCTTCACACGCCGCGAGGTCGACACCGATCACCCTCAGTGGGTATCCGACCGCTTTCTGCGCGTCGCGCCAACTCGACTCGTGTTGGGATGTGGCCAGAACCGTCAGCGTGTCGCGCGCCGGGAGGTCGAGCGTGGAGACTCTCGCTCCGTTGTACTGGACCCACGCGTGTGGTAGCCGTCCCCCAACGCGCACGATCGGCGTATAGAACTCGACGTCCGCTACGTCCTCGGATATATCGCCGTCGTTGAGGAATCCGCGGTCGTAGTGCACACCGAGATCGAGGCCCCACGTTCGGTAATGGCCGCCCTGGCGGGCGATCACCTCCTGCACCGCGTACCGGATGCGTGCTCCGATGCGACCCCGGGAAGTCACCGGGCGAATCCGCTGCATTGCCACAGCCATGAGGGCCGCTAGCATCCGGCGTGACGCTGGGCGCGGCAGCGCAGCCATCAGTCGGGACCCGGCCAGAGCCCGCATCGCGCGCATACCTGATCGGGGCAATCCGAGCGCAGCGAAAACGTCCATCAGACCGTCGAAGTTCTTCACCGAATGGTCGGTGTTGGCGATGCCGATCGGTCGACGTTCCGCCTCGTAGGTGTCGAGCAGATCAGCCGGAGCACACCCAGAGATTTCCCACGCCAGCTTCCAAGCCAGGTTGTGGGCATCGTGCACGCCGGTGTTGAGTCCGAGACCGCCGGTCGGCGGGAAGCGGTGCGCGGCGTCGCCGATCAGGAATGTACGTCCTTTGCGGTATCGATCAGCGACCTGCGCCGTCATCGCCCAGCTCTGCACCGAGTGAATGTTGACGGCCAAATTCTTGTCTCCCACCGCATCTCGGATTCTGCGCCGGCAATGGTCGGCGGTGAAGTCCTCGAGACGCTGAACCGGCGGGAAGTAGGCGAACTGGAAGACGAAGTCGCCGGGTGAGCTGTGCACGATAATGGTTCCCAGCCCGCGTGGAGTGAAAGTCCAGATGACGGGGGCTCGGCGTGACCACAGATAAGGACGCAGGTCGGCGCTGAAGTGAACGCTGATCACGTGTTGCAGCACGGGGCCGCGCATCTGGAGTCCGCATATCCGCCGGACATCGCTGCCCGCCCCGTCGGCGCCGATCAGATACCGACCTGTCGCGACCCATGCGCCCTCGCCGTCGGGCCCGGTAGCTCGAACTTCAACGCCATCACAGGTTTCGCGATGATCTTGGTACACGTTGCCGCGGTGGAACTCGACGCGCTTGCACGCCTCGAGCCGGTCCCACAGCAGCTGCCCAAGCACGTTCTGCGACAGGTTCGCGGCCCGAGTCGGGCTCACGGTCTGAAGCAATTGGGCTTCAGTCGATTCAGGGTCGTAGATGGTGATCCGGCCCAGTTCAGGTCTGGTCACACTCGTGGCATAAATGACGTCGCGCAGTTCGTATATCGGCGAACTGAGGCGGCGCACCTCGTGTTCGAGGCCCAGTTCGCGGAAGACCTCCAGCGTGCGGGTGGAGAGCACATGCGCGGCCGGGTGGGTCGACGGGGCCACACATCGTTCGACGACGAGGGTGTCGATCCCGTGTTCTGCGAGCAGCAGTGCGGCTGTCGCCCCGGCCGGACCGGCACCGACGATCAAGACCCGCGAAGTACTCATGTCACTACCCGGTTGCGCCGAGTTCCGTGTTCGTCACGCCAGGCACCGGCTCTCGCGGGATCCATAGTCCTCGCCCCTTCCAGGCCGCGATTGCCGGAGTCGATATCTGAAGCTGAACCGTCCCCGATCCTAATGCGCACGTTGCTGTGCCCTGGGTTGTATGGAGTCGGCTTGCTTGACTTTTGGTCACGACGTCCCCGTCGGAGGAGCCGTGTCCGTGCCCAAGCGCCACCCCGAGGAGTTCCGCCGCAAGGTGCTTGATCTGTTGGCCGCCCAGGGACTCCGCGCGGTTACCGCTGCCGCGGTCGAGGCAAGCCGTCGCCTCTCTACGACTGGACAGTGACCTGTATCGACTCCCACGTGCCCGAACTGCGATGCCTGGCGAGGAGCGGTCGCGACCACCGAGGCGTCCTCTGTGAACCCATGGTCGGACAACGAGTAATTGAACCGGCTGGGATTCGTACTCGTATCTCTTTATGCAGTCGCATACCGTC
This sequence comes from Candidatus Sericytochromatia bacterium, assembly GCA_050262635.1. Lineage (GTDB taxonomy): Bacteria > Actinomycetota > Actinomycetes > Mycobacteriales > Mycobacteriaceae > Mycobacterium. Next base: position 13,514 of record JBLNEK010000166.1, on the reverse strand, counting down.
TTTGCAGAAGTTAGGTCGACTAATCGTGCCGAAGGTGCCCACCGCCAGCTATTATTGGGGGTGGGTTCGCAGCCCTTGACCCGGTTTGCGCTGGACGGGACCCGGCTCAACAGAGGGTGAGCGAGAGGAAATAGAAACCGCCATGCCGATCGAATACGAAGTCGAACGCGACATCGTCGAGTACCTGGGCGCGCACTCCGGCGTCGAACCCGACGAGGTCACCGATGAATGCACGTTGGACGATCTGGGACTCGATTCGCTCGGAGTTCTCGCGATCGCAGACATCATCGAGAAGAAGTACGGCATTTCGCTCGACGACGAGCGAATCGCGGGGGTGCGCACACTGTCCGACTTCACGGATCTCGTCCTCTTGAAGGTCGCCGAAGCGGCCTGATGGCCCCCGCGGTCTCGTTGACAACTCGATCTGGAGCCACATCAGCATGGGTGCATACATCACGGCCACCGGCGTTTTTCTCCCCGGCTATCCGGTTCCCAACGACGAGATCGAGGATTACATCGGAAAGGCCGGGCGCGCGTCCTCCGATCTGAAGGACTTGATTCTCGCGAATTGTGGAATCAAGACGCGCCACTACGCGATCGACAAGAATCAGCAGACCGTCATCTCGAATGCGGCGATGGCGGCCGGTGCGGTGCGCAACGCCGCTGAGCGCGCTGGACTCGGACCCAACGAGGTCGAACTGCTGACGGCGGCGACGACGCTGCCGGACCTCATGGGTCCCGGGCATGCCAGCATGGTGCACGGCGAGTTGGGCTACGGCCCGCTTGAGATCGCGACCGCACACGGCATCTGCAGTTGCGGGATGATGGCGCTGAAGAACGCGTATCTGCAGGTGGCGATCGGCGAGAAGCGCAACGCGATCTGCGTCGCCAGCGAGTTCGCATCACGCGGGTTCAAGAGCACCCGTTACGACGAGATGAAGGCGGTCTCGGAGGACGGGTCGTTGCCGATGGAAACCGCGTTCCTGCGCTACATGCTCTCCGACGGCGCGGGCGCAGCGGTGGTCGAGAGCACGCCCGCGACGTCGGGGATCAGCCTCCGCATCGACTGGATCTCGCTGACGTCGTATGCGAATAGAGAAAAGGCGTGCATGTACTTCGGCAGCAACGACAACGCATGCTCCAAGACCTGGGGTGACTACCCGACTGCCGCGGCGGCCGCGGCCGACGGCGCGCTCGCTGCGCGGCAAAAGCTCTCCCTGTTGCCGCACCTGGTACGCGTCGGAATCGACGAATACCAACGGCTACGCGCCATGGGTAAGTTCGATCCGAAGACGGTGACGTGGTTTCCCGCGCACTACTCGAGCGAACGCATGAAGACTCTGATGTTCGGGGAGTTCTCCCGGCGGGGCGTCGAAATGGGCCCTCCCGAGATGTGGTACAGCAACCTCACGAAAGTCGGAAACATCGGGAGTGCAGCCATCTTCGTCATCCTCGATGAGATGATGACGCAGGGCCTTATCAACGAGGGTGACACGCTGTTGTGCATGGTGCCGGAATCTGGCCGATTCGCGGTCTCCTTCATGCACCTCACAGCGATGTCGGCGGCTACGGAGTCGGAAACCCGGCAATGACCTGGGTGTCCGAATCCTCCCCGGCCGAGCAGCTTCCCCCTCGGGCGGTGGTGTACCTCTATTCGCAGACCGGGCAGCTGCGCGAGGTTGCCGATGCCTTGACCGCTCCGCTGGTCGCCCGCAGTTGGGATATCCGCTGGGTGGACGTCCAACCGCGCATCCCGTTTCCGTTTCCGTGGCCGATTCGGCGATTCTTCGGGGTGTTCCCCGCAGCGGTGGATCCGGAGGCGCTCGTGGAGCTCGTCGGACCGGCGGGCGGCTTTGCAACGGGGCCAGAGGAATTGGCGATCCTGGCCTACCAGGTGTGGTATCTGGCGCCCTCGCTTCCCATCCGGTCGCTGCTGAAAGCGCATCCCGACGCCTTCCGTGATCGTAGGGTCGTCTCGCTGATCGCGTGCCGCAACATGTGGTACTCGGCGGCGATCGAGGTGCGCGGGCTGTTGCGATCCGCGGGTGCTCGGTCCGTCGAGGTGGTCGCCGCGACCGACACACGGCCACAGTCGACAACGTTCGTGACCACCCTGCGCTGGTTGCTGACCGGCAGGCGCGAACCCTTTCTGTGGTTCGGGCGGGCCGGGGTAGGCGCCGCCGAACTGGCCCGGGTCGCCGATGTCGGGCAATGCATCGCCGAGTCGGGGCAGTGTTCGCAAGACGCGGCCCCCATCGTTCCAACCCTGGCGGCGGCGGATCTCCTTGCGGGCAAGGTGTTTCGCAGGTGGGGCTCGACGGTCAGGTCGGTACGGCGATTCGGCACGGGGGCGCAGGCCGCGAGCTTGGCCATCTTCGTGGTTGGCCTGGGAATCGGCATCGCGGTCGGTCTGCCGCTGATCGCATGCGCGGCACTCGCCGGCGGCGTGCGGTTCGACAGGGGCGTCCGTGCTTTTGTGCGTCGCCGGATCTCGTCCGACGGGACAGGGGTCGACCAGCCAGTGAACGGCCCAGCAGCGGCTGAACCGCGACAGCGAACCGGGAGGGAGGCTCCGATGACCGCTGAGGATTCGCCGTATCACGAACTTACCGACTGGCTGACCATGAAGGTGGCTGGATACGTCAACGTCGCGCCGGACACGATCGACATCGACACCCCATTGGCCGATTGTGGCATCGACTCCGTCTTAGCCATGACGTTGTGCGCGGACTTGGAGTGCGAGAAGGGATTCGCCGTCGAAACCACCATCGTGTGGGACTACCCGACGATCGACGCCATCGCGGCCCATCTGGCCGCCGAGCGAGCAGCGCCGTGACGTCGATCGCCGTGGTCGGCATCGACTGCCGCTTCCCGGGCGCGCCGGACAAGGACGCGTTCTGGCGATTGCTGATGGACGGCGTCGTCACCGACACCGAAGTGCCGTTGCAGCGTTGGGATATCGACGCCTACTATCACCCCGACGGTGTGGCCGGATCGATGAACACCCGACGCGCCCATTTCATCGACGACGTCGACGCATTCGACAATGACTTTTTCGGCATTGCGCCGATCGAGGCGGCGGCGCTCGACCCGCAACAGCGACTGCTGCTGCAGGCGTCGTGGCGCGCACTGGAAGATGGTGGAATCGATCCCCGCTCGCTGGCCGGCACGCCAACCGGGGTTTTCGTCGGAATGATGTCCAGCGAGTGGACCAGCCTTCAGATGTTCGACTACGCCGAGGTCACCGCATTTCGTGGTGTGGGCAGTGGCTACTTCATGACGGCCAACCGCATCTCATACCACCTGAACCTCACCGGACCGAGCATGGCCATCGATTCCGCCTGCTCGTCATCGTTGATGGCCGTGCACCAAGGCTGTGCCGCGCTGCGTTCCGGGGAAGCCGATACTGTCATCGCCGCCGGCGCGAACCTGCTTCTCACACCCTCGCTTTCGATCTTTTACACCCAGGCTGGGCTCTCCGCGCCGGATGGTCGCTGCAAACCGTTCGGACAGCGCGCCGACGGCATCGGCCGTGGTGAGGGCGTCGCCGCGGTGGTGCTGCGCCGACTGGACGACGCCGTTGCCGCCGGCCAGCCGATCTACGCGCTGGTGAAGAGCTCAGTCGCCAACCACGATGGCCGCAGCAACGGGATCACCGCCCCTAACCGCCAGTCGCAGGTGGAGCTGATGCGCCGTGCGCTCAGCCTCGCAGAGGTGGAGGCCGGACAGATCGCCTTCGTCGAAGCACACGGCACCGGAACGGTTCTCGGCGACATGATCGAGGCCAACGCGCTGGGCGATGTCCACAAGGCGCGCGGCGGCGAGCTATGCCTGCTGGGTTCGGTCAAGGGAAACATCGGCCACACCGAGGGCAGCGCGGGGATTGCGGCGTTCATCAAGGTGTGCCTGTCGCTGCACCACGGCGTGCTGCCGCCGACGGTGTTCGGCGACAGCGCCAATCCGGGATTGCGGCTGGACGCCCGCGGGCTGCGCCTTGTCGACAGTGCGCAGCGGTTACCGCCGCACGGCGCGCTGGGCGGTGTGAGTTCATTCGGACTGGGTGGCAGTAACGCGCACGCGGTGCTGGAGTCTGCGCTGGCCGTAGCACAACCCGACTCGGGTGCGACCGGCGTCCTTACACTATCGGCGCCCTCCGAGAAGGCGCTGCGACGCAACGCCGGATCGATCGCCACCGAGCTGCACAACCTCGACGATCAGCAGCTGGCCTCCTGGTGCCGCGCCACTAACATCGTGAAGCGAACGCAGCGTCATCGTCTGGTGCTGGAAGGCAACCGCAGCACGCTGGTCGATGGGCTGCGGGAGTTTCTCGCAGGCGTCCGCGCCGATCTGGCGTCGTCCGCCCCGACAAGCAAGGTCCCGGCGCGAGTCGGGCTCCTGTGCTCAGGGCAGGGGACGCAGTACCCGGGCATGACGCGGCCGCTCTACGACGCCAACCCCGTCTACCGGGAACACCTTGATCTCGTGGCGGCCGCCCTCGACCCGCACCTGCCTTTGGACCTGTTCGCGGCGATCTTCGGTGACGATCCCGGCCTCCATCACACCAGCCTCGCGCAGCCCGCGTTGTTCGCGGTGTCCTACGCGCTGGGAAAGACACTGCTGCAGAGCGGGATTCGTCCCGCCTTCGGCATCGGCCACAGCGTAGGCGAGCTCGCCGCCGCCTGTCTGGCCGGCGTGCTGTCGGTCGACGACGCAGCCAAGGTCGTCGCGGTCAGGGGACGGCTGATGGGCTCGCTGCCTCCCGGTGGGGCGATGATCGCGATCGACCTCACGACCGAGCAGGCCGAGGCCCTGATCGCCGACGAGCCCGGGTGCGCGATCGCCGCCGTCAACGGGCCACACGCGGTGGTCATCTCCGGTGCCGCCGACGAGGTGAACCAGGTGCACGACGCGGTTCGCGCGCAAGGCGGCAGAACGCTGCAACTGACGGTTTCCCATGCCTTTCACTCGCCGCTGATGGAACCCATCGTGGCGGACTTCCGGCGCGAGCTGTCGGGACTGACACCGGGTCCCGCGGCGTTCCCGCTCTTCTCCACCGTGCTCGGCGGAGAAGTCGACGGCCACGAAATGAACGCCGACTACTGGGCCAGCCAGATCTGCTCGCCGGTGCGGTTTTTCGACGCGGTCCAGGCCGCCGTGAGTGCGGCAGCTGCGGACTATGTCGCCGAGGCGGGTCCGCGATCCACGCTGCTCACGATTGCCCGCCAGTGCGGACTACCGTCACAGACCCGGTCGCTCACATTGAGCGGTGGACCGGATTCCCACGGAACGGAACTGATGGCCGTAGCCGCGACCTTGTTGCGCGACGGGTACTCACCCGACCTATCGCCGCTGTACGGCCGGCCGGCCGGCCCGCTGCACCGGATTCCGCCCTACGTCTTCGACACCTCCAGTCGCTTCTGGTTCGATGGCCGGATCGCCCCCGCGGTGCCGACGGCCCAGCCCGCGGTGGTCACACCCGTCGCCGAGCGGCAACAGCCTGCGCAGGCGCCGAACCCGTCAGAGGAAGCGGTCCTGGCGGTGATCGCCGATGTCGGCGGCTACTCGGTCGGCGAGCTGGCCCGGTCCAGCCGGCTCAGCAATGATCTAGGCTACGACTCGCTACTGCAACTTCGCCTTTTCGACCGGCTGCGCGCGGACAATCCACCGCTGGGCCATATCGCCATCGTCGAGGTACTGCCGAAGATCCACACCGTCGGCGACGTCGTCGACTTCGTGATCGCGCGGCTCGGTCCGGCCGCCGGTGTGACCCGATGACGCCCGTCGAGTTGTTGTGCTTTCACCACGCCGGCGGCGGCTCGGCGTCGTTTCATCCGCTGCGCCGGGCTCTGGCGGCCGTGGGCGTCGAGGTGACACTCACGACGGTGACACTGCCCGGGCGGGAGTCGCGCTGCGACGAACCACGCTACGTCGACGCCGACGCGTGCGTACGGGGCCTGGCCGACGAACTTGACGACCTGTTGAGCCGACCCCATGTCCTGCTCGGCCACAGCATGGGCGCTTTACTCGCATACTCACTTGCCCAACACGGTATTTCGCGCGGTCGGCGCGCTCCCGCGGCGGTCATCGTCGCCGCCTGTAGCGCGCCACACTTGCGCGGACCGATGCACCATCTGCACCTCGGCGACGATCACGAGCTGGCTATGGGGCTGGCCCGTTACGGCGGGCTGCCAGACGAGATCCTGTCCCGTCCCGAATGGCTTGAGCTGCTGATGCCCATCGTCCGCGACGATCTGCGGATCTGCCAGTCCTACCGGCCTCCCGATGAGTCGCCGTTGCAGTGCCCGTTGCACATCTTCGGCGGCCGCAACGACCCGCTGGCGTCGCCGGACACGTTGGCCGCTTGGGCGAGTCATTCGGCGCAGCCGCAACCGGTCCAGCTCTTCGACGGCAGCCACTTTCTGTTCCGCGAGCCGGACCCGGAGTTGGTAGTCGCGGTTGCACGCATTGTCGAGGACGCGGCGCTGGAAAGGATCTGAGCCGATGAGCACCTTCACCCGCGACGTGTTCGCCGCCGCGGCAACGTCGTCGCGCGGGCTGACCGTCGGCACGCTTGACGATCCCGTGCGGTTGACCTGGCGCGAGGTCCACGAACAGGCGAAGCGGATTGCTGGATGCCTGGCCGCCAGGGGAATTGGCCGCCACGGCTCGGTTGCGGTGCTGGCCGCCGACGCGGCGGATGTAGCTCCGCTGGCGCAGGCGATCTGGATGTGCGGCGCCGCGCTGACGATGCTGCAGCAACCGACACCACGTGCCGACCTGGCAGTCTGGCTCGATGACACCGTGCGGGCGATCCGGATGATCCGTGCCGACGTGGTTGTCGTCGGAGAGCCCTTCCTGATGGCGCTGGAGCACCTGGCGGCCCACGATGTGGCCGTCTGCACCGTGGAGTTGATGCGCGGAGGCGAGCCGATCGAACCGGAGGACGCCGATGAGGCGGATATCGCCTTGCGGCAGCTCACCTCGGGGTCGACCGGCATACCGAAGGCGGTGGAGATCAGCCACGGGAATCTCGCCGCCAACACCGTGGCGATCAGCGCGGGGCTGGACATCGACATCGACCGGGACGTAGTCGCGAGTTGGCTGCCGTTGTCGCACGATATGGGCATGATCGGGTTTATCTGTTTCCCCATGCAGTTGGCGCTCGAAGCCGTCGTGGTCACGTCCGATCAGTTCCTACGGCGGCCGATTGTGTGGGCCGAGTTGATCAGCAGGCACCAGGCGACCATCACAGCGGGCCCCAATTTCGCCTACTCCATACTGGCCCGCGTTCTGGAGCGGACCAACCCGGACACCATTGACCTCTCGTCGCTGCGGGTAGCGATCAACGGAGCCGAGCCCATCGATCATCGCGACGTAAAGAACCTCGCGGCGGTGGGTGCCCGTTTCGGGCTGCGGCCGAGCGCACCGATGCCGACCTACGGGCTCGCCGAAGCCACGCTGGCGGTCTCCTTCAGCGCGTACGACGACCCGCCGATCTTCGACACAGTATCCAGACAGGCCGTCTCGAGGGCCCAGCGCGCGCAGCCGGTTCCGGATGACTCAGAGGACGCGCAGCAAATCGTCTGCTTGGGGGTCCCGCTCACAGGCATGGACGTGCGCATCACCCGGGACGGAAAGGTCCAGGGATCCAGAGAGATTGGCGCCGTCGAACTTCGCGGCCCTGCGGTCGCAGACCGTTATCTCACGGTGGACGGCGTCGTCCCACTCGCCCGCCATGACGGCTGGTTCGACACGGGCGATCTGGGTTACCTCGACGAGCAGGGGCGGATCTACGTGTGCGGCCGGACGAAAGATCTCATCATCGTGGCCGGGAATAACCTGTATCCGCATGACATCGAGCGTGCGGCCGCGACCGTCGACGCTGTGCGCAAGGGCTGCGTGATCGCGCTGCGCGTCGACGCCGAGCGGGAGGGCTTCGCGGTGCTCGCCGAAGTGCAAAATGCGGATGAAGAGAACGTGCGCCTACGCATCAGCCGCGACATCACAGCCCGGGTAAATCACCACGTTGGGCACGCCCCGCGCGAGGTACGGTTGCTCCCCGCCGGAACCCTCCCGAAGACATCGTCGGGCAAGCTGCGCCGCAACAGCGCTCGAGAGCTGCTCCGTCAGGGAACATGCGGCGCAGATTCGACCGAGGCGACCTCAATGGTGACCGATACCGCGGCCTCGATCGAGGCCGGTTAACAACCAGGCTAACGCGCTGCATCGTCGGTGCGCAGCTGACCAAGCTGTTTGACGTGTGGTCGTGTCGGCCGGCCAGCCGGGGTGGCAGGCTCGCCGCGCGACGCGAGTTCACCGCTACGCGGGCTCGCGCAGCGTCTGAGCATTGGGTGTGCCATGCCCTACCGTCTCGTTGAGGCCGAACCGATCATGCAGTCGGGCAAGCGGTTTGGGGGCCCACCAGTTCGCGCGGCCGAGCACGCGCATGAAGGCAGGCACCAGCAGCATCCGAACCAGGGTCGCGTCCATCAGCACTGCCACCGTGAGCCCGAGGCCGAGCATCCGCATCATGGACACCTGCCCAGCCATCAACGCGGCGAACGAGATCGACATCAGTAGCGCGGCCGCGGTGATCACCCGGCCGGTGTGTGCAACGCCGAGCGCGACGCTCTCTATATTGGCGGCCGGTGTGCGGTCCGATGCGAGCCAGTATTCACGGATCCGTGAGATCAGGAAGACTTCGTAGTCCATGGATAGCCCAAATGCGATGCAGAACAACAAGACCGGCACGTCCACGTCCAGTGTGCCCGTCACCGTTGAACCAAGCGCGCCGAGATGACCGTCCTGAAAGACCCACACCAGCGCACCGAACGCGGCAGTTAGCGACAAAATGTTGAGTATCACGGCCTTGACCGGCAACACCACGCTGCCGGTCAACAGGAACAACAGCACTACAGTGATGCCGGCGATGATCCCGAGCACTAGGGGCAGCCGACTGGTGATCGCTTGTACGCTGTCGTGATTACCCTGTGCGGCTCCCGCCAGCTGCACGGTCTTGTGGGCCGGGGTTGCGACGGCGTGCAGCGCATCGAGCTGGCTCGCCGATGCGTCCGAGAACAGCGGCGCGGTGCTCGTCACCGTCAAGAATGCGCTGCCGTCTTTCATCCCGGTCGCGACGGAGGGGGGCCCCGCCGGCGCGCCGCCGACGAACGTGCCGCCCGGTGCGGACACCGCCGACACATCGTGTACCCGCGAGAGCTCGGTGGCGTAGCGGGTGAGCTCCTCGGGCGTCACCCCGGACGCGTCGGGAAGCACCACGGTCACATTCCTCAAGGAGTCGACCGCGAAGTCGCCGCGAAGCTGATCGCCAACCTGGCGCGCTGATGCCGACTCGGGCAGCACACGATCGTCGGGGAAACCCCATCGCACACCCAGGAACGGCGCGCCGAGGACCAGCAGCAGCGCGATTATCGCGACCCCGACCGGCAGGGCGTGGCGCATGGCGAACTTTGTCGAGCGATACCAGAATGTCTGTTCGACCGGCCTGGGCGTCGGCTCCGGGCGGCCAAACAGATGACGAAGCAAGCGGCGCACATCCAGCGAGTCCAGGCGCTCGCCAAGCACCACGATCGCCGCGGGGGTAACGACCACGGCAGCGGCCGCGGCGAATGCGACCACCGCGACGCCCGCGTAGCCAAACGACATCAGGAAGTACTGCGGGAACAGCACCATCGTCACCATCGACAACGCCACCGTCATCGCCGAGAACAACACGGTACGGCCCGCGGTTGCCATCGTGCGGATCAACGCCTCTTCGCGGCCGGCGCCCTCGGCCAGCTCGTCTCGAAACCTGCTCAGAATCAGCAGTGTGTAGTCGATCGCCAGCGCCAGTCCCATCGCGACAGCCAGATTCAACGCGTAAACCGACACATCGGTGAACAGCGAAATGGTACGAAGCACCGCCATCGACCCGAGGATCGCGAAGCCCCCGACCGCGATCGGCAGCGCGGCCGCCAGCAGACCGCCGAACACCCACACCAGCAGCAGAAAGCTCAACGGGATCGCGAGCGATTCCATGAACAGCAGGTCCTTCGTACTCTGGTTGGTGACCTGGGCCTGAATGATCGCCTCGCCGCCGGCCCGCACCGAGACGCCGTCGCGGTCATGCAGGAATTCGTCAGCCAGTGCTCTAGCGTACTTCGGTACCTCGTTGTCGCTGCCGGACATGCTGGCCACGATCAGCCCCGTCTTGCGGTCACCGCTGATCATCGAGGGTGCAGAGGGGGCGGTCCATGCTGACGTCACCTGGACGACGTGCGGTGAGGTCTGCAGCTCTCGGACGATGTCGGTGCCCACCGCGCGGGCCGCGGGGCCGTCGACACCGTCGTTTGACGTGACGCTCACGATCATCGCCATGTCGCCCTGATCGAACTTGTCCGAGAGCAGTTTTGTGGCCTGCGATGACTCCGATGTCGGATCGCGCAGCCCGCCGGCCGACAGGCTCTTGGTTACGGGGATGCCGACGATCGCGGTGCCGACCATGACGAGCAACACCAGGGCGATAACGCGCCGCGGTGCAGCAATGGCGAGTCGAGAAATTCCCTGCAGCAAACGACGCCCCCGTCGGTCCGTGGTGGCGTGAGTCTAACTAGACGTTACCGCCACATGACGAGATAACGCGCCCCATCCGTCGGCCCCGCTGGAGCGTGACCCGCTCGCCGTATGGCGCCGGTGACTCCAGCACGGAGGCCCCGCGTTGCCTCAAATAAAACGACGCCTGGCCCGCGGTCGTGTTCGACCACCTCCACACCGACCATCGAAGCCGCAACAACCCTTGCGGATCCGAATCACGCCGTGCGCGCGGCACATGATTTACTGCCGATGAGCCTGGCTGCTCAACGTTAGTTCGCGTCGTCAAGCAGGTGTTGCTTCCACGACGCTGTACGGTGCGGCGGTTTGCACCACCCGGGTCATCCGAAATCCGGCTTGACTCAGCAGGTCTCGGTATTCCGCGGGGGCGCGTTCGCGACCGTTCGCTTCCAGCAGCATCTCCAGGTCCACCCACTTACCCGCGAAGTCGCGGTCGTGCTCGGGGAGCACCGCCTCCACCAGCAGCACCGTCGCATCGGCGCGGGCGGCTACGCGGACGTTACGGAGGATCGCTACGGCCTGCCCATCGGGCCAGTCATGGATGACGTTCTTGAGGACATAGGCATCGCCGCCGGACGGAACGCTGTCAAAGAACGACCCACCCTCGACGCGGACACGTTCTTCAACTCCCTGCTGCCGCAGCAGGGCGGACGCCTCCGCGACGACTTCAGGCAGGTCGTAGAGCACGCCCCGCGCGTTCGGTGTTGCCGCCAAGATGGTGGACAGCAGCCCCCCGCGCCCGCCGCCGACATCGACGATTGTGCGGTAAGGATCGAAGCTGTAACCGGCAACGACAGCAATCGCCGCCAGCCCGTCGGCGCCCGTCATGGCGTCGTTGAAAAGCTTCGCAACCTCGGGTTCATCCTTGAGATAGTCGAATGCCTCCTTCCCGCGCAGCAGCGGAACGATCGCCTTGCCGGACTTGATCGACTCAATCAGCAGACTCCAATGTTCCCGGTGTTGCGGTGAACCAACTAAGCGCGCATACCCGTGCATCGAGAACGGGGCGTCCGAGCGCAAAGTTTCAGCGAGAGCAGTCAGGTCATAGCGGCCGTCGCGGCGCTGGCGGAATATGCCACGGCTGATCAACGCCCGCATCAGTCGCCTGAGGCCATCGGGGTCCGCCCCGACGCGGTTTGCCAAATCATCCAAGGGCAGTGGATCGTCCGTCAGGGCGTTGGCGATGCCTAGTTCGGCGGCCACCTGGATGGCCTGCGCTACCCATGCCCCGGTAATCATCTCGAACATCACCGCTGCCGCGGGGGCCGACCGTTGATGAAGTCGATAGAGATGGTGGCGAAAACGCTCGATGATACGGGCCACTTTGGCGGGTGGAATCTTGATATCCCTTGGCATCGTGTCTACCTCACATTTACAGACGAACCACCCGGCTATAGAAGACAACGCCCTCACGTTCGGAAATGTTCAATTTCCCACTCGCCATCGCCCATTACAGTCCAGCTGCTGCGAGCCGACAGCGCGTTCCGCGCGGCAGCCAAGCCGTCGCCCTAAAACGAGCGGTACCCCACATAGGCGCGGAAGGGTTCATGCTAACTTTCGGACCGTTCAGTTCGCTGTTCGACTTCCTGACGTTCGGTCGTGCTACATGCCGGCGGACCGATCGGGATGAGTGTCTCTAGCACTGCCCCGGCCATATAGATCGGAAAGTCCGGTCCGGGCACGTTGGAGGCCACGAGGTTGATCGGTGCGACGTCTTTGCCGAGCCGGCTGGTGGTGTAGGCGCGAGCCGCCAGCCCCAGCAGCCCGGGCGGTGTGGTCTCGGTCAATCCCATGATCTGGTGGGCGGTGAGGGCCTGTGCCATCGCTTTGGCGCCCTGCGCGCTGGCGTGAATGGCTTCGATCTGCTTACCGGGGTCGGAAAGGTTAGTGGGAAGGCTGACCGTCATCGAGCTGACTTGGTTGCCCACCCCGGTCTCCTCGCCGCGGGTGGAGACAGGGATTTGTGCCAGTAGCGGCCGGTCCGGCAGCTCATTCCGGTCGGACAGGTACCGGCGCAACGCACCGCACACCAGCGCCAGCACCACGTCGTTGACCTTCACGCCGAATGCCTCCTTGACCGCCTTGACACGGTCAAGCGGAACCCGGCTACCGCTGATGCGCCGATGCGCCGATAGCGGGGCATTGAAGCGTGTGGTCGGCGCGTCGAAGTAACGCGGTGGCTTGTTGGCCAATCCGCGCACCGCCAATTGCTGGCGCACCGTTTGCTCGACCAAGCGCATCATCCGATACGGCGTCATCACCGCAAGGTTGAACATGCCGCCTAGCGCGCGAAGCTCCAACCGCGGCAGCCCAACACCAACCAACGAGTCCGTCGGTTCTTCCGCGGGAGGGCGCGGTTCGGGGGTGGCGTCGAGCAGGATTTCACTGAGCCCGGCACCCGACACGCCGTCGATGAGAGCATGGTGCATCTTGGTCAGCACCGCGATCCGACCGTTCTCGACCCCGTCGATGTACCACAGCTCCCAGAGCGGGCGCGACCGGTCCAGCCTGTAGGACATCAACCGCCCGATCAGGTCGTCGAGTTCCTTGCGGCCACCGGGAGGCGGCACCGCGATCCGGCGGATATGGAAATCGATGTCGAGGTCGTCGTCCTCAACAAACCAGGGGCGGTCCAGACCCAATGGCGCACCCGCGATGCGATACCGAAGCTGCGGCACTTCACGCAACCGGCTGGCGATCAGCTCACGAACCGCCTCGAACGAGAAGTTGGGGACATCCGACGGGTCACACACCACCAGGCCGCCGATGTGCATGTGCCAGCCCGGTGTCTCGGCAAACCAGAACGCCGCATCAACACTCGAAAGCCGCCTCATTCCCTCAGCGTAGAAATGTCGCGCTGACACCCACGCCGAAATGGCGACTCTCGAGCATGGCCGATGACT
>JBLNEK010000165.1:0-12468 GCA_050262635.1 Candidatus Sericytochromatia bacterium | reverse complement strand
TCGGCGCCGAGCTTGCGGTGGTCGCGGCGCTGCGCTTCCTCGATGAGGTGCAGGTGGTGGTCGAGCGCCTCCTGCGACTCCCACGCGGTGCCGTAGATGCGCTGCAGGCTGGCGTTGTTCTGGTCGCCGCGCCAGTACGCGGCCGAACTGCGGGTCAGCTTGAACGCAGGGATGTAGCGGGTGGTGGGGATGTGCGGGCCGCGGCACAGATCGCCCCAAACCCGCTCGCGGGTGCGCGGATTGAGGTTGTCGTAGGCCGTCAGCTCGTCGCCACCGACCTCCATCACCTCGGGGTCGCCGGACTTGTCGTCGACGAGTTGGCGCTTGTAGGGCTCGTCGGCCAACTCGCTGAGGGCGTGCTCCTTGGAGTCGTAGGCACGCCGCGAGAACAGCTGGCCCTCTTTGACGATCTGGCGCATCCGCTTCTCGAGCGCCTCCAGGTCCTCGGGGGTGAACGCCTCGGGCACGTCGAAGTCGTAGTAGAAGCCGTCGGTGATCGGCGGGCCGATGCCGAGCTTGGCTTCGGGGAACATGTTCTGCACGGCCTGGGCGAGGACGTGCGCGGCCGAGTGACGGATGACGCTGCGACCGTCATCGGTGTCGGCCGCGACGGGCACCACCTCGACGTCGGTGTCGGGGGTCCAGCTCAGGTCGCGCAGCCGGCCGTCGGGGTCACGCACGACGACGATCGCATTGGGATCGCCGCGGCCGGGGAGCCCGGCCTCCCGGACCGCCGCGCCCGCCGTCGTCCCGGCAGGCACCTTCAATGGTGCTGCGGTGTCGACGGCGGTCATCGCAAATCTCCCAATGGAATCGTGGCTGATCGCCGACCATGCTATCGGTGACGGCGGCTACGCCCGGACGCCGATGGGACTCTCCAGCGCCCGCCATTCCAGGCCGATCAGCCCCGACATCCAGCCGAGCGCGCCGACCACCCACAACGTGGCCAGCACCACCGCGGTGGTGAACGCGACGCCGGCCAACTTCGTCCAGACGCCCTGCTCCTTGAACCAGGCCATCACCGCGTCGTAGCGGCTCTTGGCGAAGGCGAGCAGGCGTTTGGCCCAGATGAACTCGGTGGCCAGGATGCCCAGCCCGAGGAAGACGATGGCCCAGCCCGGGCCGGGATAGGGGATCGCCAGCACGCCGAAGCCGAGTACCGCGAGGCCGACGACGGCCACCACGCTGCGGTACGCGAAGTCCGCGGCCGGCCGCGTCCGCAGCCGATCCCGCCCGTTCACCAGCTTCTGCTTCATGGTTGTCCCGGGCGCAGCCGCACGAACAGCGCCTCGCCGTCGGCGAGCGTGGTGTCGCCGTCGCTGAGCCGGCCCTCGACAAAGATTTTACGGCCGTCGACGCGCCCGATGCCCGCATCGACCTGCAGCTCGGTCTCGATCGGCACGATCTGGCGGTAGTTGACGTGCAGGTAGGCCGTGCGCTGGTACAGGCTGCGGGTGAGCTTGGCGGCCGTGTAGCCGAGCACCGAGTCGAACAGCATCGCGATCGAGCCGCCGTGAACCGCGCCGTTGCGGCCGAGGTGGAACCGGCGGAACTGGGCGGTGCCGCGCACCCGCCCGTCAGCAGTCTTCCTCAGCTCGGTCGGCACGCTGTGGATGTTGCCGCGGTTCGGCAGGTCCAGCCGCCGCCCCGACGGCGACTCCCACTCGTCGGCCCAGTACGGCGCCAGTAAGGCAGTGACATCCTCGATCAGCCCCGCAGCCTTCGCGACGACGTCGTCAGGCGCATCGACGGCCCGGGCCAGATCCTGCAGGGTGCGCACGGCCTCGATGAACCGGCCGTAGTCGGGTCCGCCCTTGTCGGTGGGAACAGGCGGGTTGAAGCCGCCGCCGCGATGCTCGCCGAGACCGGTCGCGTCGCTGTCCCCCGCAAGCGGGCGGTACCCCCTGCCCTCCGGTGTGGCCACGCCGGTCACGCTACGGGAGGCTCATGCTCGCGAACGTGCGGCCACAGCGACGTGTTCGGATCTGCACCGCAATTTGAAGAAGATTTCTCATCCATGGCGGTTTGAGCCTGTGACGGGCGCGTCAATACCCATTGCAGGCGCAGGGTCCGACAAGGAAGAGCGATGACTGAGCTTCGAGGCTTCGGGAAATTGGTGAGCGGCTTGGTGAGGGGCATGGTCGCCGTGGGCCCCGTCGCGACGCTCCTCCTCGGCGGCGGGATCGCAGCAGCCGATCCGCCCGGGCAACCTGATCCAACCGGTGCCGCCAAGCTGGAGCTTGGAACAACAACGAGGGACTGCGACTTCAACCCTGTCGGCAGCTCACGACAAGGCCAAGGCGCCGGTTTTGCCCTGATCGGCGCAAGCGCGGAAAAGGTAGTTGCTGAGGTTGACCTAGTGGGTGCAGCGCCCAACACCACGTACGACGTCCGGCTGATCGCGCTGCCGAGCATGACGTGCAGTCCCGGCGCTCCCGGCGTGGGTATCGAGAAGATCGGCACCGATGCATCGGGTAACGGGAACGTCGTCGTGCAAACAGCTTTGCTTCCGCGGTCCTCCGGCGCCTGGGTGACAATTCTCGACGGGTCGGGCCAGTTGTACTCGTCGAACGCCATCGCCCCGGTTGTCAGCGCCCCGACCAGACAAATCGACCCGGTTGTGCTGCCTGAGACCCCTTGAGACGACTGTCGACTGACCTTCGCCCAATCGGCGACGTACAGTTCCGCCATGAGCGAGCCGTTGACCGACGAGCAGCAACGCAAGCTCCGGTTCTCGCTGCGCGACGCGATGCCCAAGACGCCGTTCATGGGATGGCTCGGCATCGTGTTCGACCGCTACGAGCCCGACGACGTGGTCATCCGGCTGCCTTTTCGCGAGGACCTGACCAACGACGGCGTCTACTTCCACGGCGGCGTGATCGCGTCGGTGCTCGACACCGCGGGCGCCGCGGCCGCATGGTCGAACCACGACTTCGCCAAGGGCACCCGCGCGTCGACGGTCGGGATCACCGTCAACTACGTCGGCGCCGCCAAGCGTTCCGACCTGGTGTGCCGGGCCCGCACCGTGCGCCGGCGCAAGGAGCTGATCTTCACCGAGATCACCGCGACCGACGCCGACGGCGACGTCGTGGCGCACGCGGTGCAGACCTACCGAATCGTCTGAGGCGCAAGCCCGTCCGGCGGCCAGCTGTCGACGCCATCCTCGAGCGGCACCGCAAGGCTGTGGAGGATCGACGCGATCATCCGCCACGCCCCGATCGCGGTCACCAACTCGACGAGCACTACCGGATCCTGGCCGAGCTCGCGTTCGCACACCGCCCACGTCTGCGCACTCACCACGCCGTCGCGCACCACGTCGTCGGTGGCCGCCAGCACCGCGCGTTCCAGAGGTCCGAACCCGTTGTGCGCCCTCCAGTCTCGGACACCGACGAGGTCTTGCGCTGACACCCCCAGCCCCAGCGCCACACGCCAGTGCTGGGTCCACTCGTAGTCCGACGCGGTAAGCCAGCCGATGCGCATGATCGCCAGCTCGCGCAGCCGCGTGTCGAGGTGCCCGTGCCAGAGCATCGTCGCCAGCAGGTCGTTGATCCTCCGTGCCAGCTGCGGGTGGTTGAGCAGCACCTGGAAAATCGCCAACTCGGCCATGTAGTTGGGCACGCCGGCCTCGTCGGCGGCGGCCTTGGCCTCCTCCATGCTGAGCCGGGGCACACGGGGCGTCACGGCGTCAGCACCCCATGCACCGGTGCGACCGCGTCGCGTTCTCCACCCATCACCGCAAGCAGATCCGCCATCTCGTCGAACCCGACACAGCGCCGGGGCAGCGTTGCGAACGGATAACGTTCTGAGGCAAGCAATTCGAGCGCCGCGCGGTAGGCGGGCCGGTCCACGCCGAGTGCTCCCATGATGTTCAGCTCCTTGTAGACAACGGCGTCCGGGGAGAAACCGGGCGCGCCGCTACCCCACCCTCGGGTGCCGGCGACGACCACGGTTCCCGCGGTGCGGGCCAACGCTATCGCCTGCGCGAACGCTGCGGGAGCTTTCGCCGTGACGTCGACGACGACGTCGGCCAGCCCGCCGGTCGCCCGGTGCAGCGCACGAACCGGATCCTCGGTCGCGACGTCCACGGCAAGGTCCGCGCCGAAGCCACGTCCAAGCGCGAGCCTGTTCGCGTCGCGCTCACCCATTCCTGTCATCATCACGAACCCCGCGCCGGCCTCCTTCGCGGCCGCGGCCGCGCACAAGCCGCGGACGCCAGGGCCGAGGACCGCCACCACATCACCAGCAGATGTACCGGGAAGTGTTGCACCCCAGCGGATTCCGGCGCCGAGCGGGTTGAACAGCGTTGCCGCCACCGGGTCGAGGCCGGCCGGCACCGCAAGCACCATCGAGTCCGGCTCCAGGTACTGGTACTCGGCGTAGCCGCCCCAGAGTCCCGGCGACCGGCTGACCGGGATGAAGCCGTACATGTCCGCGACACCGTGCCGCTCGCAGCGGCGGTACTCGCCGGACCGGCAGGCCGCGCACGACCGGCACGACTTGAACACCTCGACCGCCACCCTGTCCCCGGACGCCACGCCCCAGCGGTCGGCGGCCCGCGGCCCGATCGCCTCGATCACACCGACCGTCTCGTGCCCCGGAACGAACGCGAACCGGCCGGCCAGCTCGCCGGTGTACTGCTCGTGATCGGTTCCGCACAGCCCGCAGGCCTCTACGCGGACGAGTGCGTCGTCGTCACCGATGTCGGGAAGAGGCAACTCCCGCAGCGAGAGTCGGCGCGGCTCCTCCAGCACCAGCGCCCGCGCGACGCCGCCCATCAGCCGCCGAAGTTGCTCAACGCGTCGAATTCCTCCTCAGAGAGCGCGATTTCGGCGGCGGCGACGTTCTCCTCGAGGTGGGCGACCCTCGACGTGCCCGGAATCGGCACCATCACCGGCGAACGCTTGAGCAGCCATGCCAGCGCAAGCTGCGACGGGCTCGCGTGGTGGTCGGCGGCGATCCGCTGCAATGGCCCGTCGCCGGCGGCCAGCGGCCCGGCGGCAAGAGGGAACCACGGGATGAACCCGATGCCCGCGGACTCGCACACGTCGAGCACGGGTTCGGCGTTGCGCGCCGAGAGGTTGTACATGTTCTGCACGGACACGATCGGGGCGAATTGTTGTGCGGCCCGCAATTGGTCGACGTCGATTTCGGACAGCCCGATGTGGCGGATCTTGCCCTCCTGCTGCAGCGCCACTAGCTCGCCCAGCTGGTCTTCGAGCGGGAACTTCGGGTCGATGCGATGCAGCTGGAACAGGTCGATGCGGTCGACCCCGAGGCGGCGCAGGCTCAGCTCGCACTGCTGGCGCAGATACGGCGCGAACCCGAGGGGGCGCCAGTCGTCGGGGCCGGGGCGCACCAGGCCGGCCTTGGTGGCGACGACGAGATCGTCGGAGTACGGGTGCAGCGCCTCGCGGATCAGCTCCTCGGAGACATGGGGTCCGTAGGAATCGGCGGTGTCGATGAAGTTCACGCCGAGCTCGACGGCGCGCCGCAGGACCCGCACGCACTCGTCGGGGTCGTCAGGCGGGCCCCACACTCCCTTGCCGGTGAGGCGCATGGCGCCGAAGCCGAGGCGGTTGACGGTCAGGTCCCCGCCGAGGGTGAATGTTCCGGATGCTTGAGCGATTTGCGTGGTCACTTTCTCGACCGTACCGCGAACGGTCAGGCGGCACAGAGGGACGATGGCAGTCATGAAATTGCAGTTCGTCCTTCCACACGCCATGCGGCTCAAAGCCCTGACGCAGCCCTGGGAATCCCGTGTGACCGGGGCTGACCAAGCCGTGATGGCCCGACGTGCCGAAGAACTCGGCTACGAGATGCTCGCCGTCCCCGAGCACTTCCTCGTGCCCAACACCCACTTGGAGCTGTCCGGTCCGCATTACTTCCACTCGACCGTCGCGCAGGCCTTCCTCGCCGGCGCCACCGAGCGCATCCAGGTGAACACCTGCGCGACACTGCTACCGCTGCAGCATCCGGCCGTGTTGGCGAAGGCGTTGTCGACGGCGGACTGGATGAGCGGGGGCCGGATCGGCGTGACGTTCGGGGTGGGCTGGGACGAGGAGGAGTTCAACCTCCTCGGCGTGCCCTTTCGCGAGCGCGGCCGCATGGCCGACGAGTACCTCGCCGCGATCATCGAGCTGTGGACCAGCGAATCGCCCAGTTTCGCCGGCAAGTACGTCTCCTTCGACAATGTCGCGTTCGAGCCAAAACCGTTGCAGCAGCCGCACGTCCCGATCTGGATCGGCGGTGACGCGCCGGCGGCGCTGAGGCGAGCGGCACGGTTCGCGACCGGCTGGTTCCCGTTCCTGACGCAGCCGGACGACATCCCGGCGAAGCTGGACTACATCAAGTCGCAGCCAACCTTCTCCGGCGAGCCGTTCGAAGTGGTGTACGGCCTCGGCACGTCCCTGATAGGCGAAGGGCACGTCGTCGTCGACGACCCCCGCCAGCAGCCCGGCATGACCGCATCCGAAATCGTCGACCAGCTCGGCCGGTTCGCGGAGCTGGGTGTGACGATGAGCAGTGTGCCGATCCCGCCCGTCAGAGGCGTCGACGAATACCTCGACTATGCGCAATGGGTGATCGAGGAGATCAAACCAAAGGTGTCCTGAGGCGTTAAGCCGTTGAGCCAGAGCGGCCGGACACCGCAGCAGCTAAGAGTGGTGGTGTGACACACGGACGCGAAGACGGCTCTCGAGCCCCGGAGAACCGGCTCAGGGCGCTGACGGAGATGCCGTTCACGTACGACGATGTCGGCGCGACAGCCGGCCGGATGCCCGACGGCTACCACCATGTGCGCCGGTGCGCCCGGATCGGGACGGGCCGCACGCGGTTCGACGAGGCGGTGAGCCGGGTGATGCGCTGGGGGATGCTGCGCGGTGCCGGAGCGCGCGTGACCGCAAGTACAGAGATCGCCCAGGTGGGTTCGGTGGTGCTGGTGAGCCTTGGACCCGTGCGCGCTCCGTGCCGGGTCGTGTACGTGATCGACGACGAAAACCGGCGCGGGTTCGCGTACGGAACGCTGGCCGGTCACCCCGAGTCCGGCGAAGAATTGTTCGCGGTGCGCTTCGACCCGTCCGACGACGGCGTCTACGCCGAAGTGGTGGCGTTCTCGCGGCACGCGACGTGGTGGAGTAAAGCCGCCGCGCCCGTCACGTCGTTGATCCAGCGGATCGTGACGGGCCGCTACCTGCGGGCTGTGTGACCCGATGAGCGGCGGGCCGCGAGCCCACCGCGTACCGTTTGACGCGTGAGTCAGCCGCTGGAAGCCCACAGCGCCTACCGCCGCATCGCCGAGATCGTGCGGAGGCTGCATGACCGGTCGGA
Organism: Candidatus Sericytochromatia bacterium; assembly: GCA_050262635.1. Taxonomy (GTDB): domain Bacteria; phylum Actinomycetota; class Actinomycetes; order Mycobacteriales; family Mycobacteriaceae; genus Mycobacterium. The sequence goes on along the minus strand of JBLNEK010000165.1, from coordinate 5,142 downwards.
ATCGGATTCGGACACCGTCATCGCGGAACTGGCCGAGCACGCGGCCCTGGAGATTCCGGGGGCGAAGTACGCGGGCGTCACCGTCACCACCAACCGCAAGCGCGTCGACACCCCTGCGGCCACGCACCTGTACGCGGTGGTGCTGGACCAGATTCAGCAGCGCCACCGCGAGGGCCCGTGCCTGGAGTCCGCGTGGGAGAAGAAGACGATCCACATCGCCGACCTCGAAGAAGACTTCCGATTCCCGAAGTACCGCAAGGACGCACTCGTCGAGACCCCGGTCCGGTCCATCATGGCGTTTCAGCTGTTCATCGCCGACCGGACGATGGGCGCGTTGAACGTCTACGCCGAGGAGCCGCACGCGTTCGACGACGAGACCGAGGAGGTCGGCCTGATCTTCGCAACGCACTCGGCGGTGGCGTGGAATTCCGCGCGCCGCGACGAGCAGTTCCGCCGGGCGCTGTCGAGCCGGGACATGATCGGGCAGGCCAAGGGCATGATCATGGAGCGCTACGGCATCGGCCCGATCCAGGCGTTCGAGATGCTGAGGAAGCTGTCGCAGGACTCCAATGTGCCGCTGGCCCGGATCGCGGCCGAACTGATCGAGAAGTCCCAGCCGTCGGCAAGCTAGCCTGAAATTTGCCGGCTGGCAGACACCCTCGGGTCACAGTGGCCGGAGGTGACTGAAAGGCGTAGATGGCTCAGCAGGGGTTGGTGATCTTCTTCGCATTGCTGGCTGCCGTCTGCATGGCGATCGGCATCGTGGTTCGCCAGCGCGCGACCTGCGAGGTTCCGGCGGACGAGGGCGTCAGCACCACGATGATCACGACGTTGCTGCGGGCCCGGCTGTGGTGGGCCGGCACCGCGGTGGCGGTGATTGGCTACGCATTTCAGGCCGTTGCGCTGTTGTACGGTTCGTTGCTGGTGGTGCAGCCGCTGCTGGTGTCGTCGCTGTTGTTCGCGCTCCCGCTGTCCGCGCGGCTGGCCGGGCGGCGGGTCGCCTCCGCGGAGTGGGCGTGGGCGATCGCGCTGACGATCGCGTTGGCGTTGTTCGTGTTGATGGCCCGTCCGCGGCCTGGCCTGTACCGCGGGCAGGAGTTGGCCTGGACGGTGGCGATCGCGGTGATCGCCCCGATTGTCGTGTTCTGCGTGGCGTTCGGCGCGCGTTCGACCGGGCGGCGACGTGCCGTGCTGATCGCGATCGCCGTGGGCGTGCTGTTCGGGGTCATCGCGGTGCTGACCAAGCTGGTGATGTTCGAGTTGGCTGAGGACGGCGTGGGCGGCTTGCTGCAGCTGCCGTCGCTGTACCTGCTCGCCACGCTGGGAGTCACCGCAATGCTCTTGCAGCAGTCCGCCTTTCATGCCGGCGCATTGCAGATGTCGGTGCCGACAATGCTGGTGCTCGAGCCGGTGGTCGCGGTCACGCTCGGCGCCTTAGTGCTCAACGAGCACCTCTCGGTGTCGGGGTACGAAACGGTGGCATTGCCGGTCGCGATCGGCGCGATGGCAGCGGCGACGATCGCGCTGGGCCGGGGCGAGGGGGCCTACGAGGAGCAACTCGAGGCCGCGATGGCCACCCGCCCCGAACCGTCGTCACGCGAAGTCGTTCAGCGTCCACAACCGTAACGTGACGCAGGAACGCGCGGTCCGCGACGCATTCGACGGCCTGCTGACGGTGCTGGAGCTCGAACCATTGGGCGACAACCGGTTTCGCGCCCTCAGTGAACCCGACCGGTTCGGGCGAATATTCGGTGGGCAGATGATCGCCCAGGCCATGTCCGCCGCGCGGGCCACCGTCTCAGCGAAACCGGCACACTCGTTGCACGCCTACTTCGTGCAGGCCGGCGTCCCCGAGCAGCCGCTCGATCTGGCCGTCGACAGGGTTCGCGACGGCCGCTCGATGTCGGCGCGGCGCGTGACCGTCGCACAGCAGGGCGAGCCGCTGCTGATCGCGATGGTGTCGTTCCACGACAACCCGGCGCAGCCGTACTTCGCCGAACCGGCACCATCCGCGCCACCGCCCGACGAGTTGCCGCGCCTTCAGGACTGGGCGGAAAAGGCACCGGCGCAGCTACATCCGCGAGCGCGGATGTGGATCGACCGGCCGCCGCCCGTGGAGATCCGCATCGGCGAACCCACGTTCTTTCTCGGCGGGTCGGCCACCGAGCGCACCCGCACCCACTGGATGCGGCTGCCGCGCGACGTCGGAGAGGACCCCGGGCTGCACAGCGTACTGCTCGCGTACGCCAGCGATTACTTGTTGCTGGACATGGCATTTCGCGCACACCCCGAACGCGTCAGCGCTTCGTCGTTTACCGGTACCAGCCTCGACCACGCGTTGTGGCTGCACTGCCCGGTGCGCTTCGACCGATGGCATCGGCACACCCAGCAGTTGGTCGCGGTGTCCGGCGACCGCGCGTTGGTGCGTGGCATGATCCACGACATCGACGGAACACTCGTGGCCAACACAACCCAGGAGGTCCTGGTCCGCGCCAACCGATGACCCCCTCATCTCTGTTTCGCGGCACGTGCCCATGATCTGCCATGATTTGTGACGTGGGCGGCGTCGTCGGACAACGGAGAAGTCGACGATGAGCGGCGCGGATGAAGCTTCCCGCGCCGGTACGCAATTCGGCCCCTACCGCCTGATCCGACTTCTCGGCCACGGCGGCATGGGGGACGTGTACGAGGCCGAGGACACTGTGCGTGAACGCAGGATCGCGCTCAAGTTGATGGGGACCGCGTTCTCCCAGGATCCGGTGTTTCGCAAACGGATGCAGCGCGAGGCGCGCATCGCGGGCCGCCTGCAGGAGCCGCATGTGGTCCCAATTCACGACTTCGGCGAGATCGAGGGGCAGTTGTTCGTCGACATGCGCCTGATCCAGGGCACTGATCTGGCGAGCGTGTTGAAGCGGTTCGGCCCGATGGCGTCACCGCGGGCGGTCGCGATCATCCGCCAGATCGCCTCGGCGCTCGATGCCGCACATACCGCCGGGGTGACGCACCGCGACGTCAAACCCGCCAACATCCTGCTGACCAGTGATGATTTCGCCTACCTGGTCGACTTCGGCATCGCCAGCGCCACCTCGGACGAGAAGCTGACCCAGATCGGCAGCACGATCGGCACGTGGATCTACATGGCGCCGGAGCGGTTCACCAACCGCGACGCCACCGGCGGCGCGGACGTCTACTCACTCGCCTGCGTGTTATTCGAGTGCCTGACGGGTTCGCCGCCGTACAAGGGCAAGGGCGCCACGGTGATGACCGCACACATCACCGCGCCCATTCCACAGCCGAGCGCGTTGCGTCCCGGAATCCCTCAGGCTTTCGACGACGTGATCGCCCGCGGGATGGCGAAAGATCCCGCCGACCGCTACCCCACCGCCGGTGACCTTGCGCTGGCCGCTCACGAGGCACTCAGCGTTCCCGACCAAGATCGCGCATCGGACATCTTGCACCGCAGCCAGATAGCGACGCTGCCGCAGCCCGCGAGGACTCCCGAGGCGCCCGGCCCCCGCGTCCAGACGCCGCCGCCGACAACGACGCCGCCGCCGCGGTTGACGACACCACCCCCGACGGCACCGCCGTATGGCGGCAGCATCCCGCCGTCAGGTCCGCTACCTCGCGCTGCGCCGTCGGCCTCCGCCCCGGCGTGGGGTTCGCAATCGTGGGCCGGCCAACCTCAGGCGCCCTGGGGTGCACCGCAAACCTCTGCGCCACAACAGTTTTGGGGCCAACCCACTCCGCGACGCAGCCGGAAGCCGTGGATGGTGGCCGCCGCGGCGGCGGTGGTACTGGTGGCGCTCATCGTCGGGCTGGCGATCTGGCTGATCCCGGATCCGGCACCGCCGGCCAACGCGGTGAAACTTCGGGTGCTCGACGACGGCGTGTCCGTCGGGTCCTCCGAGGCGCCGACGACGCTGGACGTCTTCAACGAGCCAATCTGCCCGAAGTGCGGCGAGTTCATCCGCACCAACGGCAATGACCTGCAGGCGGCGATCGACGACAAGAAGGTGATCGTGCACTACCACCTGCTCGACTTCCTCAACGACGCCTCGGCCAGCGGCGACTACTCCACCCGGGCTCTGGCGGCGTCGCTGTGTGTCGCCTCGGCAAACGACCCGAAGCTCTACACCGACTTCTACTCCGGCTTGTTCGCCGGCAACTTCCAGCCCGAGGAACACGGCTCCAGCGACCCCTCCGACTCCGAGCTGGCCGATCTGGCCTCCTCGTTGGGCGCGTCCGGCAGCGTCAAGATCTGCATCACGTCGGGCCAGAAGCTCGCTGAGGCGAAAACCAAGGCCGCCAACGCATCTGACACATTGTCGGGGCTCATGTCCGACCCAGGCACCCCGCAGGTGTTCAACGGCACCACGAAAGTGGACACCTCGGATTCGTCCTGGCTCGACAACTTGAACTGAATGCCGTTGCAGCCCTGGGTTATCCGGTCGGTCGTGCCAGCGGCAACCCGGGGAAGGGCAGCAGTTGGAACGGCGTCACCTGCGCCGGCCATCCGGTGCCCTCGCAGATCAGGTCGTGCGGCATGCCTAGCTGCTGAGGTAGCAGCTGTGGGAACGCCGGCAGGTTCGCCAGCTTGGACAACGGCAGGGCCGGTATTCCTGGCAAGCCGCCGGGTGCGGCGGGAACCGTTGCGGCAGAGGGCAACAGCAGCCCGTCCGCACCGGCTGCCGGTGGCGCGACACCGGCCAGCGGAAGGAACGGAAGACCAGCCGCAGCAGGTGGCGCGGCGCCCACTACGCCGGCCTCCGGCGCGACAGCGGCCGCCGGAACGCCGACCGCCGGGACCGCGGCCGGCGGCGTGGCCAACTCCTGAATAGCCCCCGGCACGTTCGCGGCCGCGGTTGCCGGAAGCGTGGCAAGCGTCGGGCCGGAGTCGTGCAACTCCTGCAGGATCGCCTCCAGCGCACTGGCCGGCGGAGCGGCCGGGATCAGCGCGGCTTCCGGCGGCAACGAGCCCATTACGTCGGGGACGGGCACGGTCAGGCCGGACGATGCGGGCGGGCTTGCCGCTGCGGCGGGAACTGGCGGCGCGGCGGCCGCGGCGGGAACCGGCGGTGCGGCGGCCGCGGCGGGGACGGCCGGGGCAGCCGCCGCGGCCGGAGGTGTAGCGGCCGCGACCGG
>JBLNEK010000164.1:0-18855 GCA_050262635.1 Candidatus Sericytochromatia bacterium | reverse complement strand
GTACTTGCACAACTTCTGACGGCGTACCGCGGCCGGGATGACGTTGTCGTGCTCGGGTTGCCGCGCGGCGGCATTCCCGTCGCGTGGGAGGTGGCGTCGTACCTCGCTGCGCCGCTGGACGCGTTCGTCGTGCGCAAGCTCGGCGCGCCCGGTCACGAGGAGTTCGCGGTCGGCGCACTGGCCAACGACGGCCGCGTCGTCATCAACGATGACGTCGTCCGCGGGCTGAACATCACTCCGCAGCAGTTGCGCGACGTCGCCGAACGCGAAGGGCGGGAACTGATCCGGCGCGAGATCGCATATCGCGGCGGGCGCCACCCGGTCAGCGTGACGGGCAAGACCGTGATCCTCGTCGACGACGGGCTGGCCACCGGCGCCAGCATGTTCGCGGCGGTGCAGGCACTGCGCCAGTCCGACCCGGCCGAGATCGTCATCGCGGTGCCGGCCGCCCCGGAGTCGACGGTCCGCGAGTTCGCTGGCCTGGTCGACGACGTCGTTTGTGCGAGCATGCCCACGCCGTTCCTGGCCGTCGGCGAATCCTTTTGGGATTTCACCCAAGTCGACGACGACGAGGTGCGCGAGCTGATGGCCACGCCGACCACCGGCGGTAGGGCAGCCGTGCTCGAGGCCCAGGAGACCCCGGCCGAGGTGATCGCCCGGGTGGCCATCGATGCCCCCGGCGGAGTGCCGCCGACCGAGGCGCTGGACGAGCTGATCGGCGACGCCCGCGTCGTGCTGATCGGCGAAAGTTCGCACGGCACAAGAGAGTTCTACGAAGCTCGCGCCGAGATCACCAAATGGCTGATCGAGGAGAAGCGCTTCAATGCCGTCACCGCCGAAGCCGACTGGCCCGACGCGTACCGGGTGAACCGCTACGTGCGCGGCCTCGGCGCTGACGCCACCGCCGAGGAGGCGCTGCGCGGTTTCGAGCGCTTCCCCGCCTGGATGTGGCGCAACGTGGTGGTCCGCGATTTCGCGACCTGGCTGCGCCGGCACAACCAGGGCCGCGATCCGCGCCACCAATGCGGCTTCTACGGGCTGGACCTGTACAGCCTGCACTCCTCCATGCAGGAGGTCATCGCCTACCTCGACAATGTCGACCGGCTGGCCGCCGACCGGGCGCGCCGGCGGTACGCCTGCTTCGACCACGCGTCAGCCGAAGGCGACGGCCAGGCATACGGATTCGCGGCCGCGTTCGGTGCCGGCTTGTCGTGTGAGAAGCAGGCGATCGAGCAACTGGTGGAGATGCAGCGCAACGCGCTGGAGTATGCCCGTCGCGATGGCCTGCTGGCCGAGGACGAATCGTTCTACGCGCAGCAGAACGCCGTGACAGTCCGCAACGCCGAGGTGTACTACCGCGCGATGTTTTCGGGCCGCGTGACGTCGTGGAATCTGCGCGACAGGCACATGGGCCAAACCCTCGACGCGCTGCTGACGCACTTGGACAAGACAAGGGGCGGCGACCCGTCCCGAATCGTGGTGTGGGCGCACAACTCCCACGTGGGTGACGCCCGCGCCACCGAGATGGGCGCCGACGGGCAGCTCACCCTCGGCCAGCTGGCCCGCGAGAAGTACGGCTCGGACACGCGACTGATCGGCTTCAGCACCTACAGCGGCACGGTGACCGCGGCGAGCGACTGGGGCGGGCCGGCCGAGCGCAAGGTGGTGCGCAAGGCGTTGAACGGCAGCATCGAGGAACTGCTGCACGAGACTGGCAACCCGAACTTCCTGGTGTCGCCTCAGCTGGCCAAGGAGGCCGCCGAACCGCTGTCGGCGGTCCGGCTGGGCCGGGCGATCGGGGTGATCTACTTGCCGGCCACCGAGCGGCAGAGTCACTATTTCCACAATCGGCCCGCCGACCAGTTCGACGCGATCATCCACATCGACCACACCAGCGCGCTCGAGCCGCTCGAGGTGACCAGCCTGTGGGTCGAAGGTGAGACACCCGAGACCTACCCGACAGGCCTGTGAAAATGACCGAGCCAACAACGACGATCGTCACGCTGACCATGAACCCGGCGCTGGACGTCACGACGAGCGCCGAGCGCGTCGGCCCGACGAGCAAGATCCGTTGTCACGGCGTGCGTTACGACGCCGGCGGTGGGGGCATCAACGTCGCTCGGGTGGCCCGGGTGCTCGGCGGCTCGGTGTCGGCGGTTTTCCCGGCGGGCGCGCACACGGGAGATCTGGTGACAACGCTGGTGGCCGACGCCGACGTCCCGTATCGCCGCGTAAATATTTCCGAGCCCACCCGGGAGAGCTTCACCATCGACGAAGAATGCAGCGGCCAGCAGTACCGCTTCGTGCTTCCCGGGCCGCGGCTGTCGTTCGTCGAACAAGCCAGATGCCTCGACGAGTTGCGCGACGCGGCGCGGTCAGCGGAGTTCGTGGTGGCCAGCGGCAGCCTCCCGCCCGGTGTTCCCGCCGACTTCTACCAACGGGTCGCCGACCTGTGCCGGGAACTGGGCGTACTGCTGATCCTGGACACCTCGGGCGGCGGCCTGCGGCACATCACCTCCGGCGTCTTCCTGCTCAAACCCAGTCTCCGTGAACTGCGCGAGTGCTGCGGCAGCGACCTCGCCACCGAGGCCGAGCAGCTGGCAGCCGCCCACGACCTCATCAACTCCGGGGTCACCCAGACCATGGTGGTCTCGCTGGGCGGCAAGGGTGCGCTGCTCGCGACTACGCATGGCAGTCAACGCTTTTCACCGGTCCCGGTGAAGGTGGTGAGCGGCGTCGGCGCGGGCGACGCGATGGTGGCGGCGATCACCGTCGGATTGTCCCGGGGTTGGCCGCTGGGCAAGGCGGTGCGCTTCGGGATCGCCACCGGCACAGCGATGTTGATGACGCCGGGCCCGGCGCCGTGCCACCGCGAAGACGCCGAGCGGATCTTCGAGACGGCCCCCGAGCCCGTCGACATCGGCTAGCCGGCTCATCTTTCGCCGAAAACCAACGGTGGCAGAAGAAGTGCGAGTAGGTCTGCGTACCGTGAATCTCGGCGAACCGGCTAGCCCGGCACGCGGTACAGCGCGGCACCCGCGGTGATTCCGGCGCCGGCGGCGACGAGCAGCACGCGCGATCCGCCCGGCAGTCCATCCAGCGCGCGGTCGAGCGCGGCTGGCAGCGACGCGGTGTGAATGCGCTCGTCGTCGGCGACGACCACCCGCTCGGCAGGCACCCGGAGTAGTGCCGCAAGGTCCGCCGCGAAGCCCGGCCGCGCCGGAGCGGCGATCAGCAGATCGACGTCGGATGCCGTGATCCCGTCAGTCAGGCACTCGGCTACGGCCCGGGCTGCCGCGGCGGCCAGCCGCTCGTCCAGTTGCGGTGACATGTGGAAGCGCAGCACGTTGCGGGCGTCATCGGATCCGACTGTCGCGCTGAAGTTCTCACCCTGGTCGGGCGCGCTCACCCAGCTGACCGGACCCATTCCGGAGTCGTCGTCGGACCAGCGGCACAGCAGTGCCGCGCCCACCGGCGAGAACGGGAAGTCGTGGCTCATGCCGTGGCCGGGATCTGCGTCGCTGGCGGTGACGAGCGCGTAGCGGATCGTGTGCGAGCGCAGGAAGCCGTCGATGATCTGCAGCCCGGTGAGCACGCCGCAACTGCCGTTGGCGATGTCGAACGAGAATGTGCCGTGCGCATCGGCGTGCGGGTCCTCGGGATTAGCGCCAACGTCCTCCTGGATCAGCGCGGCCAGCGCCGGTTCGCCGAGGTTCTTGTCGCGGTAGATCCCGGTGTTCACCAGCAGGTCAAGGTCGTCGGCGTCGCGGTGAGCGGCGCTCAGGCACGACTTCGCGGCGCTGACGGCGAGGTGCAGCGCGCTGTGCCTACCGCCCCAGATTGGAAGCCGCCCGGCGCGGGTGACCTCCACGCGGTCAATGACGGTGCCCATAGCGGCTCACCAGATCCTCGTCGACGGTGACCAGAACGACGCCAATCTCCAATCCCGACGCCAGCGCGATCAGCGCGATCGTTTCGCCCGGCTGGATCCGGCCGGCCTCGAGCTCTTCTACCAGCGCCACCGTGTGCGTGGTCGAGGCCGTGTTGCCGTAGCGGTCGACGGTGATCACGGCGTCGTGGCGGGGGCTGTCGCCGAAAACCTCCGACATCCTGGCCATGCCCTTGCGGATCGCCCGCGCCGAGGTCTGGTGCGTGATGACGTGGTCGATGTCGTGGATCGCGATGCCCGCTTCGTCGAGCACCTCGTGCAACAGCAGCGGGGTGTCGGAGATCGCGGCACGCTGAATTGCCCTGGAGTCGGTGAACATTCGCGCACCCGGGTCGCTGCCCTTCGGGTACGCCAGGCACAGCCGGCTGTGGTCGGCGATCGTGGTGAAACCGGCCAGGGTGATCGCCCCCGGGCCGGGGCCCGCCCGCTCCAGCAGCAGCGCCGCCCCGGCATCGCCCAGCGTGAGGCAGGCCAGTTCTTTGCTCATGATCGTGCGGATGTGACGAGCGGCATTGCGGCCCAGCGGTGAGATGTACTCGCCGCTGACCACCATGCCCCGGTCGACGATGCCCTGCCGGATCCAGTTGTTCAGGATCGTCACCCCGGTGAGCATCCCGGCGCATGCGTTGGACACATCGAACGTCATCGCGTTGACCGCGCCGATCGCTTGCGCGACCGCGGTGCTCATCGGCGGCTCCAGCCACTGCGTGAGACCGTCGTGAAACTTCGTGATGCTGCAGTTGATCACGACGTCCAGCGATCGGCCGTCAATCCCGGCTGTAGCCAAGCAATTTCGCGCCGCGGCGGTCGCCAGGCTGTAGGAATCCTCCTCGCCGACCGAGACGCGCCGCTCGTGGATGCCGGTCAGTCGCTCCAGGTCGATGTGCGTGCGGTGGCGGGTCGAGGCCATCAACTCGTCGGTGGTGAGCCGGGTCTGCGGCAGGTGCCGTCCGGCCGCGGCCAGCCGGCACCGGTACGGGGCGCGAGCGATGCCTTCGGCGTCGTCCATCACGAGCCAGTGCGTGCCCATGAGCCTTGCCTCCCTTCGGGGTCGATCTCTGCCAGCACCGCCGTCACGACATGCGGCACTGCGGCCGCCACGTCGGGCGAGAACCCGTCCCCGTAGCCAGTCTCCTCCGCTTCGACCGCGAACACGACCACGTCGTCGGGGACCCGGCACAGCGCCTCACCGAGTGCGAGCAGCGTCGCGACGTCGACCCCGTGCGAGCTCACAGCGGGTGAGCCGACGAGGTCATCGCGGCCCCAGCGATGGATCCGGCCCGGCCGGGGCGCTGCGGTGACCACCGCGTCGACGAGCACGGCCAGCCGCGCGCCCGCCCACGCGTCGAGGACGGCGGCCGGGTCGGCCGCGTCGGCGAGTACCCGAACATCCGGGAGCCCGAGCGCCCCGACGGCCGCGGCGACAGCGGGCCCGACGCCGTCGTCGCGTCGGAAGCTGTTACCGAAGCCGATGACTGTTGCTCTTCGCGCAAGCGGCTCATCGACGAACGGGCCAGTCACATCCGTCGCACCGTCAGCGTCAGGAAGTGGGTCGAGCAGGAGATGCAGGGGTCGTAGGTGCGAATTAGCCTCTCGCACATCGACGTAAGCTCGTCACCGGTGGCGTCAAGATTGGCCGACACCAGCCGGGCCAGGTCGGCTTCGATCGCGCCCTGGTTCTGCGAGGTGGGCGGCACGATGGTTGCCGCCTTGATCAACCCATCATCGCCGAGCTCGTATCGGTGGTACAGCAGGCCGCGGGGCGCTTCGCTGACGCCGTGGCCGATCCCCGCCCGCGGCGGGACCTCGACGAACGGCCGCGACGGACGCTCGTAGGCCTCGATGATCCGCAGCGCCTCTTCGATCGCGTACACCACTTCGATGGCACGAACCATGATGGCCTGGAACGGGTTTCGGCATTCGGCGGCCAGGCCCGCGTCGTCGGCGGCTTGCCGCGCGATCGGCGACAGCAGCGAAGAGTTCAGCGAGAACCGCGCCGGCGGACCGGTGAGGTGGGGCCGGCCGTCCAGCGTCGCGTGCAGCGCGGTGGAGTGCGGCACCTGCGCTTCGACGACGTGGTCGCGGAACTCGGCCACGCCGAACGGCTCACCGGCGCTGCGCACGATCGTGCCGTTCTCGATCGGGTACCGGTCAGGCTGCGTCAGCGACAGCATCTCGTGTGGCATCTGCGCGTCGGGGAAGTCGAACCCGCTGACCCACTTGGCGGTCCACAGCGCGCTGTCGAGCGCGTACCGCAGTTCTTCGGCCATCGCGTCCAGCTGCTGGCGTGTGGGCACCGAGTAGAACCCGCCCAGCCGCACGTTGACGGGATGGATGGCGCGCCCGCCGATCAGGTCCATCAGCCTGTTGCCGGATTTCTTCAGCGCCAGCCCGCGCTCCACCGCCTCACGATGGTCCCGCGCCATCGTGATCGCGTCGGGATAGCCGAGGAAGTCCGGCCCGTTCAGCAGGTAGATGTGCAGCGCGTGGCTGTGAATCCACTCGCCGCAGTACAGAAGTCGGCGCAGCTCGACCAATTGGGGATCCACCGTCACGCCGCACGCCTGCTCGAGCGCGTTGCAGGCGCTGATCTGGTACGCCACCGGGCAGATGCCGCAGATTCTGGCGGTGATGTCGGGCGGCTCGGTGTACTTGCGCCCGCGCAGGAACGCCTCGAAGAACCGCGGCGGCTCGTAGATGTTCAGCTCGACGCTCTCCAGCGCCCCGTCGCGCAGCATGACGTTCAGCGCGCCCTCGCCCTCCACACGGGTCAGCGTGCCGACGCGCAACGTCCTCGTCTCGCTCATCGTTCTCCTCGCTCCGCCGCGAAGTGCGCGACGTTGAAGGTCGCGTACACCCTGTCGACGTCACCGTCGGACATGCCGTCGCGGCGCAGCACCGGATGGAGCGCCAGCGTGTTCGGCGTCGCGGCCGGGCCGAAGCACCCGTAGCAGCCGCGGTGGTGCCGCGGGCACAGCGCGCCGCATCCGGCGTGTGTGACAGGTCCGAGGCACGGAATGCCTTCGGCCACAGCGATACACGTGACTCCACTGCGCTTGCACTCGGTGCACACCGTGGCCGCCGGTAGCCGCGGCTTGCGGCCGATCAGCAAGGCGGCCAGCGTGTCGAGGAGCTGGCCGCGGTCGATCGGACAGCCCCGCAGTTCGTAGTCGACCTTCACGTGCGCCGATGCCGGTGTGGACGTGGCCAGCGCGTCGATGTACTCGGGCCGGGCGTAGACCACCGACGCGAACTCGTCGACGTCGGCGAAGTTGCGCAGCGCCTGGACACCGCCGGCGGTGGCGCACGCCCCGATGGTGATCAGAAGCTTTGACTGCTCCCGGATTTCGTGGATGCGTGCCACGTCGTGCGGGGTGGTGACCGAGCCCTCGACCAGAGACACGTCGTACGGGCCGGCGACCATCGCGCTCGACGCTTCGGCGAACATGGCGATCTGCACCTGACCGGCGATGGTCAGCAGTTCGTCCTCGCAGTCGAGCAGCGTGAGCTGGCAGCCGTCGCACGACGCGAACTTCCACACCGCGAGAGTGGGGGCGGCCATCACAACTCCTTCACGACCAGCAACGGGTACGCGACGTCATAGCTCACCACCGGCCCGTCGCGGCACAGCAGCAGCGGGCCGAGCTGGCAGTGCCCGCACCAGCCGAGGCCGCACTGCATGTTGCGTTCCAGCGAGACGCGAATCTGGTTGACGTGCAGTCCCTTTGCCAGCAGGGCCTCCGCGCTGAACCGCATCATCGGCTCGGGACCGCACAAGAACGCGGTGGTGGAGTCGGGCGCGAGTGCCAGCCGGCGCAGCGGACCGGTGACCAGGCCTACCTCGCCGTGCCAACCCTGCACGGGGACGTCGACGGTGGTGTGCACCTGGATCCCCGGATCGTGCTGCCAGCCGGCGAGTTCGCCGGCGAACAGGAAGTCGTTGCGCGACCTCGCGCCCGCGACAAGAATGATCTTCCCGTAGCGGTCGCGCTGCTCCATCGCGCCGACGAGCACCGGCCGCAGCGGCGCCAGACCGACTCCGCCCGCGACGATGAGAAGGTCACGGCCCTGCGACTCCTCGAGTCCCCATCGCGTGCCGAACGGTCCGCGAACGCCCACGACCGCGCCCGACCCGGCGGCACACAACGCCCGGCTCACCGCTCCGACCGCGCGGATCGTGTGCATCAGCGTGCCGTCGGTGGGGACACCGCTGACCGAGATCGCGATCTCGCCGACGCCGAACGCGTACAGCATCATGAATTGTCCCGGCGCCGGCGCGGGCACCGCATCCGAAACCGGCTCCAGGCGCAGCGTCACCGAATCGCCGTTCTCGCGCACGCGCGAGGAGACACGGTAGCGCGTCGGGGTCATCGTTGACGTCATCGCCGGGGCCGGCGATGACGTCTCCCGAACGGCGCTGTCAGTCATCGCCGGCCCGCTGCGCCATCGCGTTCATCTCCTCGGTGATGTCAATCCCGGTGGGGCACCACGCAATACACCGCCCGCATCCCACACAGCCGGACATCCCGAACTGGTCGTGCCACGTGCCGAGCTTGTGCGTCAGCCAATGCCGGTAGCGCGACGGACCGGACTGCCGCACGCTGCCGCCGTGGATGTAGGTGAAGTCGAACTCGTAACACGACGCCCAGTGCTGCCACCGTTCGGCGTGGTCACCGGTCAGGCTGCTGACGTCCTCGGTGCTGGTGCAGAAACACGTGGGACAGACCATCGTGCAGTTGCCGCAGGTGAGGCACCGGCTGGCGACCTCCTCCCACTGCGGCGACTCGCGGTTGCGGATCAACAGCTCGCGCAGGTCGACGGAGGGCATCTCTCGGCCCATCCGGTAGGTGGCGGCGTCGACTTCCTCTCTGGCGGTGTCGATTTCGCCGATGTCGGCGGGCCGGTGCGGGATTTCGGCGAGCACGTCGGCGCCCTGTTGGCTGCCGACGTCCACGATATAACTCGGCGTGCCACCGTCGAGCCGCTCGGTCAGCGCGAGGTCGTAGCCGGGCCCGGCTGAGGGGCCGGTGCCCATCGATGCGCAGAAGCACAGCCCGCCGGGTTCGGTGCAGTTCACAGCCACCACGAAGACCTGCCGCCGGCGCCCTACGTAGGAGCTGTCGGGATGGCGCGGGTTACCAAGCACCCCGTCTAGGGTATGGATGGCCGCTAGGTCGCATCCACGCACACCGAGGAACGCGTAGCGCGGCAACTCCTGGTTCCCGTCGTCGGGGACGCCGTCGCGCCCGCCGGACCACAACTTCTGCCGCGGCGGGTGCAGGAATTGTTTCCACGACTGCGGGCCGGAGGAATGGCCGAACGCGGCGGCGTCGTCGCGGCGCCGCACCCGGTACTGGCCGGGCGCGGTGTCCACGCCCCAGCCGTGGGGTAGGTCCCCGGCGGAGCCGAGTTCGTCGAGCACGATCGCGTTGTCGCGCAGCGTCGGGCCCACGACGCGGTATCCGCGCTGCCTCAGAACCTCGATCAGACGCTGCAGCCCTTCGGTTTCGACCATCGAAGGCTGGATAGCACCTGACTCTTCCATTGCCTGATCCTGTTGCGAGTGTGACGACGGGCGATAGGGGTCTTAGGCACGACCTTACGGCCAAAAGTCCCTACGGCGACGCCGGAACGTGGACTTATGGTGGAACGCGATGCAAGAGCAGCACGCGCCGCGATCCGTCGTCGTCGGAGTCGACGGATCGAAGCCGGCTGTCCATGCCGCGCTGTGGGCCATCGACGAGGCCCTCAGTCGCGACATCCCTCTTCGGCTGCTGTATGCGGTCGATCCCGGGGACGGCGCGCAACACCCCGAACAGCAGGCGCACAAGCTCGCCGTCGCCGAGACCGCCACCCGCGAGGCCGTGACGGCGATCGAATCGACGGGCCGACCGGTCAAGATCGAGGTCGAGATCGACCAGGACCGCCCCCTGGCCGCATTGGTTCGGGCGTCGCGGCCGGCGGCCATGCTCTGCGTGGGCGCCGTCGGCTTCCACCACTTCCAGCCGGGACGAGTCGGCTCCACCGCCGCCGCGCTCGCGACGTCGGCGCACTGCCCCGTCGCAGTCATCCACACACACGAGGGCAGCAGCCGTCGCACCGACCCGGGATGGATCCTCGTGGAGGCCGACAGCTCGCCGCAGACCGGTGTGCTGCTGGAGGTGGCGGTGGACGAGGCGCGCCTGCGCAACGCGCCGTTGCGGATCGTCACCTGCTGGCAGTCCCGCGTCAGCGACATCCACGGGGCAAGGGGGGCGGCCGACACGAACCGCCGGCTGCAGGCCGAATTGGACCGGCGGCTGTCGCGGTGGACCCACCACCATCCGGACCTCGACGTGCAGTCGGTCGCGCTGCGCGGCAGCGTCGTCGACTACCTCCAGGAGAACGTCGAGTCGGTGCAGCTGGTGGTCGTCGGCGCCCGCGACCACCGCACTCTGCACGAGCTGCTCGGCCCGTCGGGCTCGGCGGCGCTGCGCCACACCAACTGCTCCGTGCTGGTCGCTGATCACCAACATCTGTGAGTTCGACGCCCGATTGGGCCATGATTGACAGGGAACGTGTCATCCGGCATCGCTGGAAAGGGCTGGCCATGGTGAGGGTTTTTCTCGTCGACGACCACGAAGTCGTCCGTCGCGGGCTGGTCGACCTGCTCGACGCCGACCCGGAGCTCGAGGTGGTGGGCGAGGCCGCGTCGGTGGGTGAGGCACTCGCGAAGATCCCGGCGATCGCCCCAGACGTCGCGGTGCTCGACGTGCGGCTGCCCGACGGCAACGGCATCGAACTGTGCCGCGAGCTGCTGTCCGACATGCCCGAACTGCGCTGCCTGATGCTCACGTCGTTCACGTCCGACGAAGCAATGCTCGACGCCATCCTGGCCGGGGCCAGCGGATACGTCGTCAAGGACATCAAGGGCATGGAACTGGCCAAGGCCATCAAGGACGTCGGCGCGGGTAAGTCGCTTCTCGACAACCGGGCGGCGGCTGCGCTGATGGCCAAGCTGCGCGGCGCTGCGGAGCGGTCCGACCCGCTGTCCGGGCTCACCGCCCAGGAGCGCACCCTGCTCGGACTGCTCGGCGAGGGGCTGACCAACAAGCAGATCGCGGCGCGGATGTTCCTGGCCGAGAAGACGGTGAAGAACTACGTGTCACGGCTCTTGGCCAAGCTCGGGATGGAGCGCCGTACGCAGGCGGCGGTATTCGCCACCAAGCTCGGCCCGGGGAACAGTCCAGCCGAGTAATCGTCGCAATTCTTGCCGATCCGCGTCGGTGTGCCACGATGGTGGCGTGCCCGACCGATCCAGCCGGCGCATGAGTCCGTTGCGTACCACGCTCGCTCAGCTCAGGCTGCGCGAGTTGCTGGTCGAGGTACAGGACCGGGTGGAACAGATCGTCGAGGGCCGGGACCGCCTCGACGGGCTCGTCGAAGCCATGCTGGTGGTGACGTCGGGCCTGGAACTCGACGACACGCTGCGCACGATCGTGCACACTGCGATCGAACTGGTGGACGCCAAGTACGGGGCGCTCGGCGTGCGCGGCCACGACCACGAGCTGATCGAGTTCGTCTACGAGGGCATTCCCGAGGAGCTGAGGGCCAAGATCGGGCGGCTGCCCGAGGGACGCGGCGTGCTCGGGGTGTTGATCGACGACCCCAAGCCGATCCGCCTCACCGACATCGACGAGCACCCGGACTCGGTCGGGTTTCCGCCCAATCACCCGCCGATGCACACGTTCCTCGGTGTGCCGGTGTGTATCCGCGACGAGGTCTTCGGCAACCTGTATCTCACCGAGAAAGCCGACGGTCAGCCATTCACCGAAGACGACGAGGTGTTGGTGCGGGCGTTGGCCGCCGCGGCGGGGATTGCGATCGACAACGCGCGGCTCTACGAGCAATCGTGTGCCCGGCAGTCCTGGATCGAGGCCACCCGCGACATCGCCACCGAGCTGCTGTCCGGAGCCGACCCGACCGGGGTCTTCCGGCTGATCGCCGACCAAGCGCTGCAGCTGTCTGCCGCCACCGCGACATTCGTGGCGGTTCCCGTCGACTCGGAACAGCCGATCCATGAGGTCGCCGAGCTTCTGGTGGTCGAAAGGGCCGGCGACACCGAGATCGCGGCCTCGCAGACCATCCCGGTGGCCGACACGGCCATCGGCGAGGTGTTCGCCCAGCGCACTCCGCGCCGCCTGGAATCACTCGACCTCGAAATGAGCGGCATCAACACCAACGGCCCTGCGTTGGTTCTGCCGCTTCGGACCACTGACACCGTCGCCGGTGTGTTGGTGGCGCTGCGTCACAAAGGTGAGCAGCAATTCGACGCCGAGCAGCTCGACATGCTCGCCGGTTTCGCCGACCAGGCCGCGTTGGCCTGGCAGCTGGCCACCACACAGCGCCACCTGCGGGAACTCGACATCCTGAGCGACCGCGACCGCATCGCCCGGGACCTGCACGACCACGTGATCCAGCGGCTCTTCGCCGTCGGCCTGACCCTGCAGGGCACGATCCCCCGGGCGCGAGCGCCAGAAGTGCAGCAACGGCTTTCGAACTGCGTCGACGATCTTCAAGCCGTGATCCAGGAGATCAGGACCGCGATCTTCGACCTCCACGGCGGCTCCGCGGGTGTCACGAGGCTGCGCCAGCGGCTTGACGAAGCCATCTCGCAGTTCGCCACGCCGGCGGTGCGCACCACGGCGCACTTCGAGGGCCCGCTGTCGGTAGTCAGTGCGACGCTCGCAGACCACGCGGAAGCCGTTGTGCGCGAAGCGATTTCGAATGCAATCCGGCACGCGAACGCTAGCCTGCTGCAGGTCAGCGTCACCGTCGGAGATGATCTGCACATCGAGGTCGTCGACAACGGCAAAGGCATCTCCGGTGACATCACCGGCAGCGGCCTGCGCAACCTCGCCATGCGCGCAGGCGACGTCGGCGGCAGCTTCGCGGTGGAACCCAACCCCAGCGGCGGCACGGTGCTGCGGTGGACCGCGCCCCTGGAGTGAGCCGCTACGAGCGCGCGACGATCACCGGCATCCGCACGCCGTGCACCACCGAGGAACTCACCGAGCCGAGCGACAGTCCCGCGAACCCGCCGCGCCCGCGGCAGCCGATGACGAGCAGCTGTGCCGCCTCCGAGTGCTCGATGAGCTGACGGGCCGGCTCATCGCAGACCACGACGCGGTTCACCTTCACGTCCGGATAGCGCTCCTGCCAGCCCGCCAAGCGCTCCGCGAGCACCAGCTCCTCTTGCCCCTTGACCACCGACCAGTCCAGGCCGGGCAGTTCGACGACCGCGGAGTCGCTCCACGCGTGCAGGGCTACGAGCTCGACACCGCGGCGCGACGCCTCGTCGAAGGCGATCGAGGTCGCCTGCTCCGACGCCTCCGAGCCGTCGATGCCCACCAGAACCGGCGCCTGGCCGGGGTGCGGCATCAGCGGATCCTCGTCGTGGATGACCGCGACCGGGCAGCGAGCGTGGTGCACGAGCCCGGTACTCACCGAACCGAGCACCACCCTGGCGACCGCGCCGCGGCCGCGGCTGCCGACCACGATCATCTCCGCCTGTTCTGACAACTCCAGCAGTGTGGGCAGCGTCGGGGCATAGAACACCTCGGTGTTGATCGTGAGCGGACGGTCGCCACCGCTGTTCTCGCGGGCGATCCGGCTCGCGTCATCCATGTAGACGCGGGCCTGCTCCTGCTGCCACTCCTCGAACTCGACCGGCACCGGCGTGGGCTGCCAGGTAGCCAGGATCGGGTTCATCACGTACACCAGCGTCAGCGGCACGTTGCGCAGCGCGGCGTCTTGCGCGGCCCAGTAGACGGCCACCTTCGCCGTGTCGGATCCGTCGATCCCGACCACGATGCCGCGATCGCGTGCAGCTGACATTTCCGCCTCCTGAAGAAGAGCTGTGCCCCCAGACACCTGTTTAGCATCGTTGCATGGCGGGACAGCGGGCGGTCGTGATCGACAAGCGCTATCACGACGGGGTCGTCTTCGACACCGACGGCGTGGTGACCGACACGGCGTCGATCCATGCCAAGGCGTGGGCGGCGATGTTCGACGACTTCCTGGCCGGCAGGCCGGACCGTGACGGGGAGAACCACTCCCCCTTCACCCGAGACGACTACCAGCGGTTCGTCGACGGCAAGCCGCGCTACGACGGGGTCGCGGATTTCCTTGCCTCGCGCGGAATCTCGCTCGATGACGAGGCGGTCCGCGAGCTGGGTGACCGCAAACAGGAGATCTTCCTCAGGCTGCTCGCCGACGGGGTGCCGAGGTTCGACTCGACGGTCGAGTTGGTGCGACGGCTGCAGCGCGCGGGAGTGGGCACCGGGCTGTATTCGGCGAGCCGCAACTGCCAGCGGGTGCTGGAAGGGGCCGGCATCCCAGAGCTGTTCGGTGTCCGCGTCGACGGCGTGGTGGCCGCCGAACTCGGACTGCCCGGCAAGCCCGACCCGGCGATGCTGCTGGAGACCGCCCGTCGGCTCGGGGTGTCCCCCGAGCGGTGCGTGGTGGTGGAGGACGCGGAGGCGGGGGTGGCCGCCGGCCGCAACGGAGGGTTCGGCTTGGTCATCGGAGTGGACCGCACCGGGCATGCCGACGCGCTGCGTGGGTGCGGGGCCGACGCGGTGGTGGCCGACCTGGCCGAGGTCGCGGTCCGCGGCGGGAATGGCGATGAGTAAGTCGCCGGGATCGGTGGTCGTCGGCGTCGACGGCTCCCGGGCAGCGGTCGCTGCCGCGAAATGGGCTGTGGTGGAGGCGGTTTCACGTGAAGTGCCGCTGCGTCTGGTGCACGTCGCCGACGTCGAGCCGGTGAGCCCGTCGGCTGCGCTGCGCGACGCGTCTGCCGCGATCGCACAGATGGGGCGGGCCGTCACTGTGGAGACCGCGACGCTGTCCGGAGGCGCCGACGCCGCACTCGTCGAGGAATCGCTGAGCGCCGCGATTCTGTGCGTCGGGTCGACAGGAATCGGCCGAATGGCGCGCATGTTCCTCGGTTCCACCGCCGCCGCACTGGCCGAGCGCGCGCACTGCCCGGTGGCGGTCATCCGTGACGGCATCGACCTCGCACCCTCGGACGGCTGGATCGCCGTCCCGATCACCGACGACTTCGACAATGACGCCGTCGTGCACCTGGCCATGCAGGAGGCGCGGTTACGCGGCGCGCCGGTGGTCGCCCTGGGTTCGCAGACGCGGCTGTCGCGGTGGGCGCAGCGATACCCCGACGTCCGCGTCCGCTGTGTCGACGCCGGCTCGGAGGTCGCGGGCTATCTCGAAACCACCGACGAGCCAATAGCATTCGTCGTCGTCGGCCACGGCGACATTCGCGACGTCCCGCGGATCATCGGCCCGCACAACCGGCCGGGGCGCTCGGTGCTCGTCGTGCGTCAGTGAAGCTGGTAGTCGAGAAGCTCGACGACGTCCTCGAGCGGGCGACGTGGTGTCGCGGGCAGCGGTTCGGCGTTGACGGGCGCCCAGCCGACCCGCAGCAGCATCTGGGCGTATCCGCTGCCGCCGAACACGTCCTCCTGGACCGCGGCGCGGGTGTCGGGGACCTCCAGCGGCTCGGTCACCGGGCAGCTGGCCAGCCCCATCGCGGTCGCCGTGAGCAGCACCAGGCTCGTCGCCTCGCCGGCGCGCAACCGGCACATGTCGGTGTCGTCATTGGTGCCCAGTGCGAGGACCACAGCGTTGTCGTCGTCGGGCGTCGCGTCTTGCGGCTGGGCCAGACCGGCACCGGCGAACAAGCGGCCCGGGATCACCGCTGTCGGGTCCGATGGGGGGACGTTGCGCGCCGGCACACCGGCCAGCGACCCGTACCGCCCGCTCCATGCGGCAAGCTCGCTCAGATACTCGTGGTCGGCGGCGTGTGCCAGCACCGCTTCGGCGACGATTCGCTGCAGCTTGGGCAGCGACTCCACCTGGCGCAGCATCACGCCCGCGCGAGCGGCCCGGGCGCCCATCAGCCCGATGTCGGCGGGCGGCACCGGCCACGAGCTGTAGTGCCGGCGGTCGGTCCTGCGGCGCGGGATCGCTGCGGCCAACGCGACGTCCAACTCGCCAGCCGGTTGCCGGGACACCTCGATGGAGGCGAGGTGATCGGGCTCGGCCGGGTTCGGGAACCGGTGCACCTTGGCGTGCCAACCCATCGCCGCCAGCGCGACGACGCAGTGATGCAGCGAGGCACCGCACGAGAGCATGAAGTCACGGCGGTCGGGGTCGATGCCGGGCAGGTGCATCGCAGGGTCGGCGTACAGATGGAGGCTGTGAGCGCCGACCCGCCAGCGCCACGGCTGCGAATTGTGCACCGATGGGGCGCGGGTGGCGAGCGCCAACACCGCACGGACGGTTTCGGCATCTGGGAAGTACGGGCTCATGCATCCAGGCTGACGTCGCGCATAGTTGCCGGGTAGGGAAGAAAGACCCTTATTGACGGGGCTGAAGGGCGACCAGATCGTCGGCGTGAACTGCGGGGCGGCGCAGTTCGGGCGGCAGTTCGCGCGTCGAGCGCCCGATGATTGCCAACAGTTCGGTGGCGTCGTACGCGACGACGCCACGCGCCACCACGGCGCCGTCCGGCCCGTGCAGTTCGACCACGTCGCCGCCGAAGAAGCGGCCCGAGGACGCGGTGATGCCGGCCGGCAGCAGCGACCGGCGCTGCTGGGTCACGGCGCGCACCGCCCCCGCGTCGAGAGTCAGCGCGCCGGCCGACTCGGCGGCGTACCGCACCCAGAACCGGCGAGCCGACATCCGCGCATGGCGCGCCGCGAACACCGTGCCCACCGACGCGTCGGTCAGCGCGGTCGCGGCATCGGAGGCCGCGGCCAAAAGCACCGGAACCCCGGCATCGGAGGCCAGCAGCGCCGAAGACAACTTGGACGCCATCCCGCCGGTGCCGAGGTGGGTGCCGCGGCCTGCGGTAACGCCGTCGAGATCGGCTGGGCCGCGCACCTCCGGGATGAATCGTGCCTTCCCTTTGCGGGGGTCGGAGTCGTAGAGGCCGTCGATGTCGGACAGCAGAATCAGCGCGTCGGCCCCGACGAGATGCGCGACGAGCGCGGAGAGCCGGTCGTTGTCGCCGAACCGGATCTCGTTGGTGGCCACCGTGTCGTTCTCGTTGACGATCGCGACCGCATGCAGCGCGCGCAGCCGGTCCAGCGTGCGTTGGGCGTTGGTGTGCTGCACCCGCTGGGCGATGTCGTGGGCGGTCAGCAGCACCTGCCCCACGGTGCGGTGGTAGCGCGCGAACGCCGCGCTCCACGAGTTGACCAACGCCACCTGACCCACGCTGGCCGCGGCCTGCTTCGTCGCCAGATCCGTTGGGCGGCGGGCTAATCCCAGTGGCTCCAGCCCGGCGGCGATCGCGCCGGAGGACACGATCACCACGTCGGAGCCGGCCTTCATCCGGGTCTCGATCGCGTCGGCGAGCTTCTCCAGCCGCGCGACGTCGAACAATCCGGTGGACGTGGTCAACGCAGTGGTACCGACCTTCACCACCACGCTGCGCGCCGTGCGCACCGCCTCCCGGGCGGTCACTGGGCGTCTTTCTGCCGACGCTCGCGCCGGGCGGCCTTGCGTTCGGCGGCCGACGTCCGCTCGGTGCGGTCCAGTCTCGCGTCGGTGCCGCGGCCGGACAGCGCCACGTCGACGCCGGCCGGGGTCTGCGGCTCCCAGTCGAACGTCACGTCGCCGATCGTGACCTCGCATCCGGGCGTGGCGCCCAGTTGTAGCAACTCCTCCTCCACGCCGAGCCGGGCCAGCCGGTCACCGAGATAGCCGACGGCTTCGTCGTTGTCGAAATCGGTCTGGCTGACCCAGCGTTCCGGCCGGACCCCGTGCACGACGAACGCGCCACGGCCGACGGGCTCGACGGTGAAGCCGCTGTCGTCGACGGGCACGGGCCGGATCACCGGCCGGCGCGGCGGCGCGGCGGGATGGGCAGCCCGGTAGTCCGACACCATCTGCCACAGAGCAAACGTCAATGGCCGCAACCCTTCCCGGGTCTGCGTCGACACCTCAAACACCGGCCAACCGAAGCGCCGGTGCACTTCGTCGTGGACGAACTCGGCCAGCTCGCGGGCTTCCGGCACGTCGATCTTGTTCAGCACCACCGCGCGCGGCCGGGCAGACAGATCTACCAACGCCGAATCCGCTTGCAGCGTAGGCGAATACGCGGCCAGCTCAGCCTCCAGCGCGTCGATGTCGGACACCGGGTCGCGGCCGGGCTCCAGGGTCGCGCAATCGACGACGTGCACCAGCACCGCGCAGCGCTCGATGTGCCGCAGGAACTCCAGCCCCAGGCCGCGGCCCTGCGACGCGCCAGGTATCAGCCCCGGCACATCGGCGACGGTGAACGAGTTCTGGCCCGCCGAGACCACGCCGAGGTTGGGGGTCAGCGTGGTGAACGCATAGTCGGCGATCTTGGGCTTGGCCGCCGAGAGCACCGACACCAGCGACGACTTGCCGGCCGACGGGAAGCCGATCAAGCCGACGTCGGCCACCGTCTTCAGTTCCAGGGTCAGATCGCGGGCCTGGCCCTTCTCCCCCAGCAGCGCAAAGCCGGGCGCCTTGCGAGCGCGAGACGCCAGCGCTGCATTGCCCAAACCCCCGCGGCCGCCTTTGGCCGCCTCGAACGTGGTGCCCGCACCGACGAGGTCGGCGAGAATGCGGCCGTTCTCGTCGAGGACGACGGTGCCGTCGGGCACCTTGAGGTGCAAGTCCTCGCCGGTGGCGCCGTCGCGGTTTCCGCCCTGGCCCTGCTTGCCGTTCTGTGCGCTGACGTGCGGATGGAAGTGGAAGTCGAGGAGCGTGTGCACCTGCGGATCGACTTCGAGGTAGACGCTGCCGCCGCGGCCGCCGTTGCCGCCGTCCGGGCCGCCGAGCGGCTTGAACTTCTCCCGGTGCACCGACGCGCA
>JBLNEK010000163.1:0-8892 GCA_050262635.1 Candidatus Sericytochromatia bacterium | reverse complement strand
GCGGCCGCAAATCACCGCGGCCGCCGCTTTCCCTTGCCCTCTTGACAGAACTGCCTACATATCAGAACCGGTCACTTCCGTCTGATCATTTGTCAGTCATTCGCGATGAATAGACGATGATTGCTACGCCGCTTGTGTTCATCAGTCGACGTCAGACGCATAATGCGACCTCTTGAGGCCGTACGCGCGACCGTGTGACTATTGGCTCAATGAAAGACCTTCAGGGCAAGGTGGCGGTCGTAACCGGCGGAGCGGGAGGCATCGGCCGGGCCATAGGCAGGCGCTTCGGCCTGGAAGGCATGAAGGTGGTGCTCGCCGACGTCCTCGCCGAACCGCTGGACGAGGCAACCCGGGCATTCGAGGACGAGGGCATCGAGGTGGCCGGCGTGGTTACCGACGTGACGGATTATTCGTCGGTCGAGTCGTTGGCCAAGGAGGCGCTCGCTCGCCTCGGCGCGGTGCACGTGGTGTGCAACAACGCCGGCACGGGTGGGGTCTCCGAGGGCTACATGTGGGAACACGACCTGGCCGACTGGCGCTGGGGGATCGACGTCAACGTGCTGGGCGTCATTCACGGCATCAAGGCCTTCGTGCCCATCCTGCTCGAGCAGGGCGAGGGACACGTGGTCAACACCTGCTCGGGCAACGGCGGATTCGCACCGATTGCCCGGGGAGCCATGGGCGGACCGGCTATGGCGGTGTACCCGATGACCAAGGCCGCCGTGCTCTGCCTGACCGAGAGCCTCTACACCCACCTGCAGATGACCGGGACGCGGGTGCGGGCGCATGTCCTGTTTCCCAGCGGCTTGCTGAACACCGGCATCTGGGAGTCGTGGCGGCACCGGCCGGAGCGCTACGCCGCGACCCAGGAACGTCGCACACCCGAGCAGACCCTGGCAGAGGTCGTGGGTCGCTTCGAGGCCGCCGGCGCACATGTCGAGTTCACCCCGCTCGAGACGGTCGCTGACCAGGTGCTGGAGGGAATCCTGGCGGACCGCTTCTGGATGATGGGTCCGCCCACACCCGCCGAGGAAGTCGTGAGCCGCAAGGCGGCATCGATCCTCGCTCGCGACGAGCCCGACTACCTGGTCGACGTCCTCGGCCAGAGTGCCGAGAAGGAGCCGGAAAACTAAGGAGGAAAAGCGTTGAGCGCCATCGCAGTTCGCTACGGTCCTCGC
This sequence comes from Candidatus Sericytochromatia bacterium, assembly GCA_050262635.1. Lineage (GTDB taxonomy): Bacteria > Actinomycetota > Actinomycetes > Mycobacteriales > Mycobacteriaceae > Mycobacterium. Next base: position 7,714 of record JBLNEK010000163.1, on the reverse strand, counting down.
CTGCCCGAGGAGCAAGTCGACCACGAGATCGACGCCACCAAGGCGCCCATCGCCACCGAGGCGGTGACCGTCACGTACCTCACCGATGCGGAGATTGTCGCGGCCGTGCTGCCCAAGCCACTGGAGCCGGCGGACGAACCATTGGTGCGTATCCAGCTTCAGCGGGTCCGGATAGAGGGCAGGCCGCCGTTCGGGTCGGCGGTGTTTTCGGTGACCGCCCGGCACAGCGAATTCGAGGGCGACTATCCCCTCTTCATGCCCCAGTCCACCGAACAGTCGGTCACGGGCGGGCGCGAAACGTTCGGCGAGCCTAAGAAATTGGCCCACATCGAGGTGGACCGCGACGGCGACCGGGTCACCGCCACCGTTGACCGGCTGGGCTATCAGCTCATCAGAGTGAACGGTCAGGTCACCGGCCCGGCGGAGTTGCCGCCCGACCAGGTGAACACCGAGTTCTACTTCAAGTTCCTGCGCGCCCCCGACGGCAGCGGCATCACCGACCCGCACCTGGTCTACGGCGAGTACCACCGGCAGTATGAGCTGCTCGAGAACATCGACGGCACCGTCGAGTTGGGAGAGTCGCCGCTTGACCCGGTAGCCGACATCGTGATCGGCCAGCTCAGGTCGATCACCTGGTGCCGTCGGCGCACCATCCAGGTGGGGCGAATCGCGACGCGAGTGCCGGCCGAGTGGCTGCTGCCCTACGTGCACCAGCGCTACGACGACGTGGCCCTGTTAGCTGCCATCGGGCCCGAGCCGGCGCGGGTATAGCCCATGGATCGGTACACGGTCATTTCGGCTGACTGCCACGCCGGCGCCGACCTGCTCGACTACCGCGACTACCTCGACCCGCAGTACAGGGACGAGTTTGACGGCTGGGCGGAAACGTACGTGAACCCGTTCGGCGACCTCACCGAGCCCGACGCCGAGCACAACTGGAACAGCGAGCGGCGCAACTCCGAACTGGACCGGGAAGGCATTGCGGGCGAGGTCCTTTTCCCCAATACCGTGCCGCCGTTCTTTCCCCAGGCGAGCCTGGCCGCGCCCCCACCGCAGACCCTCCGGGAACTCGAGCTGCGCTGGGCCGGTCTGCGTGCGCACAATCGCTGGCTGGCCGATTTCTGCTCCTTGTCGCCCGAACGGCGCGCCGGAGTGGCCCAGATTCTGCTCGGCGACCTCGACGAAGCCGTCGCCGAGGTGGCACAGATCGCCAAGCTGGGGCTGCGCGGCGGGGTGCTGCTGCCCGGGGTCGTGCCCGGCACGGGCATCCCCCCGCTCTACGCCGAGCACTGGGAGCCGCTCTGGGCGGCGTGCGCGGAGGCGGGCCTGGTGGTCAACCACCACGGCGGCAACGCCGGACCGAGCCCGATCGACGGGTGGGGCAGCTCGTTGGCGGTGTGGGTGTACGAGACGCATTGGTGGGCGCACCGGGCGCTGTGGCACCTGATCTTCAGCGGCGCCCTCGATCGCTATCCGGGCCTCACCGTGGTCTTCACCGAGCAGGGTGCCGGGTGGATACCGGCGACCCTCGACTCGCTCGACGTGGCGGCGGCCCGCTACGGGCGACCGAACTCGGCGATCGCCCGCTTCGCCGGACCCACCGCCGGCTCACTGCCTCTGAAGCCCAGCCAGTACTGGGCGCGCCAGTGTTACGTCGGTGCCAGCTTCCTTCGTCCGGTCGAGTGTGCCGAGCGCCACCGGATCGGCGTCGACCGGATCATGTGGGGAAGTGACTACCCGCACCTCGAGGGCACCGCTCCCTACACCCGGGAAGCGTTGCGCCACACCTTCAGCGGCGTCCCGATCGACGAGGTGGCGGCCATGGTGGGCGGCAACGCGGCGGCCGTCTACGGCTTCGATCTCGAGGCCCTCGCACCGCTGGCCGATCGGATCGGCCCGACCGTGGCCGAGGTCGCCGAGCCGCTGGCCGCTGTGCCCGCCGACGCGAGCAGCACCGTCTTCGAGCCCGACCCCATTCGTGCCTGGTAGCGAAAGGACCACCGTGGATTCCTACGTCATCATCTCCGCAGACTGCCACGCCGAGCTGCCGACCGAGCAGTACCGCGCGTACGTCGACCCTGACTACCGGGAGGAATTCGAGGCTTACCTGGCCGAGAAGGCCGCCGCGTCGCAGGTCGGCGGGTTCATCGACGAGCAGTTCGCCGAGCAATGGTTCTCCGAGCATGGGGACGGCATCGTCGGCGGATGGGATGTAGGCCGGCGGGACACAGAACTCGACGGCGACGGGGTGGTCGGCGAGGTCATCTTCCCCGACGCCGACGCCGTGACCGGGGTCGCCGGGGCCCCGTTCGGCGCCGGCCTGGGCCAGTCGGGCGAGCTCGACCCGGGGCGGGCCATGGCCGGGGCGCGGGCACACAACCGCTGGCTGGCCGATCTGTGCAGCCACAGCCCCGAGCGGCGGGCCGGGGTAGCGGTCGTGCCGATACTGGCCGACATCGACGCGGCGGTGGCCGAGATCACCCGCGCCGCACAGTCCGGGCTGCGAGGCGGGATCCTGATCCCGGCGCGCTGGGCCGGCTACCCGCCCTACCACGACCGTCGCTACGATAACGTCTGGGCCGCCTGCCAGGACCTGCAGATGCCGGTACACACCCACTCCGGTCCGGCCCCGCGGGAGGAGTACGGCGAACACCTGGGCATCTATATCACCGAGGTGCGCTGGTGGGGGGCCCGCCCCTTGTGGTTCGCGTTGTGGTCGGGGGTGTTCGAGCGCTTTCCCCGGCTGCGATGGGGAGTCACGGAGTGCGGTGCGTTCTGGGCCAACGATCTGCTCTGGCTGATGGACACGCGGTACCTGCGTGAGCACTCGGCCAAGAAGATGAGCCATCTGATGGAGGGCGACCTGACAATGCCGCCGTCGGCCTACTTCGACCGCAACTGTTTTATCGGGGCGACCACCACGGAGCGCAGGGAGCTGGCGCGGCGCTACGAGATTGGCGTGTCGAACATGCTGTGGGGCAACGACTTCCCCCACCCGGAGGGCACCTGGCCACACACCAGCGAATGGCTGCGGCGCTCGTTTTGGGACATCCCCGTCGACGAGACCCGGCAGATGCTAGGCCTGGCGGCGGCCGAGGTATACAACTTCGATCTGGGCGCCCTGGGCGCCCTGGCCGAGCGCATCGGCCCGACCCCTGAGGACCTGGGCCAGGACGATGCGGTCAGCGTTCCCAAGTGGGAGGCGGCCCGCCAGACCGGACGCCACTGGCTGACGGGAGCGGAGCCGTTGCCCGACCTTGTCGAGAACTGAGGACTTGGCGGCAAGGTGCAGCGCGTCCTTCGCCGCCAAGTTCTGGTAGCGGTGGGAGGACCGTTGGGCGCCGTCGCGAAGGATGTCTCAGCAGCGCCCAAGCGTCGCCTCACAGGGCGACCAATTATGTACCTGCGGCCTCGACGGCCGTCAGCGCTCCCAAACTGTCGGCGAGCTAGGCGGCGGGGAGATAATTTGAACCGTGCTCTCACCCTGCTTTGGTGACGATCGTGCCGGGCTCGGGGCGACATCAGGCAGTTAAGTCTGCCGGGGTGGACGTGACGCCGGCGCCGCAACAATTGTTGCTGCGGCGGCTTTGTGGCGACGGTCGCCGCGGACCGTGCGACTTCGGAAAGGACGCCAATGGCGGGTCGGACGGTCATCATTACCGGCGCTAGCGATGGCATCGGCGCCGCTGCGGCGGCCAGGCTCAGCCGAAGCGGCGAGAACGTGGCCGTGGTGGGCCGATCCGAACCGAAAACAGCCGCCGTCGCCGCGCGTCTGGGCGTCGATTACTTCGTGGCCGATTTCACGGAACTTACACAGGTGCGGAGGTTGGCCGAGCAGCTGCTGCAGTCCTGCCTCCGCATCGATGTGCTGGCCAACAATGCTGGCCGTTTCATGGCTCGGCGTGAGGTCACCGTCGACGGCCATGAGACGACTTTCCAGGTCGATTATCTGGCCCCGTTTCTGCTCACGACGCTGCTGATGGATCGGCTCGTCGAATCCGGCGCCACGGTGCTGAACACCTCGAGCGTGGTCAACAAGTGGTTCGGCCGCGTCAACATCGATGACCTCGACGCGGCGCGCGGCTACCGGGCCCTCGGGGCGTACGGCGACGCGAAGCTGGAAATGATCTTGTTCACCAAGGAGCTGCACCGCCGCTACCACGTTGCCGGGATCTCCACTGCGGCATTTCATCCTGGCAACGTGGCGACCAACTTCGGAAACGCGTCGCAGACGTGGTGGATGCGGACGGCGTTTCGCGGCCCGATCAAGTATCTGGCGCTGACTGGAGCTGAGCCGGGATCTGACGAGTTGGTGTGGCTGGCGTCAGCCACACCGGGAACCGACTGGAAATCGGGCGAGTACTACGCTAACCACAGGATCGCTCGGGCAAACCTTCGGGCCTACGACTCGGTCTTGGCCCGTGCACTCTGGGAACGCAGTATGACCATGGTCGCCACCTAGAAACCCGGGAGCGGACACCATGATCGTCACCACCGTGGACGCCGGTCGCAATCAGGTCAGCCGTTCGGTCGAGGTCCGTGCCCCGGCAGCTGACCTGTTCGCGATCGTCGCGGACCCGCGTCGACACCACGAAGTCGACGGTTCGGGCACCGTCGGGAAAAACCTCCGCGCCCCGCAGCGATTGCTCCCGGGCGCGCGGTTCACCACGAAGATGAAAATGTTCGGAGTGCCCTATCGCATCACCAGCACCATCACCGCGATGAAACCCGACGAACTCATCGAATGGCGCCACCCCGTCGGGCACCACTGGCGTTGGGAGTTCGCCGCCGTCACGCCGACGATCACACGCGTCACCGAGACGTTCGACTACCGCGACACTGGACTGCTGAAGGACCGGCTGAAGTATTACGAGCGAACGGGTTTCGCCAAGCGCAATGCCGCCGGCATCGAAGCCACGCTGACCAAACTCCGCAACCGCTATGGCGGCTGACGGCGCGGAACCGATTCGGATTAAAGAGCACGCTACCGGTGTCGCCGGACTTACAGGTCGGCCGTGCCGGGGCATCTGCATCTAGCCGAAGATTTACAGTCACGTTGTCGAAACCGGGCTTAGCTGAGTCGAATACGAGAACCTGGCCCTCCTCGACCCGATGAAAGTGCCGGCGTCATTCCCACTCCAGCCGCGGGCAATCAACGATAAGACCGCCGCGGGGATGTTGCCATGCACCATCAGCGGCTCTGCGAACTGGTCGGCAGGGCGCCGCCGCGCGGCCCGTCCAAGCATGCGCCCGCTGAAGACCGATTCGTACCGCCGAATTTCTCGAAATTCTGCCCGGCGACACTGGTGCGACGCACACTCCTAAGTGCTCGCGTCACACCGGCCCGCATATCGATTCGCGGCGCACAAGATGAACGCGGCCCGCAGAAACTACGGACGGCAACCGAGGACGATGGCAACCATCAACAATCACGCCTCGCACAAGCCCCATCACGCCGGCGATCTGGACGCGATGCTGTGGGGGATCGAAAAGGATCCGTTGCTTCGGCAGACGATCACGGCGGTGTTGATCCTTGACCGGGCGCCTGACCGCGAGATCCTCCTGGAGCGCCTCGAACGTGGCAGCCGTACCCTGCCCTCATTTCGGCACCGGCTGGTAGAGGCGCCGCTGCGCCTGTCGACTCCCCGCTGGCTCGTCGACCCGAACTTCGATCTCTCCTATCACGTCCGCTGGATCGGCGCGCCGGGTGATGGATCGTTGGACGGCGTGCTGGAGTTCGCGCGCCAGTCGGCGATGTCCGGCCTCGACCGGAAGCGCCCGCTGTGGACCATCACCGTGGTCGAAGGCCTCAACGGCGGGCAGGCGGCGTTAATCCTCACGGTGAACCATGTGATGAGCGACGGTACCGGCCTTCTCGCCATCTTCGGGTTGCTCGGCGACCTCACCCGCAAGCCCCGTGATCTTGGCCCGATGCCGGCCATCCCCGAACCCGAGGACCAATCCCGGCTCGGGCTGGTGACCGAAGCGGCCAACTACACCGGGCACCGGATCCTCGGGTTCCTGGGCCGGTCTGCGGGCTCGGCGGCGCGTACGCTGCCAACCGTGGTGCGGCGCCCGCGCGATACCGCGAGCACCGCCGCAAAGGACATGTGGGCGGTGGCCCGGATCGTGGCGCCGAATTTCAAGACCCTCTCGCCCCTGATGACCGAGCGCCGAGGGTGGCTGCGCTTCGCGGCGCTCGAAGCCGACCTCGACGGATTGCGCAAAGCAGCCAAGACACGGGGCTGCACCGTCAACGACGCGTTCGTCACCGCCGTCACCCACGGATTCGCTTTATACCATCAACGACACGGCAGACCCGTCGACCGACTGCGGATCACCATCCCCGTTGATATCCGCAAGCCGGGCGACCCACCGTTCGGCAACCGGGTCAATGGTTGCCGAATGGCGATCCGGATCGGCGCCGGTGACCCGGGCGCTGCGATGGCGACCTATCACGGTGTGATCGAAGGGTTGAAGGGGGCTGCGAAACTCCCGTTGGCCGCCGCGCTCGGCACAGCGATCAACGCCTTCGGTCCGGCAGTAAACCTCATGTTCGGATTGATCATGAAACATGACGACTTCGTGCTCAGCAACGTCAATGCCGGCGATCTGGCGTTCTACCTCGCCGGTGCGAAGGTGGTCGGCGTCTTTCCCTTCGGGCCCCCAGTCGGCACCGCGGCCAACATCACACTGCTGGGTTATCACCACAATGCGTTCATCGGGATCACCGTCGATGCGGCGGCGGTTCCGGACCCGGACGTGCTCGTGGCATGCATCCGTCAGGGCCTTGGCGCCGTCATCGCCCTCGGCGACGGAGGCCCGCTGTGATCGACGGCCGCCTCGAGAGGCGCTGAGGGAAAAGCATCGGACCTGCGGCGAGAATCAGGAACAACAGGTGCGAATGAGACAAGAACGCTTCTGGCATGGTGCACTCAACGTCGAAGCCAACTCCGAGCGCACCCACGTCCTGCGCGGCCAGTCGCCCAACCGAGGAGCTGGAGATGCATGACCCATGCTGCGACTCGTCCGGGTAAGGCAGTCCAATGAACCTGGTAGCCAAGGCCTTCGACAAGATTGCCAATCCACCGCGGGTGTCGGATCCGGACCGGCTGCGGGCCGCGGTGTCCGGCAAGACCGTGCTGGTGACCGGCGCTTCCTACGGACTCGGCGAAGCGTTCGCGCGCAAGCTCGGGGCGGCCGGGGCGACCGTGCTGGTGGTCGCCCGCTCTGCAGAAAGGCTGGAAGCCCTCGCGGCGTCGATCAACGCGGGCGGCGGACGAGCGGTTGCGTACCCGGCCGATCTGACCGACGAGACCGCGATGGCCGCACTGGCGAAGAGGCTCACCGCAAGCCACGGCCCGATGGACGTCATCGTCAGCAACGCCGGCAAGTCCATCCGGCGGTCGCTGCATCTGCAGTACGACCGGCCGCAGGATTTCGAGCGCACGATCGGCGTCAACTACCTCGGCCCGGTCCGGCTGCTGCTCGGGCTGCTTCCCGCGATGAGGCACCGCGGCAGCGGGCACATCGTGAGCATTTCAACACTCGGTGTGCGCACCCCACCAGCCCCGCGCTGGGGCGCCTACGTAGCGTCCAAGAGCGCATTCGATGTGTGGTTGCGCAGCGTCGCACCGGAGCTGCGTGCCGACGGCGTGCATGTCACCTCGGTGTACATGACGTTGATGCACACCCGCATGAGCGCACCCACCCC
>JBLNEK010000162.1:0-2883 GCA_050262635.1 Candidatus Sericytochromatia bacterium | reverse complement strand
CCCACGCCGCGACGGCAGCCTGGCGATGCCGCCTGGTGCGGACCGGGCGGCGAGGTGCGACTGGAGCCCCCGCAGTGTTCACTTGACCAGCGATCCTCTCATAAAGGCCGCGCGCGTCGGCGCAGGAGACCGCCGTGATCCTGCCGCTGCTCCACGAACATTTCTCGAGCAGAGCGCGCACCGGTGCGGGACATCCGCCGGCCAGGGCGTCTTTGGCCTGCTGGACCAACGCAATCTTGACCGGTCTTCGCGCTCAGCGCAGGCGCGATCTTGTCGGTGATCCGCGCCAGATCAACGCTGGTGCGCCGCCGTTGCGGCGGGCATGACAGAAGCCACTTGCCAGGCCGCCTGGCTGGGAAACGAGCTGCTCGCGGTGCAACGCCAGCCAGCGCGGCGATCACGGTAACCGCACCCGAGGCGGTGTGGATGCGGTGAGGATCGGCACTTGAGGTGGGGACGTTGGTCCCTTTCGATCACGTGGTGACGGCAGCACGCTGGAAGTGTCGGGGAGACAACTGAGGCAACGACGGAATGTCTTTGCTGGGGATGCGCTGGAACTGGGACAGCGATAGCCCGGTAGCGATATCGGTGGAGGGGCGGTGGAGATCGTACTTGGTGTCTCGATGACACCCACGACGGTCGGGATGGTTGTGGTCGAGAGCGCACACGGTGATGGGGTTACCGTCGATCACGACGTCTTCGACATCACCGGCAGTGAGGATTCTGCAACGCCGAGCGCGCCGCATCAGGTGATCGCGGCGATCGTGGGCACTCGGCAAAGCGCCCTGGCCGCCGGCCACACACTGGCCGCGACGGGCGTGACCTGCAGCGACGGCGACCAGGCATCGGCATTGCGGAAGGCGCTGACCGCCTGCGGCATCGACGACGTATTTGTGTTCTCCGAGTTGCACGCTGCGGGCGCTCTGGCCCAGGCCGCCGGGCGAGTGGTCGGCTATGACACGTCGGCGCTGTTGTTGGTCGACCCCGACAGCGCGACGCTGGCGCTGGTGGACACCGGTGACGGCTCGATCGTGAAGGTGTGTAGCCGTAGTCTGCATGGCGTCGAGGTGATGGCCGTGCTGAGGGAGATGGTGGCCGACCTGCAGAGCCACACCTTGGCGCCGGAAGGCATCTTCATCGTCGGCGCCGGCGTCGATGTCAGCTCGGTCAAGGAGCAACTGCACAGTGTGGTGGCGCTTCCGATCAGCGCGCCCGACGACGCCGAGCTGGCGATGGCCCGCGGCGCGGCCCTGGCGGCCGCCCGGGCGCCGCGGTCAGAGGCCTCCACCATCGCGTTGGCGTACGCCCAAGACCCCGATGAGACAACGGCCGGTGATCCCGTCGTCGACCCAACAGTCACCAGCGAGCTGGCCGCCACACCCGGGGCAGCGCAGGTTAACGAAGTTGAGCCGCAGCCGGCGCCATCTGATGGGGACCGCAAGCCCTTCCTACTGGTCGGCAGCTCGTTGACCGCCATCTTCCTGCTCGGTGTGGTGACCTTGGTGATCTCGCTTGCGGTCAGTATCCGGCCCACCGCCGATCAGCGGCCCAGCCCCGGCGAGAGTGCGGTGCTGCCCAGCACCGCGGCGCCAGCATCTCCAGCACCACCGCCGGTGCCGCAAGCCCAGCCGGTGCCACCACCGCCCCCCGCACCGGCATCAGCGCCGCCCGCCCCGGAGACCATCCCCGCACCCGTGCCGGTGGTTCAGCAGGCCCCCGCGGTCCCGCAGGCCCCGCAGGCCCCGCGCACGGTAGTCGCCCAGCCACCCTCAGCTAAATCACCCGCACCGGCCGCGCCTGCTCCGGCTGCGGTGCCGCCAGCAGCGCCCCCGGCTCCGGTAGCGCCACCAGCCGCCCCACTACCGGTGCTGCCCGCTCCCGCGCCAGTGGTGCTGCCGCCGATATTGCAGCTGCCTTTCCTGCCGCACCCGGTCTACCCGCCACCGGTGCAGGCACCGCCGTATTACCCCCCGCCGCAGCAGCAACCGCCCTACTACCCGCCCCAACAGCAATCGCCGTACTATCCGCCGGTCCAGCCATGGCCGCAGGCCCCGCCGCAACAATCGCCGCGCTACCCGCAATACCTGCCGGCTCCCGGCTACGGCCCCGGACGTGGCGCTGACGGCCCGCGGAACGGGTCTCGCTTGCCGTGGTGGTTGTACCCCGGCGACTAGGGCTCTCCGACAGAGAAGCCTTCAATAACGCTGCGCGATCGACTCGTAGCCTTGGATCGCGCAGGAAGGTCCTTCGACGAAGCCGGCTAATGCGCTGGTCGGCTTGGCTACAGGGCCTGCGGTGCATCTTCCGCGGTGTCGCCACCACGGTGTCGGCCATCAGCAACCCTGAACTGTCGGGCCGCGCGGATCGCATATGTTCTTCGGCGTGTGGTCGCGATCGTCGCGGGCATCTGCTGGTAGCGGAGGTTTTATCGCGGATTGCCGATGCGCTCAACGGCTCTCGGCCCACTACTCGATCGGCGCCCTCGCCCCGGCGGGGTCATCGACGTCGACAACGAGATATCCCCGAAAACCAGACGGCGCTTCTCCCAGATCGCCGCCGCGATCGCCGACCACTTCGCCAGCACCACCCAAGGACGACGCAAGCAGCGATCCCGGTGAGGCACTAGCGGCTCGACGGCGCACGGAAATATCCATGCGGACACTCTGCAGGGCCGGGAAGGACTCGCCTGTATCAAAACTGTGCCCGAGACGAGGCCAGATCAGGACCGCTTGCACAGCACGCTGCCCGCACAATCAACGCCATGCCGCTTCAGATTCACACCCAGCCAGACCCGGACCATTTCTGCGAAACCTGCGGAGGGCCAGCAGAACTGTTCTCGCAGATCATCACTCCATCGGACGGTGATGAAACGATGGCCCGTGA
>JBLNEK010000161.1:0-53869 GCA_050262635.1 Candidatus Sericytochromatia bacterium | reverse complement strand
GTTCCCGTCAAAATCGCCTTACACCGCAACGACTTGGGCCGTCACGGGTGCTTACAGGCCCCACACCTATTTCGTCGACTCCACCTCCCCGACGGACTCCCCGGCGGTGACGTCGGCGCCGACGTCAGGAAGCTGCACGAACACCACGTCGCCCAGTGCGGACTGCGCGTAGTCGGTGATACCGACCCGGACGGTGTCGGAGCCCGTGCGGCGCACCCACTCATGTTCGGCGGTGTAGGCCAGGTCGGACGGGATTTCGGTCACGGGACTCCTCGGTTGTCACGCACTCATTTGACGGGCTGAGCGTATTGGCGCTGTTTCGGTTGCCGCAAGGCGGTGATGTCGACGCGCTCGGACTGCTGGACCGCGATCGTGCCCCCGACCCGCTCGACGCTGTCGACGGCGCCGCCCGGAATGTTGACGGCCGCGGCCAGCGTCGGCGGATCGCCAATCGCCACAATCGAATACGGCGGGTTGAGGGTCTGGCCGTCGACGACCAGCGCGCCCGGGTTTCCGTCCACCCACGTATCGACGCCCACCCGGACCGCCGGCCGCCCCCCGGTGCCGCGGATCTCGATGGCCTCGGCTCCGGCCGCCCTCAGCTCGTTGATGACGTCGATCATCGTCTCGGCCGACACTCCGCTCACCGGATCGCCGATGGCCAGGGTCACTCCCGGGCCGGTCGCCGCGGCGGTGCCCACCAGGATCGACAGCGCCGCCAGCCGGGCCTGAGCGTCGGCGATCGCGGCCTGGTCGTCGCTGCCGGACGCCTTCAGCGCCGCCAACGTGCGCTGCAGGTCCGACACCTCCTTGTTCAGCGTCGCCTCCCGCTGCTGCAGCGAGTCCAGCAGCACCACCAGGTCGGCCGGCCGCGCCGACTCCAGCGCGTCGCCGGACTCCGTCCGCCGCACCTGCGTCGCGATCGCGACCCCGAGCACCACGCAAAGCACGACGGCCAGCACCCCGAACACCGTGGGCCGCCGAATGCGCTGTGGCTTGACGTCGGGCGGAAGCTCGTGCCGTCCATGGTGTTCGGTCCCGTGTTCGCTCATCGGCTCACGCCCCGAACAGCTTGCGCCGCAACGCCGCCGCGTTGCCGAAGATCCGGATGCCCAGCACGACGATGATCGCCGTCGACAGCTGCGTGCCGACGCCGAGCTGGTCGCCGAGGTAGACGATGAGCGCGGCGACCAGCACGTTGAACACGAACGAGACGACGAACACCTTGGAGTCGAAGATCCGGTCCAGGTAGGCCCGCAAGCCGCCGAACACGGCGTCCAGGGCGGCGACCACCGCGATCGGCAGGTACGGCTGCACCACCTCGGGCACGCTGGGGTGAAACACCAGGCCCAGCACGATGCCCACCACCAGCGCGGCAATACCGATCACAGTGGCTGTCCCCTCTTCGTCGTTGGCTCTTCGCCCGAGAGGCCCATCGCCGCGCAAGCGCTCATCGACATTTCTTCACCTACCCAATTAGCTTGGCGTACTTGACTTCTCGGGCGCTGCCCGCCGGAACCGTCAGTGAGTCGGCCGTGCTGACGGTGGCGCCGACGCCGTAGGACGTCTCCAGCAGCCGCATCCGCACATAGCCCGGGCTGCTTTCGAACTTGTCCTGCATGCCGTGCGGCGGACCGATCGCCACGATCGCGTACGGACTGGTGATCGGCTGATTATCGACCAGGATCGCGCCACCGGCCTGTCGGAGCGTCACATTGGGCCCGATCCGCACGCCGGCGACCGACATGGCCTCGGCACCGCTGGCCCATAGCGAGTTGACCACCAGCTGCAGATCCCGGTCGAGCACCACCTGGCGGCTGCCGGGGATTCGCTCCTTGGACACGTCGGACAGATCAGGCGACACGCCGGGGTCGGTGAGCGTCACGGTCAACCCCGGCCCGGTCACCTTCGTGGACGCGCCGGCGAACCCGAGTTCGTCCAGGCGGCTCAGCAGCTCCTGGCCCCGTGCATCTCCCGCGAGCTGAGCGCGCCGCAGGCTGTCCACGTCGGCCGAGAGCTGGCTGCGCTGGGCGGTCAGCGCGTCCGCACCGGCCTCCGACGACCGGACGCTGTTGGCGAGCACCTGCTGCGTCTCCTTCACGCCCGGTGCGGTCGACCGCGCCTGCGCTACGGCGGCCGCGAACACCATCGCGATCAGCAGCGCCGCGGCGGCCTGCCATGCCCATCCCGACCAGCGGGAGCGCTGTGCGCCGGCCTCGCGCTCGGCAGCGGCCGCCGCATAGCCCGGGTCGAGGTGCTCGGACAGCAACGACCGCAACAGCGAGGGCACCGGGTTGAACTGCGGCTGGCCGGCCTCGTGCGCGCTCAGCCCGGTGTGCGGGTCGTAGCCGCCGAGCGCCCTGTCAGCCATGCGCTGAATCTTCCCCAGTCGCTTGGCTCTGCCGCGCCGGGATCTTCGGCATCCGCCTCACCACGAGCACGAACTGCGCAATGTAGAGCACGAAGCTCCAGAGGTACAGTGCGAACCCCCAGATCGTGAACCCCCAACCGATCGCCAGGACCACCCGGCTCCACAGCCCGTCGAACTGGCCCAGCAGGATCAGCGGGAACCCGGACATCAGGCCGAACGTCGCGCCCTTGCCGATGTAGGTGACCGGCAGTGCGGTCAGGCCCCTACTGCGCAGCGCGGGCAGCGTCGCGGCCAGCAGCGCATCGCGTGCGATCAGCACGATCACGAACCACCACGGCACAAAGTGTCTCAGCGCGAACGCAATTGGGATCGTCACCATGTAGATCCGGTCCACCGCGGGATCGAGCAGTTCACCCAGCCGTGACGACTGCCCGGCCAGGCGCGCGATCTTGCCGTCCAGCCAGTCCGACGCGCCGGAGAACATCAGGATCCCATTGGCCCACGCGTCGGAGTGCTCGACGAGCAGCAGCCATAAGAAAACGGGGACGAGCACCAGCCGCACCACGCTCAGTGCGTTGGGCACGGTCAGCACGCGGTCGCTCGCCGCGGCCTTGGCCTCAGCCATCGCCGGAGGTCGCCGGCCTTGCGGCTCCATGGGCGAACCTTAGCGGAAAACCCCTGGCAGGCTCAGTGCCGACAGGGTGTCGTCGGCAAGCGGATTGTCGTGCACCATGTACGTCCACGTCGAAGTCGGCCGCGCCAGTTTCGACAGGTCGAGACCCTGCTCCTCCTCGAGCACGTTCGCGGTCTCGAACGTCTGCTGGGCCGCCTCGATGGCGTCGGCCGCCAGTGACGCGAACGCGTCGACGGCCATGCGGTGGAACTCGTCGAGCGGGTTCTGGCGTCCGAGCGCGCGCAGGTGGATGCTCTCACGGATGTCGGCCAAGAAGGCCAGGTGATCGGCCCAGCCGCGGTCCAGGTGGTACAGCATGATCTGCCGGCAGATCCGCTCCAGCAGCTCCTCGGACAGTGTCTCGGAGAGTTCCTCGTAGCGCTTCGGCGAGCGCTCTTCCAGCTCCTCGCGCGCCGTCGGGGTACGCAACAGCGTGTCGCGCCGCTCCACGATGATCGCGCGCTGCTGGGCGATCAGCTCGTTGTACCGCCAGGTGTTGGCGTGCACGTCGAGCAGCTTGCCCTCGGCGACCCGCTGGGCGTGATCCAACAAGCCCGCGGCCTTCGGACTCAGGATTCGCCCGTCGTCGTCGGTCTCGGTCGGCAACTTGGCGCTCTCGAGGTTCGCGGTCACGACGTCGTCCTCCCAGCTCGAGAAGAACACCGACGACCCTGGGTCCCCCTGTCGGCCCGCCCGGCCGCGCAGCTGGTTGTCCAGGCGTTCGGTGTGGTGGCGGCCGGTGCCGATCACGTGCAGTCCGCCGAGCTCGGCAACCTCGTCATGATCGGCTTCGTCGGATCCGCCCAACCGGATGTCGGTGCCGCGGCCGGCCATCTGCGTCGACACGGTTACGGCGCCGAGCTTGCCGGCCTCGGCGATGATCGCCGCCTCTTCGGCATCGTTCTTGGCGTTGAGGACGACGGCCGGGACGCCGGCCTTCACCAAACGCTCATGCAGCTCTTCGGATTCTGCGACGTCGCGGGTCCCGATCAGCACCGGCTGGTCGGTCTCGTGAACCTCTTTGATGTGCTCGACGATCGCGTCGTTCTTGGAAGCTGCCGTGATGTAGACCCGGTCGGCCTCGTCCTCGCGGATATTGGGCGCGTTCGGGGGGATCGGCGACACCCCGAGCTTGTAGAACTGGCGTAGCTGCTCGCCGGCCGCCAGCGCCGTGCCCGTCATCCCGCACACGGTCGGATACCGGTTGATCAGCGCCTGCACGGTGATCGTGTCGAGCACCTCGCCGGTCTCGGTGGTCTCGATGCCCTCCTTGGCCTCGACCGCGGCCTGCAGCCCGTCGGGCCAGCGTTGCAGCTGGGCGATCCGGCCACGGGACGCGTTGATCAGGTGTACTGCGTCGTCGCGCACGATGTAGTGCACGTCGCGCTGGAGCAGCACGTGGGCGTGCAGCGCGACATTCACCTCGGTGAGCGTGGTGCCGACGTGCTCTTCCGAATACAGATCGATGCCGCCGAGTTTCGCCTCGACTTTCTGCGCGCCGGTCTCGGTAAGGTGCACGTTGCGGCTGTCGGCATCGGTGTCGTAGTCCTTGCCGGGAATCAACTCGCCGACCAGCCTTATGATCTCCAGCTTCGGGGTCTCGCGGTGCGTCGTGCCGGCCAGCACCAGCGGCACCAGCGCCTCGTCGACGAGTACCGAGTCGGCTTCGTCGATCAGCGCCACATCGGGGTTCGGCGACACCAAGTCCTCGACGTCGGTAACGAGCTGGTCGCGCAGCACGTCAAAGCCGATCTCGTTGACCGATGCGTACGTGACGTCGCATTCGTACGCCTTCCGCCGCTCCTCTGCGGTGGAGTCCGCCGCCACCCAGCCGACGGTCAGGCCGATGGCCTCCAGCAGCGGACCCATCCATTCCGCGTCGCGGCGGGCTAGGTAGTCGTTGATCGTGATGACGTGCACGTGTCGGCCGGCCAGCGCGTAGCCGGCGGCGGCGATCGCACCGGACAGGGTCTTGCCCTCGCCGGTGGCCATTTCGATCACGTCGCCCGCCAGCATTCGCAGCGCACCGAGCAGCTGCACGTCGAACGGCCGCAGCCCGGTGCTGCGCTCGGCCGCCTCGCGGGCGATCGCCAAGAACTGGGTGATGTCCTGCGATTCGGCGAGGTCGTCGAGTTCGAGCAGCTTCGCGGCCTTGCGCAGCTGCTCGTCGTCGAGGTCGGCGGCCTTGTCGCTGAACTTCTCGGACTGCGCCACCAACGCGAGCGAACGGCTCTGGTCCTTCTCGGTGCTGGCCCCCAGCAGCTTCCAGAACTTGCTGCTCAGGCGTCCCGGCTTAGTGCTGCTCGATTTCGCCACAGCACAACGGTACGCGGCGGCCGCTACGCCAATACCGAGCGCCGCGGGTACGCGACGGCCGGGTCGGTCAGCACGTTGACGACGGCGGGCAGCCCGCACGTTAACGCCCGCTGCAGCGCCGGGCGCAGCTCGGCCGGCGCGGACACCAGCTCGCCGTGCCCGCCGAGCGCACGCACCACCTCGTCGTATCGGGTGCCGGGCCGCAGCTCGGCTACCACGGAATAGCCGTACAGCATCTCCATCGGGTGCTTCTCGAGTGCCCAGATCCCGTTGTTGCCGATCACCGATACGACCGCAATGTCATGGCGTACCAACGTGTCCCACTCCATTCCGGAGAATCCGAACGCGCCGTCGCCCTGTAGCAGCACTACTTGGCGGTCGGGTCGTGCCAGCTTGGCGGCCAGCGCGTAGCCGGGCCCCGAGCCCAGGCATCCGAAGGGCCCGCTGTCCAGCCACGCGCCGGGAACGTAGCTGTCGATCACCCGCCCGGCGTACGACCCGAAGTCGCCGGCATCGATGACGACGATCGCGTCGCGCTCCAGCATCGGGGCGAGTTCGGCGTACACCCGCATCGGGTGCAGCGGGGTGCGGTCGTCGGACAACTCGACGCGCTCGGCCGACCGGGCCGCGGTCTCCGAGGCTCGCAGATCGGCGATCCACGCCTCTCGGTCGCAACTCCCCACGTCGGCAAGCGCCGTCAGCGCCGACGACAGGTCGCCGTAGACCTCGGCCGCCACCGCGCGTGGGTGACGACGGGCAGATTCGGCCCGGTCCGCGACGATCAACTGGGTGCCGGCCCCGAACACGCCGCCGAACCCCAGCCGGAAATCCATCGGGACCCCGACGACGAGCGCGACGTCAGCCTCCTTCAACGCCTTCGACCGCGCCCGCGAGAACGCCAGCTCGTGGTCGGCGGGCACCATGCCGCGTGCCATGCCATTCATCAGCACCGGAATCCGCGCCGCTTCCGCCAGCCGCAGCAATGCAGCCTCGGCCCGCCCCCACCACACGTTCGTGCCCGCCATGATCACCGGCCTCGTCGCGCCCGCCAGCACCTGCACGGCCTTGCGCAACGCGACATCGTCCACCAGACCGTCCCCGATGTCCGACAGCGCGCCCGGCCGCCCGGTGTCGGGTGCCTCGGAGAACACGTGGTCCATCGGGAAGTCCACGAACGCCACACCGGACGGCGCCTGAACCGACGCGCGCAGCGCGTCGTCGACGAGCGTCGCGGCCGACTCGGCCGAGGTCGCCGTCGCCGCGAACCGGGCCAGCGGCGCGACGAACGGCACGTGGTCGATCTCCTGCAGCGAGCCCTGGCCCCAGCGCAGCGCCGGCGCACGACCGCCGAGTACCACCAGCGGCGACTGGTTCTGCTGTGCGGCCGCCATCGCGCTCATCCCGTTGGTGACACCGGGACCGGCAGTCAGCGCCGCCACGCCCGGCGTACGCGTCACCTTTGACCAGCCCTCGGCGGCGAACGCGGCGGTCTGCTCGTGACGGGTGTCCACCAGCCGGATGCCTTCGCTGCGGCACCCGTCGTAGAACGAGAACAGGTGCCCGCCGGACAGCGTGAACACCGTGTCGATCCCGCTGGCTTTGAGGCGGCGGGCGATCAAACGGCCGGCGTGCACGGTGGCGGGAGCGTCGATGCTCATTGTTGTGAGCCTAGATGCCGACAGCAAGCCGAACCCCGACCGCTCCGGTAGCTTCGCGTCAGAGTTTTCTCAGGAGGTCGCATGGAGCCGTTCACGCCGTCAATCGACTGGGCTGCCGCGCCGCTGGACTCGCTGTTCTGGGTCGCCAAGGCGTGGACGATCAGCGCCGTGTGCACCGTGCTCGTACTGGTGTTGCTGCGCTACACGACTGTGTGGGGCAGACAGTACTGGCGCATCACGCGGGGATACTTCGTCGGCCGGCAAGCGGTTCCTGTGTGGCTGATGCTCGGTGTGCTGCTGCTGTCGGTGATCCTCGGCGTACGCCTGGACGTGCTGTTCAGCTACTACGGCAACGACTTGTACACCAGCCTGCAGACCGCGTTCGAGGGCACCGCCGCCGGCAACGATGCCGTGAGACAGTCTGGTGTCAAAGGCTTTTGGATCGCACTTTTCATCTTCGGCATCATGGCGACACTGCACGTCATTCGCATTATGGTCGACATCTATCTGATGCAGCGCTTCATCATCCGATGGCGGGTCTGGCTCACCGGGTACGTCACCGAGAACTGGCTGGAGGGGCAGGCGTACTACCGGGGACGCTTCATCGACCACACCATCGACAACCCCGACCAGCGCATCCAGCAGGATGTGGACGTCTTCACCGCAGGTGTCGGCGGCACCCCGAACGAGCCCGCGAACGGAACGTCCAGCGTGCTGTTGTTCGGCGCGATCAACGCCGTGGTGTCGGTGCTTTCCTTCGCTGCGATCTTGTGGCACCTGTCGGGCCCGCTCGGCGTCGCTGGCATCAGCATTCCGAAGGCGATGTTCTGGGTGGTGATCCTCTACGTCCTGATCGCCACCGTCGTCGCGTTCTGGATCGGGCGCCCGCTCATCGGCTACAGCTTCCGCAACGAGAAGCTCAACGCGGCGTTCCGGTATGCGCTCGTGCGGTTGCGCGACGCGGCCGAGGCGGTCGGTTTCTACCGCGGGGAGAAGGCGGAACGCGTGCAACTGCGGAAGCGCTTCACCCCGATCATCGACAACTACCGCCGTTACGTGAGGCGCACGGTGGGGTTCTGGGGCTGGAACGTGTCGATGAGCCAGGTGATCAACCCGCTGCCGTGGATCGTGCAGGCGCCGCGGCTGTTCGCCGGAGACATCAAGTTCGGCGACGTCGGCCAGACGGCAACGGCATTCGGCCACATCCACGATTCGCTGTCGTACTTCCGCAACTCCTACGACAAGTTCGCCTCGTTCCGCGCGGCAATCATCCGCCTCTACGGTCTGGTGGACGCGAACGACCGCGCCCGGCATCTGCCGACGATCGCGACGGTGGACAGCCGCGGCGACGTCGTGGAACTCGATGACGTCGAGGTCCGCACTCCCGTTGGCGACCAACTGATTTCACCGTTGGACCTGCGGCTGGACCCGGGCGACGGGCTTGTCGTTACCGGGCGGTCGGGCACCGGAAAGACGACGCTGCTGCGCAGCCTTGCCGAATTGTGGCCGTTCGCCACCGGAACGCTGCGGCGGCCCGGCGAGGAAAACGAGACCATGTTCTTGTCGCAGCTTCCCTATGTTCCCCTGGGCAATCTGCGCGCGGTCGTGTCGTATCCGCGTGCTGAAGGCGACATCCCCGACAAGCAACTGCAGGAGATGCTGGTCAAAGTGGCGCTGCCGCACCTCGTCGAGCGCCTCGACGAGGAGCTGGACTGGGCCAAGGTGCTCTCCCCGGGCGAGCAGCAGCGGGTGTCGTTCGCCCGGATCCTGTTGACCAAGCCCAAGGCGGTGTTCCTCGACGAGGCCACCTCGGCGCTCGACGAGGGACTGGAATTGACTCTGTACCAACTGCTTCGGGCAGAGCTGCCGGAGTGCATCGTCGTGAGCGTCAGCCACCGGGCCGCGGTAAATCAATACCACGACAAGCAGCTCAACCTTCTCGGCGAAGGCGAATGGCGGCTGGGCCCGGTGAAAAAGGAACGGCAGCCGGTCTAGCGGGCTTTCTTAGCGGCGTGCACCCCGGCGCGCCGCCCGAAGAACGAGCCCTCACCGAGTTGCGTACCGCTGGAATAGCCCTTGCTGTCCGGCACCAGCTTCGATGCCGACGCGCCGGCGGCATACAGGCCGGGCACCACGCTGCCGTCGCCGCGCAGGACCTGGGCGTAGATGTTGGTGGCCAGGCCGCCGACCGTGAAGCCCGAGTACATCGCCTTGCCCAGCGACATATCGAATGCTCCCCACGGCCCATTATCTTGCGGCGCAAGGAATTCCGGCGACTTGTGGAAGTCCGGGTCTTCGCCCTGAGCGGCGTTGTCGTTGTAGCGCTTCAGGGTTGCGACGAGCTTGCCCTGCGGAATGCCGAGCGCGGCTTCCATCTCCTCGATGGTCTCCCAGCCGTCGATGAATCGGATCAGGGGGAACTGCGGGCGTTCCATGTGGTCCTCGTCGACGATCAGGTACGCGACCGCATCGGGCTGGTCCATGACGAAACCCGATGTGCGCGAGTGGTAGCAGTCCTCCGCGACGAAACGCTCGCCCAGCTTGTTGACGATGATTCCGGTGAGCAGGATCGACGGCGGATACGCGGACGCGGTGATGAAGTAGTGATCCATGTGCTTGGTGGCCCCGCCCGCTGACATGCCCAGCCGGATGCCCAGGCCGTCGTCGTAGGTGTTGCCCAGGATGTACGGTTCCGCGAAACTGCCGCCCTTGCGCTGACGCTTCATCCCCAGGGCCGGAGTGTATTTCGCGACCATGTCGGGGTTCATCGCGAACCCGCCGGCCGCGATGACCACCGCCTTGGCGCGGATGACTCCGTGGTCGCCGAAATGCTTCCACGCCACCCCAACCACACGCCCGTCGTTGTCCAAAACCATTGCGGTGGCACCGGTTTCGTAGCGAACCTCGACACCGAGTTCGTCGGCGCGCTTGACCAGAAGATCGATGATCATCCGCCCCCCGCCGGTCTCCCCCGGCACGGGCAGCTTGTGCCCACGCGGTGCGGGCACCGCCATCTCCCGGAACGGCCACACCTTCTCGTTGCCCGTGTACATCAGGCCCTCGGTGTGGGGCTGGACGATCGCCTTCTCGGGGTAGTAGCTGCGCTCGAACTGAAAACCCAAGTCCTCCAACCAGTTGAAGTGCGCGACACTGCCCTCGCAGTAGGCGCGTATCTTGTCCGGCTCCGGGTCGGGTGAGACCGCGGTCAGGTACTTGTACATCTCCTCGGGCGAGTCGGCGTGACCGGTGGCCTTCTGCACCGCGGTGCCGCCGCCGAGGTAGAAGTGCCCGCCTGACATCGACGTGGTGCCGCCCGCAGCGGCCGCCCGCTCCAGCACCAGCACGCGCGCGCCTTCGGCGGCTGCGCTCACGGCGGCGCAACCTCCTGCGATGCCGAAGCCGATCACGGCAACGTCGACGTCGTCCGACCACTTGTCGACGTCACCGGCGCGCAGCGTCGCCGGAACCTCTGTATCGCTCACCTCTGCTCCTGCTTCACGAAGTCGAAAAAGGCCCGGATCCGCGCCGGGATCAGCGCAACCCACTTCTTCGCGCCCCGCAGGATAGTCCCTGCGGCCCTAGAAGTGAAACACGTTCTAGTTCTTACCTAGGGGCTCAGCTGCCACGCCGTGCGCTGGATGGCCGCCGACGGGGCGTTGACGTCCTCGTGGATCTGCTGGCGGATCGCGCTCCACGACACCGCCGCCGGGTAGTCGCCCCAGGTGCTGTTGAAGATCCCGACGATCACGGCCCGTCCGTCGTCGGTGAGCACGTACACCGGCCCGCCGGAATCACCCTTCTGGCTGACGATCCCGTGGCCCATCGTGAACCAGCCGTTGTAGACCGCCTCGACCGTGCCGCAGCTCTCGGCGGTGGTGACGCCGAAGTGGCAGACGGCCTGACCGGGGCTGATGCTCAGGCCGGGATCGGATACCAGGCCGCGTCCGCCGGGCAGCACGTTGGTGATCGCGACGTCGCCGGCCAACTGGATGCCTTCGTAGTCGTTGATCGAGTCGTTGGTGGTCACCGTGGCGCCGTTCGGTGTGTTGTCGCGGTACATCGCCATGGTCCCGACGTGGTTGTTCCCCTTGTCGGTGATGACACCGCTGCCGCGGCAGTGCCCGGCGGTCACCGCGATGCGCAGCGTAGGCTCGACGAAGCCGAGCGTGCAGAGGTTGGTGTCCTGCCGGATCTCCATGCCGGGATAGACCGGCACGGGGCTGGCGTGAGCGGGCGCCGAGGGCACCGCCACCGCGGCGACCGCGGCCATGAGCGCTGTGAGGATTCGCACGACGATCCGTTGCACCACCCGCCAACTCCGATCCTCGAGGGCCGGTGTCACCCGGCTCGAAACATTACCGGCGGCCGTTGCTGACCGCCGGGTATCAGGGCGGCTACCCAGTCGTTCCGACCTGTACTCCCCGCATATCGCCGAAGGTGCGCTCGCCGTTAGCGGTCACGTCCCGCTTACGTCCCGCCCAGCGCGTCGAAGATCTCCCGGCAGTGCAAGTGAGCCATGAAATGCCCGCCCGGGCGCACCTGCAGCGTCGCCCGCGGGATTCGCCGCGCCAACTCGCGCGCCCACCGCGGGTCAAGCAGCGAATCCTCGGCGCCCACCCACACGTCCGTCGTGACCCGCAACTCCTCAAGCGCGAAGCCCCACGGCCGCATCCATCCCCGGTATTCCTCGACGACCCCGCCCGGTTGCCGCAGGGCCTCACGCGACATCCGGGCGAAGGCGTCGAATCCCTCGTCCCGGATCACCGTTTCGTCGGCCGCACCGAGACCGTGGGCGACCACCCGGCCGTACAGACCCGGCGCGACGCCCGCGACGGCCGACATCGCACGAAAGCATCCGCGAGCCGTCCCGGGCTGGCGCTGCGACAGCCGGGTGTAGACGCGGTCCACCAGCGGCAGCTGCTCGAACCTGCCCGGCTCGTCCAGGGGTAGCGCACCGGCGACGATCGCGAGCCGATGCACAGCGTCGCCGAGCGCATAGCCCACCGCGGCCGCGTAGGGGCCGCCCATCGACCACCCCGTGACCGAGAACCGCTCGACGCCGAGGTGTTTCGTCAGCTCCGACACATCGGCTGCCCAGTCCAGCACCGTGCGCCCGGGTTGCGTATCGGACAACCCGACGCCTGGCCGGTCGGGGGAGATCAGCCGGATGGCGCCGCGGCGTGCGACGCCGTCGGCCCATGCCACGTCGAGCCGGCAAGCGAGCCCGCCGTGGCAGTTCAGCACCGCAAAGCCGGCGGGATCCCCGTACTCGGCGAAGCCCAGCCTGCGTCCGTCACGCAGTATCAGGACTTGATCGCTCACGCGGCCTGCACTCGGTGGGAAGCGCCCACGTACCGCGTCAGAATCGGCCCGACGATCGCCATGATGAATACATAGGTCGTGGCCACAGTTTCGACGGCCTCGACGGTCTGACCGACCAGCCCGATGATCACGAGCGAGAACTCCCCGCGCGCGATCAGCGCCGTTCCCGCCCGCAGCTGACCGCGCCGTGCCACCCCTTCGCGCCGGGCGGCGTAGATGCCGGTGAGCACCTTGGTGCCGCCGGTGACGACCGCAAGCGCCAGCGCCACGGGCAGCATCGGGACCAGATCTCTGGGGTCGACGGAGAAGCCGATCGCAAGGAAGAAGATCGCGGCGAACAGGTCGCGCAACGGGCTGAGCACCTCACGGGCGCGGTCCGCCGTCTCGCCGGTGAGCGTCAGCCCGACCAGGAACGCGCCCACCGCGGCCGACGCGTGCACGAACTCCGCGAGCGCGGCGACGATCAGCGTCAGGCCCATGATCCGCAGCAGCAGCTGCTCCGAATCCGGATGCGCGACAAGCCTGCCGACGTGGTGGCCCCAGCGGTAGGACGCGACGAACGCCGCGGACAGTGCCGCCACGGCGATGCCCATGCCGGCGAGCGCGCGTAGCCACGAGCCGCCCGCTGCGAGCACCGTGAGGAGCGGCAGGTAAGCGGCCATCGCGAAGTCCTCGAGCACGAGAATCGACAGCACCGCCGGTGTCTCGCGGTTACCGAGCCGACGCAGGTCGTTGAGCAGCCGCGCGATGACACCTGACGACGAGATGTAGGTTATGCCGGCCATCGCGAGGATGCCGACGACGTCCAGGCCCAGCAGCCAGCCGACCACCGCGCCCGGACTGGCGTTCAGAAGCAGGTCCACCCAGGCCGACGGCAGGTGACGCCGGAGGCTGCTGGCGAACTCGCTCATGGAGAATTCCAGTCCGAGCGTCAGCAACAACAGCACGACGCCGATCGACGCGCTGGAGACGACGAATTCGCCGGCGGCCGGGATGGGCACGATGCCGCCTTCGCCGAGGGCCAGCCCGGCCACCAGGTACAGCGGTATCGGCGAGAGCGCGAACCGGCGAGCGGCCCCCCCAAGCACTGTGAGCACGGCGAAGATGACGCCGAGCTCCAGGAGCAGCGTCGCGGAAACCTGCACCCGTCAGCCCCCGGCCGTGTCACCGTGAGCGGGCGGCCTGGGCTTGTCGCCGTGCTCGACGATCTGCTCGACGCCCGCGATGCCCTCCTCCGTGCCGATCACCACGAGCACGTCGCCTCTGCGCAGCTGCTCCGCCGGGCCGGGCGAGGCCAGGACCTCGTCGTCACGCACGATCGCCACGATCGACGCGCCGGTCCGGGTGCGTGCGCGGGTGTCGCCGAGCGGCCGGTCCACAAAGGGGCTGTCCGGGCCGATCTCCACTTGACCAGCGTTGAGGCCGGGAACTTCACGGGTGAGGTCGGCGAAGCGTTCGGCGATGCGCGGGGCCCCAAGGATCTGCGCGAGCGCCTCCGCCTCGTCTTCATTGAGACGGAACACCGGTCGGGCCTGGTCGGGGTCATCGCGGCCGTAGATCACCAGCTCGAAGTCACCCGAGCGGCGGGCGATCACACCGACCCGGTCGCCGTCGCGGATATCGAACTCGTATCGCAGACCGACGCCCGGCAGCAGCACTTCTTTGACATCCATGCGGTCAATACTGCTAGGTCGCGTGGCGGCTCAGGCAGTGACCTTCGCTGATTCGTCGAGTACGAGCACACGTTCGGCCGGTTCCCAGCCGGGCGGGCCGAAGATGTAACCCAGCTTGTCCCGCCAACGCGGCGCCGAGCGGACGTCACGGGCCATCGTCACGTACTCGTGGGTCTGCAGCGTCCAGATGTTGAACGTGCCGACGGCCTTGGTGAGCCCGTAATGGGGCCGGAACAGCTCGGGCTGGAAGGACCCGAACAGGCGGTCCCAGATGATCAGGATGCCGCCATAGTTCTTGTCGAGGTACTCCGGGTCCATGCCGTGATGGACGCGGTGGTGGGACGGCGTGTTGAAGACGAATTCAATTGGTCGCCATAGCTTTCCGATGCGCTCGGTGTGAATCCAGAACTGGTAGATCAGGCTGACCGAGAAGCTCGCGAACACCATCCAGGGCGGAACCCCCAACAGCGGCAACGGGATCCACATCAGGATTTCGCCGCTGTTGTTCCACTTCTGCCGCAGCGCGGTTGCGAAGTTGAAGTACTCGCTGGAGTGGTGGGCCTGATGCGTGGCCCAGATCAGCCGCACTCGGTGCGCGATGCGGTGATACGTGTAATAGAGCAGGTCGACGCCGACGAGCGCGATCACCCACGTGTACCACTCGTGCGAGGAAAGATGCCACGGCGCGAGATACGCGTAGATCGCGGCGTAGCCCAGCAACGCGATGAACTTCCACGCGGCGGTGGTCGCCACCGACACCAGCCCCATCGAGATGCTGGCCCATGAGTCGCGGGCGTGGAACGCGCCGGACGGGGCGCGGTCGGCTTCGATGTGCTCGAGTCGTCGTGCCGCTGTCCATTCCAGGATCAGCAGTAGCAGGAAGAACGGGATCGCGAACAGCACCGGATCTCGCATCTGAGGCGGCAGCACGTCGAGAAAAGCCGCTACATGTTCCACGCTGGTACCTCCGCGGCAAGCTTAGCGGTGCCCGTCGACGCTGGTGGCCGAAGGGCGGTCCGCACCGCCGAGATCGTGCTCGTCGTCCTCGCCGGCGGGCATGTTGGCCTGTGACTTTTGACCCTTCGACGTGTGGCTTCGGGCTCTTTCGTTAGCCCGGGTTCGGAGCGATGCTGGCAGAGCCTGGAAAGGCATCGCCCTATAGAGGAGGCGAGACATGAACACGAAGCTAACGAGAACCACGCTCATCGTGATCCTGTCGGTTTTGGCCGCAATGCTGACCTTGACGATAGCTTGGTCGTCCGTAAAGCCCACCGATTGCACGACAGTCTTTGGCACCTACCAGAATTGTCAGCGGTATTGAAGAATCACGGGCCGCCTGAGGCGATCCACCCGGGGCGCCTGCGCCTACCGGAAGTTGAGCACCCGGTCCCCCCACAAGGCGCGGATGTTGCGGTCGAGGTCGCTGACGACCGCGTCCTCGCGGTCGATCACGAGGCAGGTGCGGTCGGGCTCTTGATATGGAAGCCAAGCGGGTTCGTCGGGTAGGCCGATCGGCTTGCCTTGGGCGGCGAAATTCAGCCAGCGCGCCCGCACGCGTTCCGATACGGATTTGCCGGCCTTGTAGCCGCCGAGCCTGTAGGTCGGATCCTTCGGCCCGAGTTTGAGATTGCCCCACACGTGTGGCAATTCCATCGCGTGCGCCGCGCCGATGCGCATGAGCTTGAGCATCGGCGTCGCAAAGTCGAACCGGTACAAGTACGCCGGGGCCACAGTGCCGTGCCCCTCCGCCAGCCAAACTGACGGCATGCGAAAGCCGATGTCACTCGCCAGTCCCATCCCACGCGCCTTCACGTGCAGTCCGGCGTAGGCCGAACCAATCTGCTCGTCGGTCGGCAGCGCGACTTCCGGTTGCTCGGCGGCGATTTCGGCGAACATGGCCTTGATCGCCGGCCGGTGTGATCGGCATCAGCGGCGACTTCATCCACCGGAAAAATGCCGCCTCGTGTTTGTTGGTGCCGATGATCAACGGCACCGCGTGCGAACGCCCCTCGCGCGCACGCTTGACGGGGTAGTCGGGCACCACGTCGCCGTCGACTATCGGTGCGAAGGCAAGCGTCCCCGGCTTCTCCTTGGGCACCATGTCGAACACCGCCTGGGAGGCGTCGACGAGCGCCGGCGCCGGAACATCTTGCAGCCGGTCGATTTCGGAGTGATCGATTCCGAGTTCGTCGAGCATCATCCCGGCCACGCGACCAGCGCGGGCAGTGTCGTAAACCGAAGTAGCAGGCGAACTTTGAGCGATCGCGCCGGTGAACAGCCCTTCGGCCGGGGGGCTCGTCAGCAACGTGGTCACCACACCGGCGCCCGCTGACTCACCGAATAGCATGACGCGGCTGGGATCTCCGCCGAACGCGGCGATGTTGTCGCGCACCCATTGCAGCGCGAAGATCACGTCGCGCAGGCCGACGTTCGTGTCGAAGCGGCGCCTCGCACCGCGAAACGTCGACGGGTCGAGGAAACCGAATGCACCCAGCCGGTAGTTGATGGTGACGACGACGACGTCGCCGCTGGACGCGAGGACGCTTCCGTCGTGCAGAGGCTGGCTTGAGGCGCCGATCAGGTATGCGCCGCCGTGCACCCACACCATGACGGGCTTGCGATCCCCCGGCAGGACGGGTGCCCAGATGTTCAAGTGCAGGCAGTCCTCGTCCGCCTGGGCGCCTAGGTCGAACGGGATGGCAGGTACCGGGGGTTGAGGGCAGACCGGTGCGAACCGGCTGGCGTCGGCGACCCTGGTCCACCGCTCGGGCGGTTGCGGGGCCCGCCAGCGCAGCTCTCCGACCGGAGGGGCCGCGTAGCGGATACCCTTCCAGGCCTTGACGTAGCCGTGGTCGACGCCGCGGACGGGACCGTGCGTCGTCTCGACGACCGTGCCGGAGTTACTCATCAGCCTCTCTGCGTTTAGGAATGCTTCGCCTCAACATTACCCGGCCGTAAGCAGTTCTAACTGTTAGTTGTCGGCGCGCCTAGTTCGCTGTGTCGTCGTTGTCAAGAGCAGTTTGGCGGATGTTGCAAATCTGTGGATGGATTCGGTGTTGTGGTTAGTCGGGCCCGGATTGCGTTGCGACGCATGGGTTGTCGGCCGAACGTGTCGGTGTCCGTCGATAGATTGCGGGTATGAGTTGGGCGTTCGACCAGGCGCTTGCCGCCTGCGTGCGGTCGATGCCGCGTTGGTTGTCGCCGACGCTGTCCGACACCGATACGCTCTCACGCGCCCAGCGGCTGGTGTCGGCCGAATGCCGCCAGCGCTGGCGGTGCCGGCTGCCCGCGGGTGAGTCCGACCGCGCTGCTGAACTTTGGACATCACCGACGGCGGCGCCGTCGACACCGACCTCGACACCCTGATCGACGCCGTGTCGCGTAATCGAAGCCGACGGCGGCACAGCGCGACTCACGTCCTCGCCGACCCGACGCGGGGGCATCCCTCGCCAAGTTGAAGACGCAGTCGACTCGGCGCAGAACCTGTCGGGTGCCGGCACCACCGACACCGAGCGGTGCCTGCTCGGACTGCCCGTCCTCGTCACCCCGGCCATGCCCGAAGGCGAACTCCAGGTCGTCGACAGGTCATCGATCATCGGCGCACAATCCCCCATCCGGCTCGCCCGCTCCGAGGTCGCGTTCTTCGCCGATGACGTTGTCGCAGTGCGAGCACCTGGCGGCTCGGCTGGAACGTCATGCACCCCGCCCGCATCGCCAAACTCACCACAGGCGCCGGCCGCTAGGAACCAACGTCGAGGGCTGCCGGATCCGGGCACCTCCATTCCCCGTTCGGCAGCCCACGTTCCCAAGAAGGGGGAAAGGGGAGTAACCACCCGTACCCCACCGCCGGTCGGGCGTGGTGGAGGGGGAGCCTGCGGCGACGGCTTCTCGCGGATGATCCCCGAAATCTTCTTAACCGCGGCCGCAGGCTCCCTGCAAAGTCGGCTGCCCGAAACTAACTGACCAAAACCATTTCTCAGCAACATTAATAACCCAGGGGACCATGCCGCCGCCGCCTCGAAGGACTGTCATGCGGCGCTGTGGCCGCGCAAAGGGCCTTCCCCACTGGTGAGCGGCTCAGACTCGGGGCTTTGGCGAAAGCTGTGTATAAGGCCGTCTGCTGCCGTAACCTCGTCGTCAAGCCTGACACACCAAGCCTATGCACCGCGGCCCCTAAGGCGTCTGTTAAGAAACGGCCCCTTCCTCGCTCGGCGTTTCCGCCACATCGGATCAAATCGGCGAGGGCTGGGACATGACTACAAGCCACATCAACATCGACCACGTTTCAGCACCTCACAGCGGCACTAAGTTCTTCGATTGCGGCAGGGCTTGTGTGAGGTCGAAGACCGACATCGGATTGACCGTGATCTCGATCAGCGGCGAGATCGACGCCGCGAACGTCGGCCTCGTGGGCCGCCACGCTTGCGAGCTGCTATCCGACGGTGCAGTGATAGTCGACTTCGGCAATGTCGACTTCATCTCCGTTGACGGACTTGGTGCGTTGGTCGCGCTCAACAATAAATGCGCCCGTACCGGCACCGCTTTGGCGCTGATCGCCAGCCACGCGATGAACCGGCTGCTTCGAGTGGCGGATCACGACAAGCTATTGCCTGCCGTCGGCTCGGCGGTCGAGGCCCTACTCTTGGTTCGCCGATCCAATCTGCGTGATGACCGAGCAGCGGCACGTCAATAGGGCAACGAAGAACCCCCGCCCGCTAGCGGGAAGGGACGCCTGGCCTACTTCGCTTAATCAAGCAAAGTTCTCAGTCTCCGAATTTGTCGAGTCGGTCGGCTGCGTCCATCAGCGCGGCCGCCAGTTTGCGGGCGCTCCGCAGCCTTTTAGGCGGCGTCCCGCGGGTGGATTTCGACATCCTTGATCGCACGGCGCAAATGTTCTGCGAACGACCATTCCTCGGCGGTATGCGCTTCGTGCAACGCCTTGGCGACAGCGAGTTTGGCGGCGGCGAGGTGTTCGCGGCGTTTCGGGCCGCTAGCGGCGACCGCATCCAGTACCGCCGTCATGGCATCTTGACACTCCTGCGCGAAGCTGGTGACGTTCGCCGTCATTTTTCCTCCCCTTCACCTCGATAAACGCCTTCTCTCCACGGCTGATTCCCCGATCTGGCGTGCATGGAGCGCAATGACCGAACTGGCTTACGAGGCGCTCACCGACAAGCTGCTGCAAGACGAGGTGCTGGTGCGCAACGTACTACTAGCGCCTGAAGAAGCCGTGATTTAAAGCGTATTTCGCCGGTTCGCTGTCGACGCCGCACCAACACCTGCCACCACCCCGAACCCATGCGGACAAGACGACGACGAGGACGACCCCCACTAGCGCTTGCGACCATTAGCTAGCACAGTCGCCAACGCGACCACCACGAGCCCGGCCGCTGGAACCGTCAGCAGCCCGGCACGCAGGTTGAACGCGTCGGCGATAGCGCCGACGATCATCGGCGCGAAGACGAACCCGACACGCATCAGCCAGGTGACCGCGGTCAAGCCTGTCCCCTGCCGCAGCCCGGGGAGTTCGTCGGCGCGCTGCATCGCGGCCGGGATGAGCGTGGCCACGCCGAACCCTGCCGCGGCGAATCCGCCGATCACCGCGGGGATGCTCGGGAAGGCCAGTGCTGCGCCCATGCCAACCGCAGCGATCACTCCGCCAGTGCGTGCGACCGCGCGCTGCCCGAACCGGTCGACGAGCCGATCGCCCAGCAGGCGCCCGACTAACTGCGAGCCCACCGCGGCGATGTATCCCGACACCGCCAGAGCGCCCGGGGCGCCCAGCTCCCGCATGAACAGCGTCGCCCACGAACTGCCCGCGTCCTCGACAGTCGCGGACGCGATTGCGATTGTCACGAGGGCCGTCAGCACGGCCCAGGTCGACAGAAGCTTTGCAGAGCGCGACGGCTCCCGCCGGACAGCCTCGGCAGTTTCGTCGGGGCCGGGCAGCAGATATCGGTACGCCACCACGCACACAGCCGAGAACACCACTGCCGACACCGCCAGATGACTGCCGCGCGGAACATGCAGAGCGATCGCGACCGCACCCATCGCCCCGCCGAGGATCGCGCCGGCCGACCAGACGGCGTGAAACGAGTTGATGATCGACCGTTCGTAGTGGCGCTGCACCCGCAACCCGTGAGCGTTCTGCGCGACATCGGTCACCGCGTCCGCGCCACCGGCGACGAACAGCGCAGCGGCAAAGGTCACCGGCGACGGTGCTATCCCCGCCAGCCACGCGAACACCGCGATGCCCCCTGAGGCGACCACCGCCACCCGGGCCGATCGGAACCGGCGGATCAGGGACGCCGCCGCCGGCCCGGTAACCAGCGCGCCGGCCGAGAATGCCGCCACCGCAACGCCATAGGCGCCGTTCGACAGTCCCAGGTCGGTCTTGATCTCCGGATAGCGTGGCAGCAGGTTCGCGAACAGCGCGCCGTTGGTCAGAAACAACGCGGAAACGGCGACTCGGGCCCGACGATCCCGCGTCGGCGGCGGCGCTGCGAGCCCTCCGGTCCGCATCTGCCGGAGACTACCCGCAGTGGTTCCGCAAAGATGGCGAGCATGACGTCGTACCAATCACTGGCGGACCTGGCTGCGCGACATCGCGTCGCCGCCGAGTACGAGGATGCCAACGGCCGCCATGTGGTGGTGTCGGACGAGACGCTCGTCGCCGTGCTGGGTGCGCTCGGCGTCACCGCGGGTACCGAGGAGGAGCGCCAAGCCGCGTTGCGCGACGACGACCGCGCGTACTGGTCGCGCTCGCTGCCACCGGCGATCGTGATGCGGGCCGGCACGCCAAAGCCGTTCTGGGTTCATGTGCCGCACGGGGCACCGGCCCGGTTGTGGATTCGGTTGGAGGACGGCACCGTCTGGGCCGGGCTGCGGCAGCTGGACAACTTCACCGCCCCCTACGACCTCGACGGCCACCTCGTCGGCGAAGCGACCTTCGAGCTGCCTGCCAACCTGCCGGTGGGCTATCACCGGCTGCACCTCGACGACGCGAGCGCCGCGACGGGCACCGCAGTGATCGTCACACCGGCCACGCTGCGGATTCCGGAGCGCCTCGCAAACCGCCGCACCTGGGGCCTGGCCACCCAGCTGTACAGCGTGCGCTCCAAAAGGTCTTGGGGTGTAGGCGATCTCACCGATCTCACCGACGTCGCCGTCTGGGCCGCGTCGTGCCACAACGCCGGCTACGTGCTGGTCAACCCCCTGCACGCAGCTGCGCCCACAGCGCCGATGGAGCCCTCCCCTTACCTGCCGACGTCACGCCGTTTCGTCAACCCGATCTACCTCCGTGTCGAGGCGATCCCGGAGTTCGCCGATATTCGCGGCCGCCGACGGGTTCGCAAGCTCAGAGACGACGTGCAACGCGGCGCCAAGCGCGTCGACACCATCGATCGTGACGCCGCGTGGGCAGCCAAACGCGTTGTGCTCGAGGACATCTACCGGGTTCCGCGGTCAGCCGGTCGCGAAATCGCTTACGCCGCATACCGCGCTCGCGAGGGCCGCGCTCTCGACGATTTCGCTACCTGGTGCGCGCTCGCGGAAGCCTACGGCAACGACTGGCATCAGTGGCCGCAGGATCTCCGGCACCCGGACGCGCCGGGCATTGCGGCGTTCGCCGAGGAGCAGGCCGACGAGATCGACTTCCACCGGTGGCTGCAATGGCAGCTCGACGACCAACTGACCATCGCGCAGGCTCGCGCGCTGTCGGCCGGGATGGCGCTGGGCGTCATGCACGACCTCGCTGTCGGCGTTCATCCGAACGGTGCCGACGCGTGGGCGTTGCAGGACGTGCTCGCGTTGGGGGTCAGTGCCGGGGCGCCGCCCGATGCGTTCAACCAGCAGGGCCAGGACTGGTCACAGCCGCCGTGGCGTCCGGATGCACTGGCCGAGCAGGAGTACCGGCCGTTCCGAGCCATGGTCAACGCGGTGCTGCGGCACTCGGGCGGAGTGCGCATCGACCACATTATCGGGTTGTTCCGATTGTGGTTTATTCCCGAGGGCGCCAAGCCAACTGAAGGCACATACGTGTACTACGACCACGAGGCGACGGTCGGCATCCTGGCGCTGGAGGCGCAACGCGCCGGTGCGCTCGTGGTCGGCGAGGACCTCGGCACCGTCGAGCCGTGGGTGCGTGACTACCTTCGCGAGCGCGGCCTGTTCGGCACGTCGATCCTGTGGTTCGAGATGGACCACGGCGGCGACGGGGGGCCGCTCCCGGCTGATCGCTGGCGCGAGTACTGCCTGTCCTCGGTGACGACGCACGACCTGC
Organism: Candidatus Sericytochromatia bacterium; assembly: GCA_050262635.1. GTDB lineage: Bacteria > Actinomycetota > Actinomycetes > Mycobacteriales > Mycobacteriaceae > Mycobacterium. The sequence goes on along the minus strand of JBLNEK010000161.1, from coordinate 31,575 downwards.
CGCCAAGCGCTGGGTACCTCGCCGGCGAGCATGTCCGGTTGCGTGACCGCCTCGGTCTGCTCTCCCGCTCGTTCGACGAGGAACTCGCCGACGACCGCGCCGAACAGGAGGCGTGGCTGGCAGAGCTGAGGCGGGCGGGACTGCTGGCAAGCGATCCCGATGTCGACGACACGGTGCTCGCGCTGCACCGCTATCTCGGCCGCACCCCGTCCAAGCTGCTCGCACTCTCGCTCAGTGACGCGGTCGGGGACCGGCGCACCCAGAACCAGCCCGGCACCACCGACGAGTACCCCAACTGGCGCGTGCCGCTGTCGGGGCCGAAAGGACGAGCCCTGTTGCTAGAGGACGTCTTCCGGGACCGCCGCGCCGCGACACTGGCCGACGCGATGCGCGCGGCGACGGACGGACAGACGACATGAAATACACGATCCTTCCACCGCTCACGGGCGTCACCGCCGACCCGGCGTGGATCGCGGCCTTCGCCGGTCACGTCGAGGCGTGCGGTTTCGACGAGATCATCGCCGTCGAGCACACCGTTCTCGCGACGACGTACGACAGCGTCTATCCGTACGACGAGTCCGGCCGAGTCGAACTCGCCCCGGACTGTCCCGTGCCGGATCCCCTTGATCTCCTCGCGTTCATCGCCGGCCAGACCACGACGCTCGGCCTGGCGACCGGTGTGCTGGTGCTGCCCAACCACCACCCAGTCGTGCTGGCGAAGCGGGTGGCGACCGTCGATGTGCTCTCGGGCGGCCGGCTGCGACTGTGCGTCGGCGTCGGCTGGCTGCGCGAGGAGATCGAAGCGTGCGGTGCGCCGTTCACAAGCCGCGGCCGGCGTGCCAACGAGCAGATCGAGGTTATGCGGCTGCTGTGGGCCGACAACCCGGCCGGTGCCAGCCACAGTGGCGAGTTCTTCGAGTTCCACAACATCACCAGCTATCCGAAACCCGTTCAGGGCGAACACCTTCCGGTTCACATCGGTGGGCACAGCATCGCCGCGGCCCAGCGGGCGGGGCGCCTCGGCGACGGCTTCCAACCGCTCGGGCTGGCCGGGTCCGAGCTGACGGCCCTCGTCGACGTCATGCGCGACGAGGCAGCGCGGGCGGGCCGCGACTCGGCGAGGCTGGAACTCTCCCTCGGCCATCTCGTCACCAAGATCGACCGCGACAGAGCCGGCGGGCTCGCAGCACTAGGCGCCGACCGTATCGTGCTCGGGATGCCTGCCGTCCACGACCTCGCACACGCCAAGGACGCGCTGTCGGCCTGCGCTGAGCGGCTCGGGCTCACCGCGTGAATCCCCTCGACCGGCTCGCGCTGTCTGACCTCGTGCACCGTTACGCCGCCGGCGTCGACGACCGCCGGTTCGCCGACGTCGCCGCACTTTTCGCCGACGATGCGACGCTGACCACCCCCGATCCCCCGCGCACGCTCGAGCCCGTCGTCGTCCATCGCGGCCGCACCGAGATCGAGCGGGCCATCGCCTCAGTCGCGCAGACCGATCGGACCGTGCACGCGATTGGCGGCGAAATCTACTCTACTGCAACACAATACATGCGCGGCCGAATCACTTGCATCGCCCACCACTTCACTAGCAGTGATGGCAAGGCCACCGACATCGTGTGGTTCCTGCGCTACGACGACGAGTACGTGTGCACCGACGCGCGCTGGCGCTTCAAGAGCCGCGCACTGACCATCGACGCCATCGAGAGGCAACCGGTGCCGCGGCTGCGCGGTACCTAGCAATGCGCGCCTGGGTCGTCTGGTCGGTCGGGCTGCTGGCCTACATCGTCGCGGTGCTCGACCGCACGACGCTTGGTGTGTCGGGGTTGGAAGCGGCCAGTCGGTTCGGGGCCAGCCCTGGGATCCTGTCATCGTTCGTCGTGCTGCAGGTGGTGGTGTACGCGGCTGCTCAGGTGCCGGCCGGCGTGCTGCTCGACAAGTTCGGCTCGAAGATCCTGATCGTGACCGGCGCCGCGCTGATGGCCACCGGGCAGCTCACCCTTGCGTTCACCACCGCGCTGCCGGCGGCGATCGGTGCCCGTGCGGTGCTCGGCCTCGGCGACGCCCTCACCTTCATCTCGGTTCTGCGGCTGGTGCCGCACTGGTTCGCGCCCCGACGCGTGCCGCTTGTCACGCAGCTGACCGGCATCTGCGGCCAGCTGGGCCAAATCCTCTCTGCGGTACCGTTTTTCGCGCTGCTGTCCGACGGCGGCTGGACGATAGCGTATACCTCGGTCGCCGCCGTGGGCCTGCTGTCGATCGCGTTGACGCTGTCACTGGTGCACGACACCCCGGAAGGGCCCCACGCGCGCGGGGAGAAGACCGACCTGCGCGCCATCCTGGGCAGCGTGAGGACGGTGTGGCTGCGGCCCGGCACACGGCTCGGCTTTTTCACCCACATGGGCACGCAGTTCTCAGTCACAGTCTTCGCGCTGATGTGGGGCGTCCCTTATCTGACTGCGGCACAGGGGCTTTCAAAGGGTGCATCCGGAGCGTTGCTCTCGCTGTCGGTGATGACGGCCATCGTCGCGGGCATCGTGCTCGGTTTGCTGACCGGCCGCTACCCGATGCGCCGGTCGTGGATGGTGCTAACGATCATCGCGAGCAACGTGGTGATCTGGACGGTCGTGCTGGCGTTGCCCACTCGTGCGCCGCTGTGGCTGCTCGCGGTGATCGTCGTGGTGATATCGGTCGGCGGCCCGGGGTCGATGGTCGGCTTCGATTTCGCGCGCACGTTCAACCCGAGCGCGACGCTGGGCACCGCCCAGGGGATGGTCAACATGGGCGGTTTTCTGGCGTCACTGGTCGTGATGCAGGCGATGGGCGTGATCATCGGAGCCGCGGGCGGCTATTCGTTCGAGGCGTTCCGCCTCGCCTGGGCCGTTCAATACTCGGTGTGGGCGCTCGCGGTGGTCGGCATCGTCATCACGCGGCGCAAGACGCGACGGGCGATGACGCCGGCCCAGTGGCGCAGCCTTCTCGAGGGATTCGAGCCGCAGCACTAACGCATCAACGCTTGCGCGCCGACTCTCGCCGGTTGGCCTTCTTGATCGCCGACACGAGTTCGTCCTTGTTCATCGAGGAACGGCCCGAGATGTCCAGCCGCTTGGCCACATCCATCAGGTGCTTCTTGCTGGCGTTGGCGTTCACTCCCTCGGCGGTCTCGCCTTTGGCGTTCGGGCCGCCGCTCTTGGCGCGCTCGTCCGACGGGCCCTTCTTGCCCTTCGGTTCCCAGCGGTCCCCGACCTTTTCGAAGCTGTGCTTGAGCGCGCTGTATGCGACGCGGTGCGCCCGCTCCCCTTCGCCGTATTCGTTGACGGCCGCGTCGTGTGCCTTCGCGAACGTCCGCTGCGCTTTGGCCGGCGACTTCTGCAGCGTGCTGGGCAACTCGCTCTTCTTGGCGGTGCCGCTCTTGGTGGTCTTGGGCATCGTCGAGCTCCTTTGATGAGTTCACCTCGAGGGAAGGCTTACCCAGCGCCGCGCCCACCAAACGGCAGAATCTGCCGCCGCGGCGCCGGGAGGCGCCGAAACGAGTGCAAGGTTACGACTCGACCAGGGCCTTGAGATTCCTCAGCGTCGCCGCGAGCGTCCGACCGACCTGCCTGGTCGCCACCCGGTCGGCGATCAATCCCAGCAAGCCGCCGGGCGCTTGGTACGACAACCGGAAGATCACCTTGGTGCGGCCGTCGCCGGTGTCACGCAACCGGAACCGGCCGCGCAGCGTGATGCCCGTGATGCCGATGAACGCCAGATCCCGCGGCTCGTCGAACTCCACCACTTCGATGAGGCCGCCGACGGGCACCGAGCCGATCTTCCACAGCACGGTGTAGCGCGCCCCCACCCGCGCCGGTCCCTCGGTGACCGTTTCCCACCGCGCCAGGTTCGCCATGAACGACGGATAGCAGTCGGGCTCGCTGACGACCTTCCAGACGTCGTCGCGATGCGCGTCGATGACACAACGGCGTTGAACTCTCATCAGCCGGTCACCCGATCACCGGGAAACGTCGTTCGGCGGCCAGCCGGTCCACCCCGGCCTGCAGGCTCGCCACCACCTTTTCGTGCACGGCCTCGTCGTTGCCGTCGACCGTGATCGGCTCCTGCACCTCGATCGCGATCTTCGCCGGCAGCGGCAGCCGCGGGACCATGTCGCTGATCACCAGACCCCACGGCGGCGCCAGCAGAATCGGCACGCTCTTGAGCCGCGCGATCCTGTCGACCATCAAGAGCCTGGCCAGCCACTGCCCGCGATCAAGAAAAAGCGCCGCCTCCTGGCCGCCGACGCTGGCGATCGGAACGATCTGCACACCGGCCTCCCGGGCAAGCTTGACGTAGCCCTTGCGGCCGCCGAAGTCGACCCGGTGACGCTGCCACGACGGCCGGAAGACCTCGTAGTCGCCGCCGGGGTACACCAGCAGCGCGGCGCCAGACTGCAGGGCCAGCAGGGCGTTGTCGTGGTTGGCGGCGACGGTACCGAACTTGCGCAGCGAGCCCAGTCCCGGCATGGACACGACGAGGTTGTGCGCCAGCTGGTAGAAGGGCCGCTCGACGCCGAAGTACGACGAGAACGCCAACGTGAACACGAACGTGTCGGGTGGCAGGTTGCCCCCGCTGTGGTTGCCGACGAGCAGTACCGGCCCCTCTGGCGGAATGCGGTCAAGACCGCGAACGTCGGCGCGGAAGTACACCGACGCCAGCAACCACAAGCCCGGCAGCTGGTCGCGGATGTAGTCGGGGTCGCGCTGGTCCAGGTCTGCCTTCGGAACGCGCGATGTGACCTGCTCCCGCGCCCACTGCAGAACGTCGCCGACTCCGGCCATGGAAGGACGTATAGACGCCGGTCCGATAAGTCAAACCTCGGGCACCAGCTACGTACACTTGCCGCATGCTGCGACCGCAACGATTTGCTGACGAGGTCGACCCGGGTCCCGTGCAGATCCAGCCGCGCAAGGTGCACTTCGACTTCGGCGGCATCCCGTTGCACTGGATTCCCGGCCATCCGGTGGCTTCGGACGTCATCGGTCTGCTCAACATCGCCCTGCCGGCATTCGAACGCTGGATTGTGGCCACCTACAACGAGGCGCTGCCCCTCGTGGCTGACTCCAAACTCGCCGAGGACATGCGCGGCTTCATCGGCCAGGAGTCCATCCACGCCGACATGCACGAGCAGGCGTTGCACGACTTCATGGAGGTCAACGGCATCGAGCCGCGCAAGATGATGCGCCAGATCGACTACCTGTTTTCCAAGGTGCTCGCGCCGTCGACGTCGAACGACCCCAAACGCCGGCGCAACAACCTATGCGACCGCCTCTGGCTGATCGCGGCCCTCGAGCACTACACCGCCGTGCTCGGCGACTTCGCGCTCAACAACGCCTGGGAGGACCATGGCGCTCACCCGACGTTCGTCGACCTGTTCCGCTGGCACGGCGCCGAGGAGGTCGAGCACCGCAACGTCGCACACGATGTCGCGACGTACTTCAGCAACAGTTACGTGGACCGGATCGGCGCGATGGCACTGGCGGTCACCTTCCTGTTCGGGTCGTTCCAGACCGGCACCTGGTACCTGCTGAAGAAGGACCCGCAGGTCGACCTGAGCTGGTGGCAGGTGCAGAAGCTGCGTTGGCAGGACGCCAAGCTCGGCTTGCTGCCCAAGTACCGCACGCTGTTCGGCAAGAACACGCTGGCTTACCTGCGGCCCGGGTTCTCGCCCGCCGAGATGGGGTCGACGGCGCAGGCTGTCGCGTATCTCGCGAGCTCGCCGGCCGCGCGGGCCGCGCATCTGTGATGCCGGTGCGCGACCGGTCCGCGCCGGACAAGCTCACCGGGTTGCTCGGCGCGGTGATCTCGGCTGCATGGGGCGTGAGCGGCCGGGTCAGGCAACCGCCTGGGCTTCCGTCCCGCGAGCGCACCCACACGCTTCGGGTGGCACATCGGCAGGTGGTGGCCCACGACGAGAACGTGGTGGCGCTGACGCTCACGGCCGCAGACCGCAAGCCGCTGCCGCCATGGTTCCCCGGCGCACACGTCGACATCCACCTGCCCAGCGGCCGCGTCCGGCAGTACTCGCTGTGCGGCGACCCCGACCGCCTCGAAGATTACCGAATTGCGGTGCGGCGCATACCAGATGGCGGTGGCGGCTCGGTCGAGGTGCACGACGGGCTGCCGGTCGGTGCGACGGTCACGACGACCGGGCCGCGCAACGCGTTCCCGTTGTCGATGCCCGGCTATGGCTCGCCGGCGCGGCGCTTCCGCTTCATCGCCGGCGGCATCGGCATCACCCCAATCCTGTCGATGCTGCGGCAGGCGCAGCGGCTGGGCGTGGACTGGTCGATGATCTACGTCGGACGAAGCGCCGACAGCCTGCCATTCGTCGACGAGGTCTGCGCGTACGGCGACCACGTCCAGATCCGCACTGACGACGTTCACGGGCTGCCCACCGCCGACGTCCTGCTCGGCGAGTGCCCCGACGACACCGCCGTATACGCGTGCGGGCCCGCCCCGATGCTCACCGCGATCCGCGGCCGGCTTGCGGGCCGCGACAGCGTCGAACTCCACTTCGAACGATTCGCCGCACCGCCTGTGGTCGACGGCAATGAGTTCTCGGTGCGCATCGCGTCCTCCGGCGAGGTCATCGACGTCGGGGCCGACGAGACACTGCTGTCGGCGCTGCGGCGCTGCGGGATCGCGGCGCCGTACTCGTGCCAGCAGGGTTTCTGCGGCACCTGCCGGATCCAGGTGCTCGGCGGCGACGTCGACCACCGCGACACTCTGCTCACCGAGCCCGAGCGGTCAGCCGGGACCATGCTGACCTGCGTGTCGCGGGCCCACACCGCCGAACGCCTCGTTCTGGACCTGTAGCCGGCGGTCCCCCCAATCGGGGGACGACGGCGTCATCCCATCCGTCAGCCCGTCAGCCGACTGGCATCCCCTGCATCCTCCGCGAGAGTCGGTGCATGCCCCCAAAGGGCGCAACAACAAGTGAAAGGACAACCACCATGCGCCAATTCGACACCACTACCGAGGACCGCGGTTCCGTCGAGATCGATCTGCTGCCATCTTGACCGCGGCGGTCGCGTTCCCCGAGCGCCTCAACGTCGACGGCGCGACCTGGCATCGCTCCCTACCGGCTGCGAAACAGTTCGGCTCTGACGATCCTCGTCCCGCGCGGATCGACGCCGACGAACACCACGCCCGGTCCGTCTGACGTCGCGACCGCCGCCGCGACCGTGATGCCCGCCGCGATCACCTTGTGCCACTGGCAGTTTCGCAGGTCGTCGCCCAGCCGGCCGTCTGCGAGCGCGGCCTCCACGAGGCGTTTGGCGCGGGCGCCGGGGCCACGCAGCGCGGCGAGATACGCCATGGTTCCCGATGGCCGCTGATTGCGCAGCAACGCGGCGCACAACCGCATCGACACCGGCAACGACCGCGGGCCGCTCCGCAGGAATTGGGCGAGCATCGCGGCCAGCTCCCAGTGCGCCCGTAAACTCGTTACCTGCCAACCCTTTTCGGTCGAGCGCAGGTCGTATCGGATGAACGTCGGCACCATCAGCCGCACGCCGGGCCCCATCGCCACTTCCAGGGTCACGTCACGCACGACTGTCGTGCCGACGACGATGTCGAGGTCAACGTGGAAGATGACCTGCCGCGGCCCGATGAATGTGTCGTAGAACCGGCCGATCTGCGCGTGCCCGACGTGCGGGCGAGAGCCGACGGGGTCCTCGACACGTCCGTCGTCGGTGAACAGACCGACCCAACCTGACCGGTCGTGTGCCGCCGCGGCGCGCGGCGATCGCTCGACCACATCGAGCAGCTCCTGCGCGCGGACCATGCTGCTCAATTGGCCCCGGGCAGCGGAATGCCTTCGCTCGCCGAGAATTCCGCGTCGCCCTCCGACGACAGTCCGATCGAGACCACGGTCCGCGGGAACAGCGCGTCGGTCAGATACGCCAATGCCATCGCCCACCGGTTCACACCACGCGGCATCGCGTACAAGTGGTAGGCCCGCGTGACCACCTTGGCGGGATAGCCCTTCAGGTGGATGTTGAGCGGGTTCGCGACGGCGTAGTGCGGGCCGAGGTCCACCACCAGCCCCATGTTTCCGTGCTTGTAGTCCTTCTTCGTTCCGTATCCGAGGCTGGCGGCGACGTTGCGCGCCATCACCCTGCCCTGGCGGATCGCGTGCTGCGCTGTGGGCGGGGTGATCTTGCCGGGCTGCGTCAGGTCTGGCACCGCCGCGGCGTCTCCGGCGGCGAAGACGTCGGGATGGCCCGGCACTTGCAGGTCCGTTTGCACCTTCAGCCGGCCCTTCTCCGTTGGCAGGCCGAGCTTTTCGATCAACGGCGCGCCCGTCACCCCGGTCAGCCACGCCACGGTGTGGGTGCCGACCACCGAATCATCGCTGAGCACAACGTGATCCGCGTGCACCTCCTTCAGCGTGATGCCCAACCTGACGTCGATGCCGCGACTTCGCAGCACGTCCATCGCGGCCCGGCTGAGCTTCTCACCGACCTCCGGCATCACCTGCTCGGCGACGTCGAGCAGCAGGAACTTGACCGCGTCCGGGTCGAAGCCCATCTGCTTGGCCGCCGCGTCGGCCAGGGCGCGCAGTTGCGTCACCAACTCGGTTCCCGAATAAGACGCACCGACGACGACGATCGTGCGGCGTGCCTGTGCCAGGTCCTTGTCCTCGTCGAGCAGGGCCAGCTCGAACTGCTCCAAAACGTGGTCGCGCAGATACAGCGCCTCGGCCGTCGACTTCAGCCCGCGGGCATGGGTGGCAAGGCCCGGAATGTCGAACAGTCGCGTCACCGAACCGGGCGCCAGGACCAGCCGGTCCCACGCCATCGTCCGGGTGCGCTGCTCGGGGTCGGTGAACGTCAGCGAGTGCCCGTCGAAGTCGACGTCGTCGACCCGGCCGCGTACCGCGCGGGCACCGTCGAGGGTTCCGGCCAGCGGAATCGTCACGAACCGGGCGTCGGCCACACCGCCCGCCACATCGGGCAGCAGCGGCGTGTACAGCAAGTAGTCGTTCGGTGAAACGAGGCTGACCTCGACCGGGGCATTGTGCTTGCGCACCAACCGGGCCAGGCGCCGCGCGCATTCGAATCCGGTGAAGCCGCTGCCGACGACCACGACGGACTTCATTCCCGTGACTGTATCCGGGGAGTGATTGACCATGAGGGGGCTGTACCCATCGGGGCCAGCGGCGATTCATACCGGGCGCAAATCGCCCGGACGTGCAGGGTGTCCGCCGTTCCGCCCCGAACCGGTATATGCGTACCCATTCCACGGATGTTGGATGATGACCGAACTAGGCTTGTCCACACGCCGTCCGGTTACCGGTGCACGGGTCAGGGCAAGGGAGTGGGCAATGCCGACACACAAGCGATTGCTCGTACCGATGCTCAGCGCCGCGGCGATCCCGGCGCTCCTGCTGCACGCGCCGGTCGCCGGCGCCGACTGTACGACCAGCGGCGGAGTCACCATATGTGCGCAGGGAACGGTATCCGGCCCGTCGGGGGCCCCGACCTCGTCCGGGCCGTACTACCCGTACCCCTGCGAATATGACTGGCTCTGCGACGACGGCGGCGTGTCGGTGGTCATCGACCCCGGTCCACCCAGCGGTGGCATCGATATCGGTCTGCCCGGTCGGCCAGGCAACCGGCCCTGAACCCTGCTGAGTCGCTTCGTGTTTCGGCCGAGGCCGATCCTCTTACATTGGTCGCAGCGCGGACGAGGAGAGGTTGCATCCAGGTGCCACGCCAGGCGACCGTGCATGCAACCGCGGCGTTCAGCAGCTAGCGTCGGTTCCGTTGTCGCGCCGTCAGAAGGGCATCACATGCGTCCGATAACGCTCGCCAAAACCGCGGCGGCCGTCCTCGTCACTGCCGCTCTGGGCGGCTTGGCCAGCCGGCCGGCCCAGTCGGTGTGGTACGAGCGGCTGAACAAGCCGAGCTTTCAGCCGCCGCGGTGGGCGTTTCCGATCGTCTGGCCGATCCTCTACGCCGACATCGCCGTGGTGTCCGCCTCCACGATCGACGAACTGCAGGACCACGGCCAGCCGGACAAGGCGCGGGCCTACACCGCGGCGCTTGCGGCGAACCTCGTGCTCAACGGCGGCTGGAGCTGGCTGTTCTTCAACCGGCGCTGGCTCGGCGCGTCAGCGGTCGGCGCTGCCGCACTGACCGTCAGCAGCGTCGACCTGACCCGGCGCGCGATCGAGACCGGCGGGACCCGGGCGGCCCCGCTGGCGGCTTATCCGTTGTGGACCGCGTTTGCGACAGTGCTCTCGACAAGTATCTGGATGCTCAACCGGCGACGCTGAGCCGGTGGGTGCGGCCACAATGGAGTGATGACCACCACATCACCGGTTCACGTCGGCGTGCCGAGCCTGGCCGCACTGTTCTTCCAGCGTGTCAAGGAGTCCCCCGACAAGGAGGCGTTCCGCTACCTCGACGGCAGCGATTGGGTATCGGTCAGTTGGCAGGAGGCGGCCGATCGCGTCGAAGCGCTGGCGGCGGGGCTGCTCGCGATCGGCGTGCAACCCGAGCAGCGGGTCGGCATCGCGTCGAGCACCAGATACGACTGGATCCTGGCTGACCTCGCCGTGATGTGCGCGGGGGCGGCCACCACCACGGTCTATGCGAACACCAACGCCGCGGACACCGCCTACATCCTGGCCGACTCGGAATCGCGGGTGGTGTTCGCCGAGAACGCCGACCAGTTGGCCAAGCTGACCGAACGCCGCGCCGAGCTGCCCGACGTCACCAAGGTTGTGGTGTTCGACCGCGCGGAAGACGCCGACGGCGACTGGGTGATGACGCTCGACGACCTCGCCGAACTCGGGGCCAAACATCTCGGTGAGCATCCGGAGTCTGTTCGTTCGGCCGTCGACGGCACCACCTCCGACCGGCTGGCGACGCTGATCTACACATCCGGGACGACGGGCCGGCCGAAAGGGGTCCGGCTGCGCCACGAGGCGTGGGTGTACGCCGGTATGGCGGTGCGCGAACTGCAGGTACTCGGCGAGGACGACCTGCAGCTGCTGTGGCTGCCGCTGGCGCACGCGTTCGGCAAGGTGCTGATCTCGGCGCAGCTGGCCTGCGGCTTCGCGAGCGCGGTCGACGGGCGCGTCGACAAGATCGTCGAGAACACCGGGGTGGTCAAGCCGACGTTCATGGCGGCCGCGCCGCGCGTCTTCGAGAAGGCGCATTCCAAGGTCGTCATGAGCCAGCAGGAACAGGGCGGCCTGAAGGAGAAGCTATTCAACCGGGCCTTCACGGTGGGCAAGGAGGTCGACCGGCGCAAGCGGGCCAACCAGTCGGTGTCGTTGCCAATGGCCTTGCAGCACAAGCTTTTCGACCGACTGGTGTTCAGCAAGGTGCGCCAGGTGTTCGGCGGCCGCATCCGCTTCTTCGTGTCGGGTTCGGCGCCGCTGAACCGGGAGATCGCCGAGTGGTTCCATGCCGCCGGCTTGCTGATCCTGGAGGGCTACGGGCTGACCGAAACGGCTGGTGCGGGCTTCATCAACCGGCTGGAGAACTACAAGCTGGGCACCGTCGGCCTGCCATTCGAGGGCACCCAGGTGCGCATCAGCGAGGAGGGCGAGGTCCAGATCGGCGGACCGCTGCTGATGGCCGGCTATCAGAACCTGCCAGACGCTACGTCGTCCGCGTTCACCGAGGACGGCTGGCTGCGCAGCGGCGACAAGGGCGAGCTGGACTCCGACGGCTTCCTGAAGATCACCGGCCGGATCAAGGAGATGTTCAAGACGTCCGGTGGCAAGTACATCGTCCCGCCGGCGATCGAGTCGAAGTTCATTGCGCTGTGCCCGTACGTGAGCCAGTTCCTGGTGTTCGGCGAGGGCCGCAACTTCGTCGTCGCGTTGATCGCGCTGGACCCCGATGCGCTCTCCGATTGGGCCGCCGAGCGCGGCCTGAAGGGTAAGTCGTACGCCGAGCTGACCCAGCTGCCCGAGGTGCACGAGATGGTGGACGGATACGTCAAGCAGCTCAACTCGGAGCTCAACCGCTGGGAGACCATCAAGAAGTGGTCGCTGCTCGACCACGACCTGTCAGTGGAGCGCGGGGAGCTGACGCCGTCGTTGAAGGTGAAGCGGTCGGTGGTGGCCGAGAGGAACAAAGAGGTACTCGACGGCTTCTATACCGGCTAGGCTTTGCTGCAATCCGACGGGAGGGGTGGGAATGATTCGCCGGCTGATCGCTGCCGCTGCCATGTCAGCCGCCGCCATCATGGCGGCACCGAACGCCGCCGCCGACGACCCATGGGGACCAGCCGATGACCCGTCGGGACGCTACCCCGGTGACGTCCCCGGCATGAACTACGACGCTTCCCTCAACGCGCCCTGCTACAGCTGGGAGCGCTTCATCTTCGGACGTGGCCGCGGCGGTGAGGCGATGCAATGCCACTGGATCCCGAACCAGTGGCCGCCGGTCGACACCGGTTTCTGGGTGATCTCCTATCCGCTGTATGGCGTGCACAACATCGGCGAGCCCTGCGACAACCCGCGCGGCGCTGCGGCTCAGTCCCCCGACGGGATCGCGCTGGTGTGTACGGCCCAGTACGGCTGGGTGCAGTGGGTCTAGTGACGGTGTAGTGACTTTCAGCCCCGGCTGCGGGACCTAGTCCTCTGCCGTATGGGCGGCTGCCCTTCGAGACTGGGAGAACCGAAGGGAAGGAGTCACCGATGACTCGAAGCACGCCGTCCGTGCCGTTCTCGGTGTGGCGGAAGATCGCGATGGCGTCCTGGCGACCGAGAAAAGACCCGACGATCTCGGCCACGATGAACATCGAGGCGACCGGCCTGTTGAACTACATCGACGACGTGAAGGCCGCCACCGGCCAGCACGTCACGCCGATGCATCTGGTCGGGCGCGCGGCCGCCAAGGTGTTCGAAGCGCTGCCGGGCCTCAACGGCCGCATCGTGTTCGGCAGCTTCCTGCCCTCACCGACGATCGATTGTTTCTTCGTGGTGTCGCTGCGCACCGATCCGGTGACGGGTGCCCAGGCTGTGGGCACCGACCTGTCGGGCGCGGTCGTCCGGCGGGTCGACGAGAAGCCGCCCTGGGTGATCGCGAAGGAGCTGGCCGACCGGGCGTCGATGATTCGTCACGACCAGGATCCGGAGTTCAAGCGGACGAAGTCGATGGTGAAGGGACTGCCCCCGCTGTTGCTGCGCCCGCTGATGGATGCAGTCGGGTTCGTCACTGAAGGACTCCAGTTGCCGTTGTCGTTCATGGGGTTGGAGGCCCGCCCGTACGGGTCGATCGTCGTGAGCAACATCGGCACCTACGGACTCGACTCGGCTTTCGCTCCGGTCCCGCCGTTCGTCAAGGTGCCGTTCACGATCGTGATCGGGGCGATCAGCGACAAGGTGCTCGCCGAGGACGGCCAGGCGGTCATCCGGCCCGTGTTGCCGCTGTCGGTATGCCTCGATCACCGATTCGTCGACGGGTATCAGGCCGCGACAATGGCTCGTGTCTTCCGTCAGTACCTGGCTGACCCCGCGACCATGGATCCGGTTCCGAAGCCTGCCCCATCGGGCAATGGAAAGGCCGTGTCGTCAGCTAAGTGAGTATTCCGTGCATCTATGCACGGCTCGCCACTTCCCCACCGGCGATCACAGCTGATTTCGTGAGTGTCCCTCCGGCGAATGACCAAAGCCGGTCGCAAGCCTACGACAACCCCAAGCCTGGACGGCCGGGCGAGGGCAGGCTGCCCGACGCCGTACACGATGCGGTCCATACCGCCTTGGGCAAGAAGCGTCAGATTCCCCGTCGGAGGGCCTAAACCCAACGGCCTGACGAGGGCCTCAGAAGCTGGCCACGTAGTCGGATGTCCAGAAGTCGCCGGTGAGCTGGTTCTGCACGCCTAGCGGCCCCTCGACTGACACCCAGGCGCCGGTGGCGCCGTTCATCAGAGGTGCGGAGACAGTGGCACTGCCATTGCCGGCCCCGTCCGTGTAGATGCGAGCCATGCCCACGCCCGGATCGCCGGCGCCACAGCCGATCCCGGGCCGCGGCACCTGAATGAAGCGCACGCCGTACCAGATGTCGGGTCGCATCGCCTGAATGTAAATGTCCGCGCTGGCCGTGCTGCCGTTCTGGGAGATGACCGCATAGCCCGAACCCCTGCTGTCGGAAGGGACGTAGGGAGCGCTGGACCAGTCGCACCGTCTGAGCACGGAACTGAGCGGCACGACCCGACCGGACGTGTCGTCGGCCGCGGCGACGGAAGCGCCGAGCGCCAGCGCCCCGGACGTCGCGGTCATCACCGTGGCCGCCGCCGCGGCCATGAACCGTGTGAGCTGACGCATCGCTGAGCCCCTTCCCTGCACGCACCCGACCTTGCCAAGTATTGACGACAGTCGTACCGCTAAACGCGTGAATGGTAAGGCAAGCACGAAAACGCCCCGCCGGAATGCCGGCGGGGCGCCCACGAGCCCTCGTTACTGGTTCGCGCGCTGGCGCTCCTCGGCTGCTTTCGCCGCGGCACGCGCCGAATTGGCCTCGGCTTCCTTCTTGCCGGCGTCGCGTTGCGCATCGGCCTTGTCCTGTTGCGCCTGGCCTTCTCTGCTCAGGTCGTCGCGGCCGAGTACGGTGCCGAGAAACTCCTTCGCATTGCCGAGAATGCTTTCGACGATGCCCTTGACGAACAGAACCGGTCCGCTGACGTAGTTGGCCATCCCTGTCTCCTTTCACCTGACCTGCTCTTGTCGATTCCCCTACCAGGCCGGCACGAAAAGTGACCTGCGTCATGGTTGAGCGGCCTACACTTGCGTTCCCGATGAGAGCTGCTGACTTCTGGCGTCACCCGATCGGGGTGCCGCGTACCGAAAAGCCCCGTGCCGAGGGGCGTTTCCACCTCGTGCACGGCCGCCGGTTGGGTTTTGCCGAGTTCGGCGACCCGTCCGGCGATGTAGTGATCTGGTTCCACGGAACGCCGGGTGGCCGACGCCAGTTTCCGCTGCTAGGTCGGCGCGCTGCCGAGAAGCTCGGGCTGCGTGTGGTCCTCGTAGAGCGGCCGGGCGCAGGGCTGTCCGATCCACACCCCTACCGCTCGGTCGCCGACTGGGCGACCGACATCGGACACGTGGCCGACGCCATCGGCGCTGAGCGGTTGGCCGTCGTCGGCTTGTCGGGCGGTGGGCCGTACGCACTGGCCTGCGCAGCGGTGCCGCCGCTCGCCGCTCGTGTCGCCGCGGTGGGCGTCCTCGGCGGCGTGGTTCCTGCCGTCGGCCCAGAGGCGTGCGCCACCGGCGCCATCGACCTGGCCCGTCGGTTCGCGCCTCTGCTGTCTGTTCTGCGCCGTCCGCTGGCGTTGAGCGCGTCGACGCTGGTGTTGCCCATCGTTCCGTTCAGCCACCTCGCATGCCACGCCTACGCTCGCACCACCCCGGCGGCAGACCAGCGCGTGCTGCGCGACCCCGAGATGGAAGGCATGTTCGTCGACGACCTGATTCTGAGCATTCGAGGCCGACTGCAGGCCATCATCGACGACGCCCGACTGTTTGGTCGCGACTGGGGTTTTCGGCTCTCCGACGTCAATGCTCCGGTGCGGTGGTGGCACGGCGATTCCGACCACATCGTGCACCTCGCCGGGGCGCAGGCGGCGATCGACCGCATGCCCAAGGCCGAACTCATCCTGCGCCCGGAAGAGAGCCATCTCGGCGGCTTCGCCACTGCGGACGAAGTCCTGCATTTCGTTCGCGGCCATCTGTAGGGCGCTAACTGTAAAGGCCTCGTCAAGCTGTCGGCGTCGCGCCGAGTACCCGCTGGATGTCGGGCTTCATCTGCAGCAGCTGTTGACCCCAGTAACCCCAACTGTGGATGCCGTCGGGGAAGTTGAAAACGCCGTTGCGACCACCGGCGGCCAGATAGGCGTCTTGGAAGGCCCGGTTCGAGTCGATTGCGAACCCCTCCAAGAAGCCCAGTCCGGCGATGGGCGCATTGGGGCTTGCGAGAGCCGGGTCGGTGGGAGTCCCGTTGCCGCAGTAGACCCAGATCCGCGTGTTGTTGGCCACGAGTCGTCCCACGTTCACCGTCGGATCATTGCGTGCCCAGGCCGGATCGCCGGGCGGCCCCCACATCGCGTCGGGGGTGAAGCCGCCGTTCCACTTCATGGCGATAGTCACCATGCCCGGCCATTGCCCCTGGGAAAGGTTCAGGAATCCCGACAGCGAACCGGCGTATGCGAACTGCTGCGGATGGTAGGCCGCTAGCACCAACGCCGAGGACCCGCCCATGGACAAACCCACTGCCGCATTGCCGGTGGGGTTCACACTTTTGTTGTCCGCCAACCACTTTGGCAGTTCCTGCGTCAAGAACGTTTCCCAGTTGTAGGTGTATGTCCCGCCATTACCGACCGCTGGCCCGTACCAGTCGCTGTAGAAGCTGGACTTGCCGCCGACCGGCATCACGAGTGACAGGCCAGAGCCGTTGAACCAGTCGAACGCCGCGGTGTTGATGTCCCAGCCGTTGTAGTCGTCTCCGGCCTCCATGCTGTCGAGCAGGTACACCGAATGCGAGTTCGGGCCACCGGTTTCGAACTCGATGCGGATTGTGCGGCCCATCGCCGCCGACGGTACGTCCAGTTGCTCGACAGGCGCGCTCGCACTGGAGAAGCCCGCTGAGATGGCCGAGCCGCCGGTGGCGTCGATGAAGCCGGACAAGAGTCCGGCCAGTGCAGTCGCCAGAGCCAGATACAAGAACCGTGCGCCGCACGTACTTGTCCGAACGGCCATCGTTGCCCCCATCGGGTCGTCCTTCTGCAACCTGATCTGCGGACAATACTGCGGGAAGGCGCGCAGAGTGCCGATTTCGGTCTTGCAGGATTGCGGCGAGCCGCGGAGCTAGACCACCGCAGGCATCGTCTCCCATCCGCGCACCGTGGAAGTCGGTGAGAGATGGGCGTTTTCGAGGTCAACCTCCCACTCCGGGAAGCGGGCGAGAATCTCCTCCAAAGCGATCCGTCCCTCCAGCCGGGCCAACGCCGAACCGAGGCAGAAATGCGTGCCCACACTGAACGCGAGATGTTGGCGCGGCCTCCGGTGGATGTCGAAAACGTCTCCGTCGGGCGGGAATTGGCGATGGTCGCGGTTGGCTGCCCCGATGAGCATCACCATGACGCTGCCCTCCGGCACCGCCTGGCCGTAGTACTCGATATCGCGAGTCACATACCGCGAGACGTGCGGGGCCGGTGGTTCGTAGCGCAGCAGTTCCTCGACGGCCTGCGGGATCAGCGCTGGATTCTCGACGAGATCGCGGCGCTGGTCGGGGTGCTCCGCGAGCACCTTGCCCGCCCAGCCGATCAGCCGGGTCGTGGTCTCGTTGCCCGCGCCGGCGACCACGTTGAGGTATACCAGCAGCTCGTCGCGGGTCAGCCGGCGCACGGTGCCGGTCTCGTCGGTGAACTCGACGTTGAGCAACTCAGTCATGATGTCGTCGGACGGATGCTCGGCGCGCCAGTCGATGTACGCGGCGAAGTGCTCGGCAGACACCAGGCCGTCCTCGGCCGCCTTCATCGGCTTGCCGGCCTCCGTGCGCATCTGGGCGTTGGCGCGGTCGCGCACCGCCTCCTGGTCGCTCTCAGGAATGCCCATCAGCAAGCTGATCACCTTCATCGGCATCTGGGCGCCGAGGTCGGCGACGAAGTCGAAGCGTCCGGTGCCAACCAGCGGGTCGAGGCTCTGCGCGCAGAACTCGCGGATCTTGTTCTCCAGCGCGTTGATCTTTCGCGGCGTGAACATTCGCGACAACAGCTTGCGGTGGATGTCGTGGATCGGCGGATCCTCGAAGATCACCACGCCCTTCGGAATCTCGATGTCGGCCTTGATTAACTCGAGGATCGCGCCGCGAGCCGAACTGAACGTCTCGTGATCGACCAGCGCTTTGCACACGTCTTCGAAGCGGCTGAGCGCGAAGAAGTCGTGCCCGGCGTTGTAGTACAGCGGCGCCTCTTCCCGAAGCCTGCGAAACATCGGGTACGGGTCGGCGTTGAGCTCCACGTCGTAGGGGTCGAAATGGGCCTCGCTAGTGGCGCTGGCCGTCATGAAGACCGCCTCTCTGCGGTGACACGGAACTTACCCGCGTAAGCAAATCACGTCGAGCTGCGCTCGATCAAGGTTGCCACGTCGGTGCCCGTAGCGTCCGAGTCGACCGGGTAGCCGAGCTCGGCCATCATCGCGGCCACTGAGCCTTCGACGATCGCCTTCGCGTCGAACGCCACCGAGGTCAGTGGAGGCCCACTGACCGCGCCGAGAGGCTGGGCGTCGACGCCGATGACGGCAAGATCTTGCGGACACCGCAACTCCGCCTGCCGCATGCCGTGCAGGACCACGAACGCGGTCTCGTCGCTTTGGGCGCACACGGCGGTGAGGCCGTCGCGCACCCATCCAGCGACGACGTCGGCGGCGTCGCTGCCGTCGGTGGCGACGGTTCCGACGACGATCTCGGGCAGGTCGTGGTTGTTCGCCGCGGCGCGTAGTCCCTCGAGCCAGTAGTCACCCAGCGGGCGCAGCTTCTCGATGTCGTTGTAGGCGAACGCCAGCCGGCGATGCCCGCGTGCCACCAGGTGGTCGACTCGCATCTCGCCCACGGTCAAGTGCAGGTCGCCGAGTGCGCGCAGTTGCGCACTGCCGAGGTGAATCTGGGGTATGCCGGCCGCGCTGACGGCCCTCAACGCGTCGCCGGTCAGGGGAAACACGCTCGTGACGGCGATCGGGTTCAAATCGGCGACCGCGTCGACGATGTTCTGGTTGTCGTCGGTCTCGAACTGCAGCGACAGAACGATGCCGCGGCGCGCCAGCGCGGTCGTCAGCCGGCTGCCGACTTCGGTTGGTAGCTCCCCAAGCGCGATCCGCGGCACGATGTACAGCACGACACCGCTGCCGCCCACCGCAAGGTTGCGTGCGGCGAGGTTGGGCCGGTACCCGAGTTTCTGCGCGGCCTTGCGCACCGCCGCCCTGGTAGCCGGCGAAATCGTCTGTCCCTCAACGTTGTTCAACACGTAGCTGACGGTCGCCGTCGACACGTTGGCGAGCCGGGCCACGTCGGCCTTGGTCGGCCTGGCCCCTGCCTTCACAGGCTTCATCGTGGCACAAGCCGTCGAGCGGTGTCGGGCATGCGCGGCACCGTCAGAAGCGAGATCACCGCCGCGGGCGACGATCGCCGCGCCCACCCAACCCGAACTGAGCATTAGGCCGACGATGCCTAGCGGGCCGGCGAGCCGAAACAGGAAGCGCCAGGCGGAGGCGTCCATCGTTCCCGCGGGCGAGGAAGCCGTAGATCGCGAAGTCGAACCACTCAACGGCGTTGCCAATGGACACGCCGGTGACGACGTTGCGGATGGTCGGTTTGGCCGGCACGCGGTCAGCGTATGGGCAGCAGATCCGGTTCGTAGGCGGGACACCACGTCGGACCGGTGCGGAACGTCTCGATATCGGATACCGCGGCCGGAAGTGTCGCTGCCGCGAGCGCATGCGCCTTGAACACTCGCGCCGCCGAGCTCAGCCGGTGCTGGACCTCTTGGGCGCCGCGCACATGAGGCGGCCACGTCGCTCCCCACAGCGTGACTTCGGAGGAGCCCTGTCGCAGGGCTGTGACCACCCTGTCACGCACCCGCGCGTCGGCGTTGAGCATGTCGCCGGCCACCGCAAGCGCTTGCGCCTCAGTCGTTCTCGCCACCTCATCGGTGAACCTGCGCACTCGCAAGCCCAGGATGTGCAGCGCCCGCGCGTCGGCGGCGTCGGGCAGGTGCACGTTGACGTCCCAGCCGGCCATCGCGCGGTCGAACAGCCAGCCACCCGCCGAGGTCACCATGTCGTCGACGTCGGCGGCGATCACGTCGAGCCGATATCGGACGAGCGTGCGCGGCTCGGGCTCCGCGTTCGCGGCTCTCATCGCCGCACCCACACAGGGACGTTGGAGTAGCCGGCCACGCTTGTCATCGCGACCCGCCGCAGGTTGTCGTAGTCCACGTCGAAGCCGGGCATGAAATCGAGGAGGTGGTCGAGCGCGATCGCGCTCTCCATGCGCGCCAACGCCGCGCCCAGGCAGCTGTGGATGCCGTATCCGAACGCGAGGTTCTGCGCCTGCGCACGGTCCCGGTCGATGTCGAACCTGTCGGCGCCGGTGAAGGCGCGTTCGTCGCGGTTCGCCGACGCTCCCAGCAGCATCACCGCGCTTCCCGCCGGAATCGTCACGCCGTGCAGGTGAACGTCTTTGGTGCAGTAGCGGCAGTCGTATTGCACCGGGCCCTCGTATCGCAGCACCTCCTCGACGGCCGAGGGGATCTTGCTGCGGTCGGCGCGCAAGACGTCCCACTGGTCGGGGTGCCGCGAGAACACCACCGCTGCGGTGCCGAGCAGCTTGGCGACCGTCTCGGCGCCCGCTCCGCCGAGAAGTGTGCAGAACCCCGCGATCTCGACGTCGTCGAGGCGCGTGACGGTGCCGTCCTCGCGCTCGACCTCCGTGGCGATCAGCGAGCTGATCATGTCGTCGCGCGGCTCTGCCCGCCGCTGCTGGATGACGTTGTAGTACAGCAGGCCGGTCTGCGTCATTGCGTCCAGACCGGCCTTGCTCATGCTCATTCTTCCAGGCGCGCGCTCGAGCGAAATCTCCAGCCAGATCCGCACGTCCTGCCGGTGCTCTTCGGGCACGCCGAGCATCGTGGTGATGACCTCCACCGGGAACAGCGACGAGAAGTCGGCGACCACGTCGAAGCGATCACCGTCGACCTGTGACAGGTAGTGGCGGATTTTCCCGCGCACGGTGCCTTCCTGTGCCCGGATCGCCCGCGGCGTGAACACCCTGTTCACCAGGCTGCGCATCCGGCGGTGCTCCGGCGGGTCCATCCAGATGATCGACTGCTGATGAGCGTGTCTGCCGGACTGGATCTCCTCCAGCGTCACGCCGCGCGACGACGAGTACGTCTCGAAGTCCTTGAATGCCGCGGCGACGTCTTCGTGGCGGCTCAGTGCGTAGAAGTCGTACTGCTCGCTGTAGTAGACGGGGGCCTCGTCACGCATCCGGCGATAGATGTCGAAAGGGTCGTTGAAGAATTCCTCCGAGAACGGATCGAAAACGAGCGTGGAGGCCGTCACGAGAACAGCGTGACAGTTCGGCCTCAATCTGTAAAGGTTGGACCGTGGACGCCCAGCGAATCACCGACGAACTCGAGATCGCCGCACTGCTCAATAGATATGCGCGCGCCGTCGACGCCAAGGACTGGGCGGCCTACCGGTCGGTGTTCACCGACGACGCCCACGTCGACTACTCGTCGGCCGGGGCCGCCGCCGGCACCCGCGACGAGGTGGCCGACTGGCTCAGCAGGGACTTCACGGCATTGATCGCGATGAGCATGCACTACATCACTAACGTCGAAACCGAGATCCACGGAGACGATGCCACAGTTCGGGCCATGTTCTACAACCCTTTTCACATTGCCGGCGCGTCCGGACTCAGCTTCTGCGGCGGGTATTACCACCACGAGCTGGTGCGCACCCCCGACGGCTGGCGCAGTCGCAGCCTCCGTGAAGAGAGCGTGTGGTTCGACAATCCGCCGGCCGACCGCGAGGAGTAGCGCACTTGGGCATCGTCACCACCACCTCTGCGAACGCGTTCACCGAGCCCGCTGAGGTGATTTACGACTTCGTCACCGATCCGAGGAACTGGACGGTGGCGTATCCGGGCCATCCGCGGATCAGCAATGTAGGAGACCTGCCGCTGAAGGTCGGCGACACCTGGGACGAGGCGCATCCCGAGCATGACCGGGTCTTCACCTGGCAGCTGGCGGTGGCGATGCGCCCGCGACTGTGGATCTTCAACTCGGTCGGGCGGCTCGGCCACGACAGCTCGGGCAGCGGGGGTATGGCGGGCCGGATGACGATCGAGTACCACCTCACCCAGCCGGGACACGGCCTCACGCTGTTCACGCGGTCGATGACGATCGAGGCTTACAAGGAGGCGCCGTTGCCGGACGGCTTCTTCCGGATCGCGAATCCCGCCCACATCGACGAGTACCACGCTGCGATCGCCCAGCACCTACGGGTTCACGGCTCGCCGTAACGCCGCACCTTCGAGCTCGAATAGCCGTTGGCTGACGTGCCAGTCCGGCAGCAGCGAGTCGAAGCCGTGGCACGTCCCTTCGAAGACGTGCAGTTCGGTCGCGACGCCCGCTGCCGCCAGTCGCCGCGTGTAGTCGAGTGCTTCGTCGCGCAGCGGGTCTAGCTCCGAGCAGCTGACGAATGCGGTTGGCAGGCCGCCCAGTTCGGTGCAGCGAGCGGGCGCGGCGGTACTCGTGGCCGGTGCGCCGGCCAAGTAGTGGCGCCACATCGCCTCCGTCGCCGGGCCGTCGAAGCCCGGGGTGTCGACGAACTCCTCCTTCGACCCCGTCGGGCGGTCGTCGAGCACCGGCTGGTGCAGCAGTTGGAACACGATTTCCGGCAGCGCCTCTGCTGCCGCGCGCTGCGCCAATCCCGCGGCCAGCGCCGCGCCTGCGCTGCTGCCTGCCACTGCGAGCCGATTCGCGTCGACGCCGGCAAGCACTGCGGTTACGTCGTCAAGTGCTGCGGGCCAGGGGTTTTCAGGGGCCAGCCGGTAGTCGACGGAAATCACCGTGCACTCCCCGCGCCGTGCGAGTTCGACGCACTGGCGATGATCGGTGTCGAGGTTCCCGAGCACGAACGCCCCGGAATGGCAGTAAACGACTGGGGATGGACCGGCCCGGTAGATCCGGACCGGCACGCCGCCAATCCGGTCGTCGACGACCTCGACGCCGGAAACGTCAACGGCCAGTGTGCTTTCGCGGCGCCTCTGGTTCAACGACTCGCGGGTCGCGGCCAGCGTAGCGAGCGACAGGTCCGTGCGGGCCGGAGCCAACTGCTGCAGCGCCGGGTCTAGCCGGCCGAACGCGTCCACAGGTCGACCGTTTCGGTGGTGACAGAGGCGGGCTCGAACGTGTAGTCGCCGGGTTTAAACCTGCGCGTGATGCTCCAGAACGCCCTCGCGCTGCGCGGCCACTGGGTGACGACGCGGCCATTCGCGGCTCGGAAATAGTTAGAGCAGCGCGTCAGCCAGACCGTGCCCTCCATCCAGAGGTCGATCTTGTGGATAAACCCGGCCATCGTTTCCGGTTTCACCGCCACGTACGACTTGTGTTTGCGGCGCAGGTATTTCAGTGCCCGCACGACGTAGCGCGCCTGTGCCTCGAGCATGAAGATCACGCTGTTGGAGCCGACGTTCGTGTTAGGTCCGTACAGCATGAAGAAGTTGGGGAAACCGGGCACGGTCATGCCGAGATACGCATAGGCGCCGTCGGCCCACGTCTGCCGCAGCGACTGGCCTCTCTCGCCGACGACGTCGAGCTGGCCGAGGTAGTCGGTCGCCGCGTACCCCGTCGCGCAGATCACCGCGTCGACGTCGAGTTCGGTGCCGTCCGCTGTCACCAGCGTCCGCGCACGCAGCGCTCGCGCAGGGCTGTCGATCACCTCCACGTTTTCCCGGCTCAGCGCCGGAAGGAAGTCCGACGAGAACACCAACCGCTTGCAGCCCATCGGGTGATCCGGTGTGAGCTTGCGGCGCAGCTTGGTGTCTTTGACGTTGGACGCCAGCATGTGCAATGCCAGCGCCTTGAACTCCTGCGTCTTGTCGCTGCCGTTTTCGATCACGGAGATGTTCGCCTCGCTGCGCAGCCACAGCCGCATGCGGTAGAGCTTCTTGGCGAGTGGGATATGCCTGAACACCCAGCGTTCCCGGTCGGTGTACGCGCGGTCGGGCTTGGGCAGGACCCAAGTGGCCGAGCGCTGCACGGAATACACCTTCGCGGCGACCTTCGCCAGTTCGGGCAGCAACTGCGAGGTGGTGGAACCCGTTCCGAGCACGGCAATGCGCGCGTCGGTCAGATCGACGGAGTGGTCCCAGCGCGCTGAGTGCATCACGGTCCCGGTGAACGGTTCCTCCTCGACCAGATTCGGCATGACCGGCTGGGTGAACAGCCCGACGGCCGACACCACGACGTCGAAGCGGTGCCGCTCTCCGGTCGACGTGGTCAGACACCAGCTGTTGGCACTGGAATCCCAGTGCGCAGAGCGGACCTCGGTGTGCAACCGCAGATTCGGCTCGAGCTCGTAACGCCGCGCACACCGCTCGAAGTACTCCAGGATCTCCGGTTGGCCCGACCACAGTCGAGACCAGTCGGGGTTCAGGTCGAACGAGTAGGAATAGAGATGGGACTTCACGTCGCAAGCCAGCCCGGGATACGTGTTGACCCGCCACGTCCCGCCGACACCGTCCTCGCGGTCGAAGATCGTGAAGTCGCGAAACCCTGCCTTGCGCAGAAGGATTCCGAGCGCCAGACCGCCCGGGCCGGCCCCGATGATGCCGACCGACTGATCGTGCTTCACCGCAGGCATTGCCCCCCGTCCACAACGAGTTCGCAGCCGGTGATGAACGACGCGTGCTCGGAGACGAGAAACGCCACAGCGTCCGCGACCTCGGCCGGCTTGCCGAGCCGGCCGGACACCGCCGCCGCCGCGAGCCGTGTCTGGGTCACCTCGTCGAGCATCGGGGTTTCGACGGGCCCTGGCAGCACCGCATTCACCCGGATCCCGTGCGGTGCGAGCTCGGCGGCGGCGATCTGTGTCAGCCCCCGCAGCGCCCACTTCGACGATCCGTAGGCGGCGTGGTTCGGGAACGGCCGGACGGCGCCGGTGCTGCACGTGTTGACGATCGCCGCCCCGTCGGCACGCCGAAGGTGGTGCAGCGCAGCCTGAATACCGAGGAATGGGCCCTGACAGTTGACCCGCCACGCGCGCTCGAAGCCGTCCAACGTCTCCTCGGCCAGCGACGCCCGGTGCAGCACACCGGCGTTGTTGACCAGCGTGGTCAACCCGCCGAACCGCTCGACGACCGCGTCCACCGCGGCAGCCCACTGCTCCGGCGAGGTCACGTCCAGTTGCACCGCAACCACGTCGTCGAGTCCGTCGACGCTGGCGGCGAGTTCGTCGGCACGCACGTCGCTCGCCGCCACCCGAAAGCCATCCGCGCGCAGCCTCGCGACAATGGCCGCACCCTGCCCGCCCGCGGCGCCGGTCACCAGTGCGACACGGTCCGTCACCGGGTCGCCTCTTTCAGGTGTTCTGTCGCACCGCGGCGCAGCGCCTGCGACTCCGACGCCAGCGTGATCATGCGAAAGCCCCACTGCGAGGCCAGATTCCCGAGCTTGCCGTCCCCGGCGTGGACTCCGGCGATCAAGCCGGCTGACGACGTCACGGACGCGATCCGCGCGATCGCGTCCGTC
This sequence comes from Candidatus Sericytochromatia bacterium, assembly GCA_050262635.1. Lineage (GTDB taxonomy): Bacteria > Actinomycetota > Actinomycetes > Mycobacteriales > Mycobacteriaceae > Mycobacterium. The sequence continues at coordinate 6,261 of JBLNEK010000161.1, read as the reverse complement.
ACGGCCGGCTGCTTCCAGGCATCGGCCGGCTTGTAACCCATCGAGATGGCGAGATCCGCCGGCCCCACGTAAACACCGGAAAGGCCTGGCACCGTGCAGATCTCGTTGACCGCTGCCACTCCGTGCTCGGTCTCCACCATCGCGAACACGCTGACTCTGGCTTCCAGAGCGGCCGGGTCGTTCCCCAGGCCGGGCAGCAACGGGCCGAAGCTTCGCACTCCCGCCGGCGGGTACCGGGCCGCGGCGACCGCGTCGGCGGCTTGGTTGGCGGACTCGACCATCGCGACGAGCACCGTGTCGGCGCCCGCGTCGAGCAGTCGCCCGATCGGCACCGGGTCGGTCGACGCGAGCCGCACGGCGGTGCCGATCGGGACGTGTTCGAGTCGGCGCAACAGCAGCGCGACGTCGGCGTCGTCGAAATAGCCGTGCTGCAGGTCGAATCCGACATAGTCGTAGCCGGCGCGGGCATACTCATCGGGCCCGATGACTGTTGGGCCCACCACCCAGCCGCCCCATACCTGCTCATTGGCCGCGAGGGCCTCCCGCAGCGTGCTCATTCGACGATCGCGATCTTGACGCGCTCCGGCACCGGCTGGCATGACAGTTCGAACGCGGCTTGCACGTCGGCGACGGGGAACGTGTGGGTCAGGTAGTTGGGCAGCAGCTCGGGATGCTCACGCGCGAACGCGCCGGCCCTCCGTAACACGCGCTGGCGGTCAAGCGTCACACCGGATTTCAGTGTCAGGTTCTTGCGCAGCATCGCGCGCATGCTGATCGGGTAGCTGTCGTCGTCTGGGACACCGAAGTAAAGCACTGTGCCACCGAATGCGGCCGCCTCGATCGCGTGTCCCAGTGTGGCCACCTGATGGCCTACCGCTTCGATCACGACGTCCGGCTTGTCATTGGACGACATGTGACTGATCCAGCGGTCGCTGGTCGCGCGCACCACGGTGTCCACGCCGAAGTGCTTGGCGACGATCTCGCGTTCCACCGGATCGACGCCGGTGACGTGCCGGGCGCTGTGTGCCTTGGCCGCGTATGAAAACAGCAACCCGATAGACCCCTGCCCGATGACCGCGACGTGCCGCCCTTCGACGTCCAGTTGCTCCATCGCGTACAGCACGCAGGCGAGTGGTTGAAGGCACACTGCGAGCTGCGGGCTCAGCGACGGATCGTACGGCGCCAAGCCATCTCCGTCGGCGACTATCAACTCCATCAGACCGTCGAAGCCCGACGCCCAGCCGGTGACGCGGTCCCCCCCTTGATGGTCGGGATGCCGGCTGGCGATCACCTCGCCGGTGACCTCGTGGATCGGGAAGCCGTCCATCTCGGCGGCGCTGGCTCCGCAATCGCCCGGAATCTTGCCGCGGACACCGCGGAAGGGTGGCAGGTCGCTGCCGCAGATGCCGGCGGCGATGAACCGCAACAAGACCTGCCCATCGCTCAGGTCGTCGGATGTCTTGTCGGGCAGAGTATTCCGTTCGAAGGCGTAGGGGGCCGCCAGCCGGTACGACCACACGGTCAGACCTCCACCGGGATGCTGTTCCATCCCCACTGGAAGCTCGACGGCGGCCGGGACGCGGCCTCGCTGAGGATCCGGTAGTCGGGCACGCGGTTGAGCCATGCGGCCACCAGCGTCGCGATTTCCAGGCGTGCGAGGTGGAAGCCGAGGCAGAAGTGCTGCCCGCGGCCGAACGTCACCGACCGTTCGATGCGTCGGTCCCAGATGAACTCGTCGGGGTTCGGGTATTCCCGCTCGTCGCGGTTGGCCGAGGCGATCAGCGTGATGATCCGCTGGCCGGGGTTGATCGTGGTGTCGTGGATGGTGAAGTGCCGGCGGACGGTGCGCGCAAACCACTGTGCGGGAGCGCAATACCGGATGATCTCGTCGCGTGCAATCGGCACGTTGGCGTCGGGGTCGGCGCGGACGGCGGCCAGTTGATCGGGCCTGCGCAACAGTTCCCACAGCCCGTGCGCGACGATCTTCGGAACTGTCTCGGTGCCGCCGATGAACACCCCGAGCATCTGGGTGGCCACCTCGAGGTCGCTGAGACCGGAGCCGTCGGGAAGCCGGAACGCGATCAGGTTCCCGACGATCGTCGTCCCGCCGCCCTCGGCGCGCGCGCTCTCCACAACAGGGGTCAGGTACTCGAGATAGCCCGGGCGGGCGTTGGCCACCTCCACACCGTTGCCAGGCTGCGCCAAGCTGCCGGCGTTCACGCTCGCAAGCACCTCCGCCGCCAAATCGACCGGGAGTCCGAGGAGCTCGCACACCACCGACGCGGCGACCATCCCCCCGTACTCCTGGGTCAGATCGAATCGCCCGCGCGGCAGAAGCTCGTCGAGCCGCTGGTTCGCCAGCTCGCGGATCCGGCCGGCCAGCCGGGCCACCGACCTCGGCCGGAACGGTGCCGACGTGCAGCGCCGGACGTCGTCGTACAGCGGGGCGTCGAAGTTGGCGTGAAAGGGCATCGGGTGCAATGGCGGGTCGGGCACGGGCCCGTCGTTGTGGTGTGTCAAAACCGTTGCAGCCGGCAATGTTCCCTCCGAGGCCACGAACGTGCCGTCGTTGACGGCCAGCACGTCCCAGATGTCGGCGAACCGCGACAACGCGTAGGTGTCGTACTTCTCGACGTAGTAGAGCGGGTGCCGGTCGCGCAGCACCCGGTAATACGACAGCGGGTCGGCCATCACCGCGGGATCGAACGGATCGTATGAAAAGCCTTGTTTCACAGCGGCTGTCATTGCAGCGGCGAGGGTGGTAGAGCCTGCAGGATGGAGTCCTCCCAGCCGTCGCGGAGTGCGGGCGCGACGCTCATCCACGTGACGATCTCGGCCGGCGGGTTCTCGTTCCACGACGGATAGTGGTTGGCGAAGCAGTCCCACTTCCCTTCCAGCGCCCAGTAGTGGATGACCTCGTTGACCCGGAACGTCGTGGTGAACGAACCGAGCCAGTGTTTGCCGGTCCGCTCCGACCACGGCACGTAAAGGCGCTCGAGCTCACGGATGTAGTCGTCCTGACGTCCCGGCTTGGTCTGCATGATCTCCTGAATCACCAGTCCCGCAGCGAAATTCGCCTCGTGCAGCTGCGCGAGCGTCTTGTTGCTCGGACCGGGGTACATGATCCGCCCCTCACCCGACGCGCCGATCTCGGCCAGGAACGCCGACCACTTGCCTGCCGCGGTCTCGTGACTGCCGCCGCGCGCCTGCCCCCGCCCGATTCGGGCGTAGTCGGTGAACGCATCGATCTCCCAGATGATCGTCACCTGCGGCCAGTTGCCGTTGTACGGCGTGGTCTCCCAGATGGCGAACAGCCGCGCTCCGAGGTCTTCCATCATCGGCTGGTATACCTCGCCGAAGTGGTCCGTGAACCGACCGCTGCGCCCAGAGCCTAAGTCGATCGTCTCGTGCAGATACAGCAGCGTGTGGCTGTGATACTTCCGCATCGCCGCTCACCGGCCGCCGCAAGTTGACAGTGGCACCTACGGAGCGTGACACTTGCCGCGTGTTTTGTAAAGCTCTGACACCGGTGGCGGCGGGCTTCTGCTTCGGTGAGGGTCCCCGGTGGTTCGAGGGGCTGTTGTGGTTCTCCGACATGCTCGGCGAAGCGGTGCACACAGTGACCCTGCAGGGGTCATTGACCACGCTGCCGCTGCCCGGGCACGCCCCATCGGGTCTGGGCTTCTGCCCCGACGGCTCGCTGCTGATCGTCTCGACCGAGCGTCGCCAGATACTGCGCTATGACGGCGAAACCGTCGCAGTGCTGGCCGATCTCGCCAGCACCGTGCCGGCCGGCCTCGGCGACATGGTTGTCGACGAGCGCGGCCGCGCGTACGTCGGATCGCAAGCGCGGCGGGGCGGTGTCATCGTCAGGGTCGACCCCGACGGCACCGCGACCGTCGCCGCCGACGACCTCGACTTCCCGAACGGAATGGCGATCACCCCGGACGGGGCGACGCTGATCGTCGCCGAGTCCACCGGCCGTCGGCTCACCGCGTTCACGGTAGATCCCGAGGGCGGGCTCAGCGACCGCAGTGTCTTCGCGGACGGGCTGGACGGCCCCCCCGATGGCATCGCGCTGGACGCCGAGGGCGGGGTGTGGACATCGCTGACACTGGCGCACAAATTCTGCCGAATTATGCTGGGCGGCAACGCCACTGACAGTGTCGACGTCGGCGAGCGGATGGCGATCGCCTGCAGCCTCGGCGGCCCCGAACACCGCACGCTGTTTCTGCTGTCCAGTACCGACGCCTACCCGCAGCGGCTGGCGGGAACCAGACTCTCTCGACTCGACGCCGTCACGGTCGACATACCCGGGGCCGGGCTGCCGTGAGCGACTCGTACTACGAGATCGTCGAAGCCGCCGATCCGCTGGGCGAGAAGTTCACGGCCACCGACTTCGTCCGCGGCACATGGTCATCGGCGATCCAGCACGCCGCGCCGGTGTCGGCGCTGCTGGTCCGCGCCCTCGAGCGCTGTGCCCAGCGGGACGACACGCGGCTGAGCCGCGTCGTCGTCGATCTGCTCGGGCCCGTCCCGGCAGAGGGCGACATCTGGGTCCGCGCGGCGCTGGAGCGGGAGGGTAAGCAGATCGAGCTCGTCAGCGCCGAGATGCTGGCGCTCGGCCCGGACCGTCAGCCGCGACCGGTCGCGAGGGCGAGCGGTTGGCGGCTGCACCAGACCGACACGCACGATGTCCTGAGGGCACCGGCACCTCCGCTACGCCCGCCCGACGAGGGGCGCAACCGCAACCTCGCCGAGAAGTGGGACCGCAACTACCTGCACAGCCTCGAGTGGCTGTGGCTTACCAAGCCGCTCAACGACGGCGCCGGTGAATCCTGGATCAGGCCCACGGTGGATCTGGTCAAGGGCGAGACGATGACTCCGCTGCAGCGGCTGTTCGCGGTGGCCGACGACGCGAACGGCATCGGATCCAAACTCGACATCAGGAAGTGGACGTTTGTGAACACCGACTTGGCCGTGCATGTGTTCCGAGTGCCCGAGGGGCAATGGATCGGCATTCGGGCCGAAACCGGCTACGGCCCAGACGGAGTCGGGACGACGATCGGGACACTGTTCGACGAGCACGGCGCGGTGGGCGCCATTCAGCAGTCGGTGCTGGTGCGCCGCCGCTAGCGGCGCCGCTGCGACTTCAGCTCCGCCAGAACCTCGTCGGTGTGCTCCCCCAGCTCGGGCGCGGTGGCTCGCGGCCCGCACGGCGTGCCGTGAAAGTCGGCCGGCGTGGCGACCATCGGCACACTCGATTCGCCGTCCGGCACATAGACAACCCCGCCGGCGGCATGGAACTGTTCGTCTGACACCACATCTTCGAGCGAATTGACCGGTGACCAGAAAAATTCCGGCTCTGCGGCAAAGATTTCCGCCCACTCGTCGAGCGGCTTCGTCGCAAAGATCCCGTCCAGCTCACGGATCAGTTCGACGGCATGGGCCGCGCGACTGCGGGAGTCGACGAACCGCGGGTCCGTCAGCCAGTCCGGGCGCCCAACCACACGACACAGCGGCGGCCAATGCCGTCCGGCCTCGAGCCCGACGATCCAGAACCGCCGCCCGTCGGCGGCCGCGTAGTTGTTCATGCACGGGTTGCCCATCGACTCGCGCTGGCCGATCGCGATGGGTTGTCCCGTCAGCAGGTAGGTGTTCAGGTCGAAGCTCACGGTGTAGGCGCCTTGTCGGTACAGCGAGGTGCTGACCAGCTGACCCTGGCCGGTTCGCTCACGAGCGACCAGCGCCGCGCACACGGCCGCGGCCAGCGTCATCCCCGCCAGGTGGTCACCCATCCCGCCCCGCTGGAACGGCGGTGTGCCGCCGGCAGGCGTGAGCAGATGCGCGACCCCGGCACGCGACCAGAACGCCGCGACGTCATACGCCGCCCGGTCGGCGTCGGGTCCGCTGTCGCCGTAGCCGGTGATCAGGCCGTAGACGAGGCGGGGGTTGCGCGCGGCCACGGTGTCGAAGTCGAGTCCGACGCGACGTAGCGCCGACGGGCGGATGTTCGTCAGGAAAACGTCTGCGGCGTCAAGCAATTCGAGCGCTGCCGCGCGGTCGTCTTCGGAACCGAGGTCCAGGACGATGCTTCGCTTCGAGCGGTTGTCCATTTGAAACGGCGGGTTCACGCCGAGGTCGCAGCCCAGCATCCGGCCGAACATCCGGGCGGGATCGCCACGCGGTGGTTCGATCTTGACGACGTCGGCGCCCCAGTCTGCGAGGATGCCGCCGGCCGCCGGGCCGGCTACCCAAACG
>JBLNEK010000160.1:0-8987 GCA_050262635.1 Candidatus Sericytochromatia bacterium | reverse complement strand
GGGCCTGGGCATCGCGCGTGGGGCGAAGCCACCCGGCAAACGGTAGTAGCCATCCACAACCGTAGTCTCGGCGCGCCGAGCCAAGAATCCTCCAAGCGTCTCGCGACATTGTTCTGCCGTGACGACCGTGATCGAACGCTATGCCAAAACCCGGGGCATCCGGCTCATCCGGGCGGGCGAGGGCGAATTCCTGATGCTGCAAGACTCGGCCCGCGGCCACTTCCCGGTGTACATGCACGCACGTGGTTCGTCCCGCGACGGGATCAGCCTTCGCGCGCACTGGTCGGCGGGTCTCGGCCGCGCAGAGCTCAGCCTCCTTCACGAGTGCGTGAAGCGGTTCAACGATCACAATCCGTGGTTGACGGCGAGCGTTCGCGAGGGCCCCGGCTCTTTCGCCCTTCGAATCGTCGGGCACATCCGGTTCCGCGCGACGGACGAGGCGGATTTCGGCGTGTTCGCCCGCTTCCTCGACATGTCACTGTCCACGGCAGCGAGGCTGTTCGAACGGGTCTACTCAGATATGACGGTGAGGTATCTGCAAACTACCGGCTGAGATACGCCAGCACCGATTTTGGAAATTTGCTGGACACGCCTGGCACCATGGTGCAATGACCACTCACCAGCTGCCGTGGCACGCCGCCGGTCATCACCACCCGCAGCGCACGTTTGCGCAGTCGACCAAGCTGCAGGACGTCCTGTACGAGATCCGCGGGCCGGTGCACGACCACGCGGCACGGCTGGAGGCCGAGGGTCACCGCATCCTGAAGCTGAACATCGGCAACCCGGCTCCGTTCGGCTTCGAAGCGCCCGACGTGATCATGCGCGACATGATCCAGGCTCTGCCGTACGCGCAGGGCTATTCGGACTCCAAGGGCATCCTGCCGGCGCGCCGGGCGGTGGTGACGCGCTACGAGCTCGTCGAGGGCTTCCCACGCTTCGACGTCGACGACGTCTACCTGGGAAACGGGGTCTCCGAGCTCATCACGATGACGCTGCAGGCGCTGCTCGACAATGGCGACCAGGTGCTGATTCCCGCCCCGGATTACCCGTTGTGGACGGCGTCGACGTCACTGGCCGGCGGCACTCCCGTGCACTACCTGTGCGACGAGACCCAGGGCTGGCAGCCCGACGTATCGGACATCGAGTCGAAGATCACCGAACGCACCAAGGCGTTGGTCATCATCAACCCGAACAACCCCACCGGCGCGGTGTACAGCCGCGAGGTCCTCGAGCAGATGGTCGAGCTGGCCCGTAAGCACCAGCTGCTGCTTCTCGCCGACGAGATCTACGACAAGATCCTCTACGACGACGCCGAGCACATCTGTGTGGCTTCGGTGGCGCCGGACCTGCTATGCCTCACGTTCAATGGCCTGTCCAAGGCGTACCGCGTCGCGGGCTACCGCGCGGGCTGGCTGGCGATCACCGGGCCCAAGGAACACGCAAGCAGTTTCCTGGAGGGCATCAGCCTGTTGGCCAACATGCGGTTGTGCCCGAATGTGCCTGCGCAGCATGGCATTCAGGTCGCACTGGGCGGGCACCAGAGCATCGAGGACCTGGTGCTGCCGGGTGGTCGACTGCTCGAGCAGCGCGACGTGGCGTGGAGCAAGCTCAACGAGATTCCAGGCGTGTCATGTGTGAAGCCCCGCGGCGCGCTGTACACGTTCCCCCGGCTGGATCCCGAGGTGTACGAGATCGTCGACGACGAGCAGCTGGTACTCGATTTGCTGCTGCAGGAGAAGATTCTGGTAACGCAGGGCACCGGGTTCAACTGGCCCACACCGGATCACCTGCGCATCGTGACGCTGCCGTGGGCGCGCGACCTCGCGGCCGCGATCGAGCGCCTCGGCAACTTCCTCGTCAACTACCGCCAATAGCTACTTGCGCTCGAGCAGCTCCAGCAGGTAGGTGCCGTAGCCGGACTTCAGCAACTGCTTGGCCCGCGCGGCCAGCTGCTCGTCGTCGATGAAGCCGACCCGCCACGCCACCTCCTCAGGCACGCCGACCTTCAGCCCCTGACGGCGTTCGATGGTGCGCACGAAATCGCTTGCGTCCAACAGGGAATCGAAGGTTCCAGTATCCAGCCAGGCGGTGCCCCGGTCCAGCACTTCGACCTTCAGCTTTCCCCGGTTGAGGTAGATCTGGTTCACCTCGGTGATCTCGTACTCGCCGCGAGCCGACGGCTTCAACGACCGAGCGATCTCGATGACGTCGTTGTCGTAGAAATAGAGCCCGGGGACGGCGTAGTGAGATTTCGGCGTCGCCGGTTTTTCCTCGAGGGACAGCGCGGTGCCGTCGTCACTGAACTCGACGACTCCGTACGCCGACGGGTTGGCCACCCAGTACGCGAAAATCGCTCCGCCGTCGACGTTTTGGAACCGCCGAAGGTTGGTGCCGAGGCCGGGCCCGTAGAAGATGTTGTCGCCCAATGCAAGCGCGACGGTGTCATTGCCGATGTGGCGTGCGCCGATCACGAATGCCTGTGCCAGACCCTCGGGCCTTTCCTGCATCGCGTAGCTTATGTCGATTCCGAACGCCGAGCCGTCGCCTAACAGCCGGTAGAAGGCCGGCGCGTCGCCCGGTGTGGTGATCACCAGGATGTCGCGAATGCCGGCCATGATCAGCGTCGACAGCGGGTAGTACACGAGCGGCTTGTCGTAGACGGGCAGCAGTTGCTTACAGGCGCCCATCGTGATCGGATACAGCCGCGTGCCGGAGCCCCCGGCCAGAATGATCCCCCGCATGAACTCCCCTATCCGACGAAGATGTCGTCTTCGCTCAGGTCGGTGGCAGCCAGTGCGGTCTCCAGATCGTCATGGCTGAACACCGAGGCCACCTTGTCGTGCACCACGCGAAACGCCGACGCCATCACCTGGGGCGAGCCGGCGTCGCCGATGTGCTGCTCGACCACCACGACGCCGTCGTGCACGTACATCCGGCCCGGCTCGATGAGAAACCCCTTTGACGTCGCCCACTCGCGCAGCGCCCTGTGGCCCTGCACCGCGCCGTGCGCGTCACCGATCTCGATGTCGCCGGTGGACAGCTCGACAAGCGTGTCGAGCTCTTGCGCGTTGAGCGCGTCATGCCACGCCAGGACGGTCGCGATCTCCGAAACAGTCATGGGTGAAAGCTAGCAAGTCACGTCAGAACGGGGTGCGATCCAGCCAGCTCCGCCAGACATCGGCATCGCCGAACACGGTGATGCGCGCGTCGTCGGCGGGAATGCGCCGGGTCATCGCGAGGAGCAGCGACGCGGCGTCCCCGCGCACGGCAGCGGTCGCCTTCTCGTGCCGGGAGGTCATGTGCAGCGTCCCGTCGTCGCTGCGCAGGGTCCACTCGCCACCGTCCGACGCGTGCAGGTGCAGTGACTGGTCCGCGCCTAGTGGAGACTGCTCGCCGGTCTGGATCACCACCCGTTCCAGCCACTCGGTCAGCCCGTCGGCGGCCAGCTCGGCAGCCACCGTGAAGTCGCGGCCCACGGCCAACTCGGCGTCCGCGCGGTGCACGATCGCCTCGTGCAGGCGTCGCCGCACCCACCAGGCGGCGGGGCGGGGGCCGATGAATGTCCACACGGGGGTGTTCTCGCCGGTCTTTGCCACTGCGTCGACGAGCTCCTGCGCGCCGCCGTGCAACCACTCGACGGCGCCGTCGTCGGGCGGCTTGCCGTTGCGGACCTCGCGGGGATCCAACGGCTCCTCGAGCCGGTCGGCGACGATCTGCGCGGCCCACCGGTCGCCGCGGCCGACGTGACGCATCAGCTGCTTGAGCGTCCAGCCCGGGCACGTCGGCACCGGCGTCGCGAGGTCGGCGCCACGCAGCGCGTCGGCGAAGCGGCTGTTCTCCTCGACGAGCGCTGCAGCGAAGTCCATCGTCATGAGCCCAGCACCACCGGCAGCGACGACCAGCCGCGCAGCACCCGGGTGTCGCGGCGGACGCCCTCCCCGGCCAGGCGCGCGTCCGGATAGCGTTCGAAGAACGACCGCAGGCCCACTTCCCCTTCGGCACGGGCGAGCGCGGCGCCCAGGCAGAAGTGCCTGCCGCTGGAGAAGCTCAAGTGCTTGTTCGCGTTGGGCCGCTCGATGTCGAAGCGGTGCGGGTCCTCGAACACGGCCGGGTCGCGGTTGGCGCCGGCCAGGTACAGCACCACCATCTGGCCGCGCCGGATCGTCGTGCCGGCCACCTCGACGTCGTGTCGAGCTATCCGCGCACTCAACTGCACGGGTGAGTCCAGCCGCAGGATCTCCTCGACGGCGTTGGGCCACAGCTCTGGGCGCTCGGCCAGCGTGGCGAGGTGCTGCGGGTGGCCGAGCAGCATGCGGATGCCGTTGCCCAGTAGGTTGACCGTTGTCTCGAATCCGGCGGCCAGCACTAGGCCGGCGGTAGCTTGCAGTTCGCGGTCGTTGAGCCGGCCGCCCTCGTCGGCGGCCTGGGTCAGCTGGCTCAACAGGTCGTCGCCGGGATTGCGCCGCAGCTGCTCGAGATGGTTCGCGAGCCACGCGTTGAAGCCGACGATGCCCTGCTGGACCTGCTGGTGCTGTCGCCACGACAGCCCGACGTCCAGGCTCGGCGCGGCGAGCTCGCCGAAGTTGAGAATCTGTTCACGGTCCCCGTCGGGGACCCCGAGGACATCACCGATCACGGCCACTGGCAACTGCGAACAGTACCGCTCGACGATGTCGACGACGCCGCGCTGCTCGCTGAGGTCGTCGAGCAGCACCTTGGCGGTCGTTTCGACGCGGTCGCGCAGCGCGGCGACCGCGCGAGTGGTGAACACCGACGACACGAGCTTGCGGTAGCGGGTGTGCTCGGGTGGCTCGACTGCCAGCAGCGACGGTGGGACGAGCGGGTGAAGCAGTCCGGGATCGGTCTTGCGCGCCGCCCAGCGCACAGGTCTGGGAAGGTTGCGGCCGAGCTCGGTGACCCGGAAGTCCTCCGAGCGCAGTAGTTCGTGGGCGATTTCGTGGTCGACGGTCAGGTAGACCACGCGTCCTTTGACGATGCGGCCCTGGGATCGCAGGTCTTCGATGAACGGCACCGGGTTCGCCCTCACCGTGGGGTCGGCGATCATGCGCGCCTGCGGGTCGCCGCGGCGAACTCCGATCGACACCAGGCTGCGGACGTAGCCGTGCATGGCGAACCAGTGAATCCTCTGCCTCATGCCGATCAGGCTACGCCGCGTGTCCGCCTTCCCAGCGCGAAAATCTGCCAACCGGCTTGTGCCCAACAGTCGGCGTCGAGGCAATTGCGGCCGTCCACAACGACTTTGGCTCTCACGGTGTCGGCCAGTTCGGTTGGATCGAGTTCGACGAACTCCCGCCACTCGGTGAGCACCAGCACCGCGTCGGCACGCTCACACGCCTCGAGCGCCGAGGTCGAGTAGTTCAGCGTGGGGAAAACCCGTCGCGAGTTCTCGATCGCCTTCGGGTCGTAGACGTTCACGGCCGCGCCGTTGAGTTGCAGCATGCCGGCCACATTGAGCGCCGGCGAGTCGCGGACGTCGTCGGACTCGGGCTTGAAGGCCGCACCCAGCACCGCGACGTTGGCGCCAAGCAGCGACCCGCCACAGGCTTTGGTGGCCAGTTCCACCATCCTGGAGCGCCGGCGCATGTTGATGCTGTCGACCTCGCGCAGGAAGGTCAGCGCCTGGCTGGCGCCGAGTTCGCCGGCCCGGGCCATGAACGCGCGGATGTCCTTGGGCAGACAGCCACCACCAAATCCCAAGCCCGCGTTGAGGAATCGCCGTCCGATGCGCTCGTCGTGGCCTAGTGCGTCGGCGAGCATCGTCACGTCGGCGTCGGCTGCCTCGCACACTTCGGATATCGCGTTGATGAATGAGATCTTGGTCGCCAGAAAGGCATTTGCGGAGACCTTGACCAGTTCTGCCGTTTGCAGGTCGGTGCGCAGGAACGGCACGCCGGCGTCGAGCAGCGGAGCGTAGAGCTGCCGCACCGCGTCTTCTGCGCGCCGGGAATCAGGCTGCACCCCAAGGACAATGCGGTCGGGGTGCAGGGTGTCGTGCACGGCGAAGCCCTCGCGCAGGAACTCAGGGTTCCACGCGACCTCGACTTCCACACCGTCGTGCTTCAAATCGGTTGCACGCGCGGCTAACTCGGCTGCGGTGCCTACCGGGACCGTCGACTTGCCCACTATCACCGCCGAGCGGTACAGCCGCGGAACCAGCGCGTCGACGACGGCGTGGACGTGGCCGAGGTCGGCGCCGTACTCTCCCTTGCGCTGCGGGGTGCCCACCGCGACGAAGTGGACGTCGGCGAACTCGGCTGCCGCGCCATAGTCGGTGGTGAACTGAAGTCGGCCGGCAGAGATGTTCTCGTGCAACAGCTTTCGCAGGCCCGGTTCGTAGAACGGCGCTTCACCGGCGGAGAGCTTGGCAACCTTTCCGGGGTCGATGTCCACGCCGAGCACATCGTGACCCAGCTCGGCCATTCCCGCGGCGTGAGTCGCGCCCAGGTAGCCCGTGCCTAAGACGGTGCACCTCATACCGCCGGTATAGCGACACGCCGTGAGCTAACGGCGTCATGACACTGAGCGTCGGGACAACGGCAGGTTACGAATCAGTCGAAGTACTCCCACGGCGGCTTGTTGCCGCCGAGGGACGGAAGCTGCGGCACTTGGATCACCGGCTGGCGGGGCTGCTGCGGCACCACCGGTTGCCGAGGCTGCTGCGGCACCACCGGTTGCCGCGGGGTGACCGGATAGTCCGGCTCGTCGTCAACCGGCGGCTGCTGCGGCTGGGTCGCCGGCGGCCGCTGCGGATACTGGGGATACCAGGGCGGCGGCTGCTGCGGCTGGGTCGTCACAGGCGACTGCGGATACTGCGGATACCAGGGCGTCCGGAACGACGGCTGCGGCCACAGCTGGATGACTGGCGGGAGGATCACTGGCGGAGCAATCACCGGTGCGGGCGCTGCGGGCGCGGGGGCTGCCGGTGCCGGTGCCGGGGCGGCCGGAGGTGACGGCTCTGCTGCGGGAGCGGGCGGTGCGGCCGCGGGAACCGACGCCGGCGCCTGCGGGGTTTCGACGAAAACCTGACGCGGGGCCTGCTGTTGAGGCTGCTCCTGAACCACCGGCACGGGCGCGGGAATGGTCTCCGGCGGCTTGGTCTCGGCGGGGGCCGGCGGCGGCTGGACCTGCTGGGCGACGGGTGGTGCCGTCGGCGCGACGGTGCTCGGCACGACGATGCTCTCGCCCGGGCTCGGACGCTGGTCGACGGTGGGCCTGATGCTGACGGCCAGCGAAATGACAAGGGCCACAACGCCGACCACAAAGATGCTGGTGAGCGTGCTGCCAACCAGAAGGAACGGTCGTCGGCTCTCGTCGGCGACCGCGTCGTCGTCGTCATCGACCGAGGGCTCGCTGATCGGGCGGACCTGGGTGGCGACGAAGGCGGGGTCGGCGGCGGTGGGGCCGTCGGGGTCTTGGGAGTAGGCGAGGCCGATCGTGGTCGCCTCGAATCGCGGCGCGGCCGCCGCCGCGAGCGCTGCGCCGCGGGCCAGCGCCATCGGCGAATCGTCAGGCGCGCTGACGGGCAGCGACACATGATGCTCAAGGTGTGCTCTGACCGCCGCTACGTCGACACCGGAGCCGACGATGAACACGCCACCGGGGCGCATGTCCTGGGCGTCGAGGTCAGCGACCATCTCGGCCATCACCGCCATCGCGTCGGCGCTGTGCAGGCTGCGGCTGAGGACCTTGACGATCGAGCCGTCGAGGGTCTCGACCACCGACAGGGTGGCGGTGTCGCGCTCTACGAACAGCAACGCCGTCGTGTCATAGCCGACCGCACGCCCGGCTGCCTGAGCGAGCGCGCCGGCCGCGTGCAACTGCGACACCAGCATGACGTCGTCGATGCCGCGGGCGGCGAGGCCGTCCCGCAGAGCGGAGGCCTCGGCGTGGTCGGTCCAGGTGACCCCGGTGGCGATCAACCGGTGCCCGCCGGCGGCCGCGCTCTCTTGCGTGCCGAGGATGGCCGAAATGACTTGATCGGACGGACTCAAGTTTGCTGAGCCGTCTCTTGCCGTGATGTCGAAGACATCGTGATCAACGGTCGGCCCGTCGGCTTTCTCGCCCTCGACCAGCGCCATGCGGACCGTCGTGGGTGTCATCGACACGCCAAGTACGATGTCCACAGCCCCTCCATGAAGTTTGCTAGCTAGCTCGGGGTCATTGGACCTTCGTCCACCAAGAAAACCCGTCGACCACTGGTTCGATCGCACGATCGGCCCGATGCGTTACATCCCCCGACGTTAGCTGAACGTGACGACGTCACCGGTGGGCGGCGCTTGCGTGGGCTCCAATGAACCTGGTTCCCAACCCTACCCGCATACGACCGCTGCGGACCCGTTCAATTCAGCTCGTCGTCGTTTCCGGGGAGGACCTGGCGAAGTTCTGGTAGGAGCGCGACGGAGTCGGTCCGCGCTGGCCCTGGTACTTCGACCCGACGTTGGCACTGCCGTACGGGTGCTCGGCGGGGCTGGTCAACCGCAGCAGGCACAGCTGGCCAATTTTCATGCCTGGCCACAGCGTGATGGGCAGATTCGCGACATTGGACAGTTCGAGCGTGATGTGGCCGCTGAAGCCGGGGTCGATGAAGCCCGCGGTCGAATGGGTGAGCAAACCGAGCCGGCCCAGGCTGGACTTGCCTTCCAGCCGGCCGGCGAGGTCGTCGGGCAGCGTGCACAGTTCGAGAGTGGAGCCGAGGACGAACTCGCCGGGATGCAGCACGAACGGCTCGCCGGGCAGCGGCTCGACCAGGCTGGTGAGCTCGTCCTGCTGCAGAGCGGGGTCGATGTGCGTGTAGCGGGTGTTGTTGAAAACCCGGAACAGGGTGTCGAGGCGGACGTCCACGCTGGACGGCTGCACCAGCTTGTCGTCGAAGGGGTCGAGGCCAAGGCGTCCTGCAGCGATTTCGGCGCGGATGTCGCGGTCGGAGAGCAACACCCGTGCAGCGTATCGGCTGTGAGTCATGGGGA
>JBLNEK010000159.1:0-4296 GCA_050262635.1 Candidatus Sericytochromatia bacterium | reverse complement strand
GCCGGCCAGGCTGGAAACGCCGAGCACATGCACGTCATTTTCCATGGCCATTCGCGCCGCTTCCCGCGGCGTCTGGAACAGCGGCCCTACATCCACATCGAAACCGAGGTCCGCGAACGCGGTGGCAATAACCTTCGCGCCGCGGTCGTGGCCGTCCTGCCCCATCTTGGCGACCAGGATGCGGGGCCGGCGACCGTCGGCCTCGGCGAATTTCTGCACGAGCTCGCTGGCCTGTGAAAGCGGCGAGATGTTTCCTCCTCCGAATCCGACTTCGTCGCGGTAGACCCCGGCGATGGTACGGATCTCGGCCTGGTGGCGGCCCCAGACCTTCTCGAGCGCATCGGAGATCTCGCCGACGGTGGCCTTGGCCCGCGCCGCGTCGATGGCGAGCGCCAGCAGGTTGCCGTCGCCCTCCGAGGCGGCCCGGCTCAGCGCGGCCAGGGCGTCGTCGACCGCGCCCTGGTCCCGGTCGGCACGCAGCTGCTCCAGCTTGGCGATCTGCTCGGCCCGCACCCTGCTGTTCTCGACCTTGAGCACCTCGATCGCCGAGTCCTCGTCGACCTGGTACTTGTTCACGCCGACCACCGGCTGCTGGCCGGAGTCGATGCGCGCCTGCGTGCGGGCGGCCGCCTCCTCGATGCGCAGCTTCGGGATACCGTCGTCGATCGCCTGCGCCATCCCGCCGTGCTCTTCGACCTCCCGGATGTGCGCACGGGCCTGCTGCGCGAGCTGGTGGGTGAGCCACTCGACGTAGTACGACCCGCCCCACGGGTCGATCGGCCGCGTCGTGCCGGACTCCTGCTGCAGCAGCAGCTGGGTGTTGCGGGCCATGCGCGCCGAGAAGTCCGTCGGCAACGCAAGAGCTTCGTCGAGGGCGTTGGTGTGCAACGACTGCGTGTGGCCCTGCGTGGCGGCCATCGCCTCGATGCACGTGCGCGCCACGTTGTTGAACGGGTCCTGGGCGGTCAGCGACCAGCCGGACGTCTGCGAATGTGTGCGCAACGACAGCGATTTCGGGTTCGTCGGGTCGAACTGCGAGACGAGCTGGCTCCACAACAGCCGGCCTGCGCGCAGCTTGGCGACCTCCATGAAGAAGTTCATCCCGATGCCCCAGAAGAACGACAGCCGCGGCGCGAACTGGTCGATGCCCAGGCCCGCATCCAATCCGGCCCTGATGTACTCCACGCCGTCGGCGAGCGTGTAGGCCAGCTCGAGATCCGCTGTGGCACCGGCCTCTTGGATGTGGTAGCCGGAGATCGAGATCGAGTTGAACTTCGGCATCCGGCTGCTGGTGTAGGCGAAGATGTCGCTGATGATCCGCATCGACGGCTTGGGCGGATAGATGTAGGTGTTGCGGACCATGAACTCTTTGAGGATGTCGTTCTGGATGGTCCCGGCCAGCTTCTCCAGCGGAACCCCCTGCTCCTCGGCGGCCACCACGTACAGCGCCAGAATCGGCAGCACCGCACCGTTCATCGTCATTGAGACGGTCACCGCTGACAGGTCGATGCCATCGAACAGCTCGCGCATGTCGAGGATGGAATCGATTGCCACACCGGCCATTCCGACGTCGCCCTGCACGCGCGGGTGGTCCGAGTCGTACCCCCGGTGCGTGGCCAGGTCGAACGCGACCGACAATCCTTTCTGGCCCGCGGCCAGGTTGCGCCGGTAGAACGCATTCGAGTCGGCTGCCGTGGAGAATCCCGCGTACTGGCGAATGGTCCACGGCTGGTTGACGTACATCGTCGGATAGGGCCCGCGCACGTACGGCGGCTCACCGGGGAAGCTGTTGAGCGGATATCCCTCGACGGACGCGGCGGCGCGGTCGGCGGCGGTGTAGACCGGCTTGACCACGATGCCCTCCGGCGTGTGCCAGTCCAACTGCTCCGGCGTGTAGCCGTGTGCGGTGGCGGCCGCGGCGACCTGCGCGGTGACGTCGCTCTCGGTCGGCGGCGTCTCCGGTTGCTCGCCGTGCAGTGGGACGTCGGCGAAGCTGCCGACGACGGAGGTAGGTGTGCTCATGGTTCACGCCCCCAATCGGCTCAGCAGGTTCGACAAGGCGTCGACGGCGTCGATGCTCGCGGTCAGGAACCCGTCGGGCTGATGTCCCTCGTTGATCTCCGCCACCGACTTCTTGGGGCCCGCAAGATAGATCGTCGACATCCCCGCGGCATGTGCTGCCTCCACCACACCCGCGACTTCTGAGCCATACCGCGCGTCGGTGCCGCAGATCACCCCGATCTCCGGCCCGCCCGCAGCCGACGCGGCAGCACCGATCCCCGATGCGTCGAGTGGCCCGGGGTTGATGGCCTCAATACCGCCGGACGCCAACAGATTTGTCGCGAACGTGACTCGGACGTTGTGCTCGGCGAGCGACCCCAACGGCAGCAACAAGACTCGGGGTCGCACCCCGGTGCGCTCGAGGAACGCGTCCGCGCGATCCCGCAGCGCTTCGAAGTCGGCGGCGTACCGGTACACGCTCTCGTCGCTGTGCAGCAATGGCGGTTCGTCGCTGACTGCTCTTCGCGCAAGCGACTCATCGTCGCTGTCTGCTCTTCGCGCAAGCGGCTCATCGCCGAGATCCGGGTACTCGTTCACGCCGGTGATCTTCGCGCGTCGGTGGCGGATGTCGGCGCTGCGCTTGTCGCGCACTTCGCGGATCTGATCGGCGATGAAGTCGTGCGCACTTACGAAACCGCCGCGTGCCTCGATCGCCTGGAAATACCGCCAGGCCTGCTGCGCCAGTGCCTCGGTGAGGTCTTCGACGTACCACGAGCCGCCGGCCGGATCCAGCACCCGCCCGAGATGGGATTCCTCGAGCAGCAGCAACTGCGTGTTGCGGGCCATCCGGCGCGAAAAGCCGGCACTCACGCCGGGCGCGCCACCCGGAATCGCCACGTCGAACGGCTGCACCAAAACCGTGTCGGCGCCGCCCATTCCGGCAGCGAACGCGGCGACCGTCGTACGCAGCATGTTCACCCACGGGTCACGCTGCGTCATCATCGGCACCGACGTCTCGGCATGCACGGTCGACGCGCCCGCCCCCGCCGCGCCGGCGACCTCGGCGACCCGCGCCCAAAGTTGCCGTGCCGCACGGAACTTCGCGATCGTCATGAATTGGTCGTCGTCGGCGGCGAAGCGGAAGCTGATCTGCCTCAATGCTTGTGCGGTTGGCAGGTCTGGAAGAGCCCGCAGATAGGTGACACCGGCCGCGATGTTGGCCGCCAGCTCCCACGACGCGTTGGCGCCGCGGTTGTGAAGTGCCGGGCCGTCCACCGTGATTGTCCGCACTCCCCCGCGATAGCCGGCGGCTCGGGACGCGACCAGAACGACGTCGTCGAGGGCCGGCGCCGGACGCCCGCTGAAGGCAGCCGTCAACGGGTCGGCGCCCAGATCGACCGACAGCATCGCGTACTGATCCTCGTCGACGCCGTCCACCAAGGCCAGCATTGCGTCGGCCGCCGCGGTGAACTCACTGCCCGCGTCGAGCACGATCGGCACGAGCTCCAGGAACACGCCGTCGAACAACCGGTCGAGCGCGTCGGGCGCGACTCCGTCGTCGCCAATCCGTAGGACCAAAGCGCTGACACCTTCGGTCAACGCCAGCAGCACGGCACCGTTGACATCGCCGGAATCATGGTGCGCCGGAAACGACTCGGCGACCTTCCAACCGGTGTTGACGTCGCGCAGCGCATCTCCGCCGCGCACATATGGCCAGCGGCCCGGCAGCGGATGCTCGGGGCGAGCGTCCAGGGCGGTGTAGAGGGCGCGGATCGGGAAGCCCTCGTAGGTCGGTGTGTCGAGTAGACGCTCCGGCTCGTCGGGCAGGTCCGGATTGCGTTTGGCCAGGACCGCGGCCACTTGCGAACGCCACCGGCTCAGCGCCGGCTCTGCCTCAGCGGAGTGCGTTGACACGCCCTCAGGCTAGTTGATGACGACCGGCGAAAACGCCGTAGGGTTGGTAGCTGTGATCGTCGCCAAAACCCGCGACACGCTGCGCGGACTGCAGTTTGCGGTGGTCGCCGTCGGCAGGGCGGTCTCGAGGCGACGGATCCTCGCGACGGTCGCCGGGCTTGTGATCTTGGTCGCAGCGGCAACTTTCATACCGTTGCCTACCGCGCTTGAGTTGCGCGACTGGGCAACCTCGGTGGGCCCGTGGTTCCCGCTGACGTTCCTGGCCGCGCACGTGCTGGTGACGGTTCTGCCGTTCCCGCGCACCGCGTTCACGCTGGCCGCGGGTCTGTTGTTCGGCACGGCGCTGGGTGTCGTCCTCGCGGTGTTGGCCAGCACCTTGAG
>JBLNEK010000158.1:0-12851 GCA_050262635.1 Candidatus Sericytochromatia bacterium | reverse complement strand
ACGCCGAGCGGCGCGCCGCGGTCGAGACCACTCCGGCGCGCAAGCTGCGCGAGATCCGGATGGCGCTGACGCTGGACAAGACGTTCTCCAAGCCGGAGATCCTGACGCGCTACCTCAACCTCGTGTCGTTCGGCAACGGCGCGTTCGGTGTGCAGGACGCCGCGCAGACGTACTTCGGCATCGACGCGAAGGACCTTGACTGGCAGCAGGCCGCGCTGCTGGCGGGCTTGGTGCAGTCGACGACGTCGTTGGACCCGTACACGAATCCCGACGGCGCGCTGCAGCGGCGAAATCTGGTACTGGACACCATGATCGAGAACTTCCCCGCCGAGGCCGACGCGCTGCGCACCGCCAAGGCCGAGCCGTTGGGCATTCTGCCGCAGCCTCAGGCGCTGCCTCGCGGCTGCATCGCCGCGGGCAACCGGGCCTTCTTCTGCGACTACGTGTTGGACTACCTGGCCCGCGCCGGCATCAGCAAGGAGCAGGTGGCCCGCGGCGGCTACCTGATCCGCACCACGCTCGACCCGCGCGTGCAGGACTCGGTCAAGTACGCCATCGACAACATCGCCAGCCCGACACTCGACGGCGTCGCGAACGTGATGAGTGTGATCAAGCCGGGCAAGGACTCGCATCAGGTGATGGCGATGGCCAGCAACCGCACCTACGGGCTGAACATGGACGCCGGCGAGACGATGCAGCCGCAGCCGTTCTCGTTGGTGGGCGACGGGGCGGGTTCGATCTTCAAGATCTTCACTACCGCCGCGGCGCTGGAGATGGGCATGGGCATCAACGCGCAACTGGAGGTGCCGGGCCGCTTCGAGGCCAAAGGCATGGGCACGGGCGGGGCGCGCGGATGCCCGAAAGAGACGTGGTGCGTGCAGAACGACGGCGGCTACCGCGGGTCGATGAACGTCACCGAGGCGCTGGCGACGTCGCCCAACACCGCGTTCGCCCGGCTGATCCAGCTGATCGGCGTGCCGCGCGCCGTCGACATGGCCGTCAAGCTCGGTCTGCGCTCCTACGCTCAGCCGGGTACCGCCCGCGCGTATGACCCGGAAAGCAACGAAAGTCTCGCGGACTTCGTCAAACGGCAGAATCTCGGCTCGTTCACGCTCGGTCCGCTCGAGTTGAACCCGCTCGAACTGTCCAATGTGGCCGCGACGCTGGCTTCCGGCGGCATGTGGTGCCCGCCCAATCCGGTCGCCGAGATCATCGACCGGCACGGCAACCCGGTGCCGTTCACCACCGAAAACTGCGAGCAGGTGGTCCCCGAAGGCCTGGCGAACACACTGGCCAACGCGATGAGCAAGGACGACCAGGGCAACGGCACCGCCGCGGGGTCGGCCGCCTCGGTCGGCTGGGACCTGCCGATGTCGGGCAAGACCGGCACCACCGAGGCCCACCGGTCGTCGGGATTCGTCGGCTTCACGAACAACTACGCCGCGGCGGTTTACATCTTCGACGACTCCACCGACCCGACCGACCTGTGCTCAAATCCATTGCGGCGCTGTGGATCCGGAAACCTCTACGGCGGCAATGAGCCGGCCCGCACGTGGTTCTCGGCGATGAAGCCGATCGCCAACGACTTCGGCGACGTGAGGCTGCCGCCCACCGATCCGCGCTACGTCGACGGCGGTCCGGGTTCGCGGGTGCCCAGCGTGTCCGGCCTCGGAGTGGAGACCGCCAAGCAACGGCTGCGCGATGCGGGGTTCGGCGTCGCCGACCAGACGGCGTCCGTCAACAGCACTGCGCCCGCAGGCTCCGTCGTGGGCACCACCCCGAGCGGTCAGACGGTGCCGGGCGCAATCGTCACCGTCAACGTCAGCAACGGCATCCCACCGGCGCCGCCGCCACCGCCGCCGGGCGCACCGCAAGTCCCGGTCGTCGGCTCGACCGTCGTCAACATCCCGGGTTTGCCGCCGATCACCGTGCCGGTGCTGGGCCCGCCGCCTCCCCCAGCGGGCGAGCCGCCGCCATAGCCCCCGCCTTCCCCGCGACAGCTACGTTGCGATCGGCAGCGGACGTCGAGCCGCCGCCGACAGCCGCTGCCGGCCCAGCTGCGGCCAGGCCTGCACCGCGCAGAACGGCGCGCACTGATCCTGGGCGGAACGGGTGCCGACGTGCACGCAGCACTGCACGAGCCGCTCCTCGAGCATCGTCGAGATGTCCATGAACGGCTTGATCGTGATGCGCACGACCCGCTCGCCGAGCAGGCGGCGCAGCTTGCGCCGCCGCCCGGGCAGCGCCGCGGCCGCCAGCGT
Organism: Candidatus Sericytochromatia bacterium; assembly: GCA_050262635.1. Taxonomy (GTDB): domain Bacteria; phylum Actinomycetota; class Actinomycetes; order Mycobacteriales; family Mycobacteriaceae; genus Mycobacterium. The sequence continues at coordinate 10,590 of JBLNEK010000158.1, read as the reverse complement.
CAGCAGTGTGGGCATACCCAGGTCGCAGTTCTCGCAGATGCTGCGCCACACGTCGCCGATCTGAGGGTGCGACAGCGACGACTGCTCCGACAACAACCCGAGCAGCGACTCACGCACCGCCAGACCCAGCTCCGCGGGCAGTTCGGTGTCGGCGATGCGGTTGGCGACGAGACCGAGCTTGGCTTTGAGGTTGTCGTGGCCGATCAGCGACACCAGCGATTGCCATTGTCCGCCGTCGTCGCGGATCACGTAACCCACAGAGCAGCAGTGCGGGTGCGAGCACGGCAGCGCGGTCATGTCGCGCCAGGTCACCAAGTTGTTCGTCTGCGGGCCCAGCCGCTTCAGCACGCCGGTGTGGGTGAGCCGCTCGAGCGGGTCGATGAAACCCGAACGCCCGGAGCCGAACTGCGGTTGGATGGATACACCGCCGACGAATGGCGTGCCCATCGCGAGCATGACGACGTCGCCGATCTCGCCATCGTTGACGCCGAGCGCGACGGTCATGACCAGTGTCGTGAAGATCTCCCGCGCTGAAAGACGCTGCAGAGCCGCTGCTTTCATGCGTCGCAGGTCACCTCCGCGATGGTGCCGGTGAGCGGCCGGCGACAGGCCGTCGTACTGCAGGTAGACCTCGACGCGGTCCCGATACTGCGTCAGCAGGTCGAGCAACCGGTCGTCGGCGGCGATGCGAACTCCGTTGCTGTTGAGCAGTATTCGCGTGATCGGACGTGCAACCAGTTCAGCGAGCAATTCCGGCAGCCGCGGATGTAGGGTCGGCTCGCCACCGCTGAGCATCAGCACGTCGATGCGGCCGTTCTCGCGCGCGAGTCGCTGGTCCACGTTGGCGAGCACGTCGGCGACCGCGACTACGTTCTGTAGATCCGGAGACGAATCCGTGAAACACGTCGGGCATCGCAAGTTGCACGCCTCGGCGATGTCTTCGAGCAGGATGCAGGTGTGCTGGGTCTGCATCTCGGGCAGACCGCGTTCGTAGGCGGATGGGATCGGGTCGAAGTTCGCCGGCACATCGGGAAGGTGCGCCTTGGTCGGCGCGGTCCATTCCTCCAGGTAGGCAAGGATTTCCGGATCCTCGTCGTAGAGCGTGCGCACCAGTCCGTGCGACGGGCAGCCCCGCTCCAGCCACACCCGGTCGTCGCGAACGGCGAGCCATCCGCTCAACCGTGCGACGTCACGCAGCGGCCGCTCGTCGTGGCAGTGCGGGCAGAAGGCGTTGACGTAGCGGTGGATCCGGTCCCCGCGAAGGTCCATGCCCGCCATCACATGTTCCCGTAGATGCTCGGGTTGATTCCCGTGCAGAAGCCGACCGTGACGATCGACGTGAGCGCCCATCCGATCATCAACCCGAGACCCAGACCCTTCGTCCATGGCCGGCGCAGCGCCAGCAGCACCGCACCGCCACCGAACGCGAACAACGCCAGTCCGACGGTCCCCGTCGCCAGCACTGCCTTCGACGTGGACGAGTCCGACGCCAGCATCAAAACGAGCAGCGCCACAACGAAGTTCACCACGAAGTAGACGACGGAGCCCACCACCGCCAGGCCCACGATCACTCCAGCCGAGTTCTCGTTGCGCGGCGGCCGACGATACGGATCCGGGCCGTAGTACGGACCGTACGGTGGCCACCCGCCCGGTGGCGGTTCCGGCGGCGGCATCGGGGGTGTCGTCATGCGAGGGCTTCCTGGCGCCGGGACGTCATTGCGTCGTAGTACCCGCGCCGGTAGCCGTACCTCAAGCGCCACGCCAACAGCGCCAGCGACGGCAGCAGAAACCATTGCGGCCGAGTCAAATCTAGCCACACCGTGTCGTTGGCGCGGACGAACTCCACGAAGAATCGGAAGACCGCATAGGCCGCGATGTAAAGCACGAAAAGCTCCCCGGGCTGGCTGATCCGGGGGCGAAGCCACATCAGGACCGCGAAAGCCGCCAGCTGGAAGGCGATTTCGTAGACGAACGAAGGATGCATCGCCTGGCTGGTCAGACAGCCGGGACAGCTGGGGGTGGTGACCGGCGCGTGCACGCCCCAGGGCAGGCTCGTCGGCCGGCCGGGTGCTTCGGTCAGGTGACAGCCGATCCGCCCGATCGCCATCCCGAGTGCCACCGCGGGAGCGAACAGGTCACCGGTCTTGCCGCGGTACCCGCCGAGCCGCTTGGCTATGTGCACTCCCACGTATGCGCCGAGCAGGCCGCCGAGGATGCTGCGTGAACCGAACTCCCAGGCCTGCATCAAGGTGGGGTTGAGCCGAGGATCGAGGTGCTCGGCCCAGCCGGACAGCCGCATGCCCAGAGCACCGCCGACCAGTGCACCCGTCACCGCCACCAGCGACTGGTCGTTGACCGCGCCGCGCCGGCGCGCCTCGGCGACGAAGACGACTGTGGCGGCGAGCACACCGAGTCCGACGAAGACGCCGTGAACGGGCAGGACGATCTGACCAAGCCGCCACTGAGGCACCATCCGCCCAGCCTATTAGCCGTCGAAGCACCCGGATTTCAGAATTTCGCAAGCTCCTTCAATCGGCCCTTGTTCCAGGCGCCGCGATACCCTGCACCTATGGCTTCTTCGCCCGTGCAGAAGACAGTGGCCGCCGTCGCGGGCGGCTCGGCGCTCGCCTGGCTCGGCTACGCGTCGGTGATCGAACGCAACGCGTTCGTGCTTCGCGAGGTCACGATGCCTGTGCTGAGCCCCGGCTCCCCCCCGCTGCGCGTGCTGCACCTCAGCGACATCCACATGCGTCCCGCGCAACGCCACAAGCAGGCCTGGTTGCGTGAACTCGCGCGCTGGGAGCCGGACCTGGTGGTCAATACGGGCGACAACCTCGCCCATCCGCGGGCAGTGCCGGCGGTGGTGCAGACGCTCGGCGACCTGCTCAGCGTGCCCGGCTTGTTCGTGTTCGGCAGCAACGACTATTTCGCGCCGCGGCTGAAGAACCCGGTCAACTACATCGTCGATCCCGGGCACCGCGTGCACGGCAAGCCGCTGCCGTGGCAGGACCTGCGCGCCGCGTTCACCGAGCGCGGGTGGCTGGACATGACCCACACACGTCGGGAGCTGCAGGTCGCGGGGCTCACGATCGCCGCCGCCGGCGTCGACGACCCGCACATCGATCGCGACCGCTACGAGACCATCGCCGGCCCGGCCAACCCGGTCGCCAATCTGCGGCTCGGGCTGACGCACTCACCGGAGCCGCGGGTACTGGACCGGTTCGCTGCCGACGGCTACCAGCTGGTGCTGGCCGGTCACACGCACGGCGGTCAGTTGTGCCTGCCGTTCTACGGTGCCCTGGTGACCAACTGCGGGCTCGACCGCTCCCGCGCCAAAGGCACGTCGAAGTGGGGTGCGAACATGCACCTGCACGTGTCGGCGGGGATCGGCACGTCGCCGTTCCATCCCGTGCGGTTCTGCTGCCGTCCGGAGGCCACGCTGTTGACGCTCGTGGCCGCACCCACCGGCGGCCCGGAGTCCACGGCGGCGTCACAACCCTCGCATCCGACCGCCGCGCTGCGGTGACCCGATCGGCGGCCCGGGACCGGCCGCGGGCGTGGGTCGACAACGCGGTGCGCCTCATCGAGGCCGACGCCCGGCGCAGCGCCGACACCCACCTGCTGCGCTACCCGCTGCCGTCGGCGTGGTCGTCGGCCGTCGATGTGCAGCTGTACTTGAAAGACGAGAGCACACACATAACCGGCAGCCTCAAGCACCGGCTGGCGCGGTCACTGTTCCTCTACGGGCTGTGCAATGGCTGGATCACCGAGCAGACGACGGTCGTCGAGGCGTCATCGGGGTCGACCGCGGTGTCCGAGGCGTATTTCGCGCAATTGTTGGGTCTGCCGTTCATCGCGGTGATGCCGGCGTCGACCAGCGCGGCCAAGGTCGCGCTGATCGAGGCACAGGGCGGCCGGTGCCATTTCGTTGACGAGGCAAGCCAGGTGTACGCCGAGGCCGAGCGCCTGGCGCGGGAGGCGGGCGGCCACTACCTCGACCAGTTCACCAACGCAGAGCGCGCGACCGACTGGCGCGGCAACAACAACATCGCCGAGTCGATCTTCACCCAGCTGTCGATGGAGCAGCACCCGATACCGGAGTGGATCGTCGTCGGCGCCGGCACGGGCGGAACGAGCGCGACGATCGGCCGCTACATCAGATTCCGGCGGTTGGAGACGCGATTGTGCGTGGTCGATCCGGAGAACTCGGCGTTCTATCCCGCGTATGAGACAGGGGATTGGAGCGTGACGACGGGGAGGTCGTCACGCATCGAGGGAATCGGACGGCCGCGGGTGGAACCGTCGTTCTTGCCGGAAGTGGTGGACCGGATGATCTCGGTGCCGGACTGCGCTTCGATCGCGGCCTCCAGGCATGCCAGCGAGGTGCTGGGCCGGCGGGTCGGCCCGTCCACCGGCACGAACCTGTGGGGCGCCTTCCGGCTGCTGGGCGAGATGGTTGCCGACGGGCGCAGCGGCTCGGTGGTGACGTTGATCGCCGACAGCGGCGACCGTTACGACGAGACCTACTTCTGCGACGACTGGCTCGCCGAGCACGGGCTCGACCCGACCAGCGTCTCGGCCATGCTGATCGAGTTCGAACGCACCGGCTCGCTGGGGTGATCTGGTCCGGGGCCCTCGGCGCGCTCTGCCGTCACGAACAGCCACAGCGCCGCCAACCCGAAGAAACCGCCGTAGATGGCAGCTCCCAAGCCCGTCATGGTCAGCAACTCCTTCGTCGTCGATGCATAGTGTGCACAACACCGACGGCGATGTGCGTCATCCCGCGCGGCGTGGTGAGCCACATCTCGTGTCTCGTTCGCCGAACGTGCGTCCGGCGCGGCTAGACCACGCCGCAGCGTTTGGCCAGCCGTTGGCCGGGTGCGGTACCCTGGCCTGGCTTCAGCGGGGTGTGGCGCAGCTTGGTAGCGCGCTTCGTTCGGGACGAAGAGGCCGTGGGTTCAAATCCCGCCACCCCGACTCAGAAACTGCTGCTCAGAAGCATGCTTTGGGTCGGCCCACCAGAGCTGGTCCGCTCTTGGTCCGCAGTCGGTCCGCAGCAGATTCAGCCACGGGTTCCAGAGCAGCACGGCGGGCACTGTCGAGCGCAACAGACACCATCTCCAGGTCGTCGGGAATAGGTCGGCGTAGGTGTCGAGAGTGAGCACCGCGCTGGCGTGCCCCAGCATCGTCTGCACGGCCTTGGGGTTGACCCCGGCGCTGATGGCCAGGGAGGGCCGCGGTGTGCCGCAGATCATGCGTCACGACAGGGAAGCCCGGCACGGTGTGCACCAGCCGCTGCACAGTCGGTGCCAATACACGCGGTCGCCACTTGGACACCCGCAGCACCCCGCATAGCGCAATGGCGAACACCAGATCCTCACGCCCGTTGCCGACCATCAGTTCGGCAAGCTCGTCAGCCAGAAACGCCGGGAACGGCACGCTTCAGCGCTCATGGGATTTGGGCGTGGAGAACACTAGCTTTCCACGTGTTTGTTTCGGGACATCGCTGACAGGTGTATGTCTCGGGGGCGGTGGGTTCGTCGGGGTGGCTTCACTTCGGCACATGGGTTGCGGCTGTCCGGCGGTCCTGAACGGCCATCGCCAGAATCTGGCGCAGCACGCTCAATGCGTTCTCCACCGTCGCGGCCCCGGCCCCTGCCATGGTCATGTCGGCCACCCACGACCGCACCTCAGAGGTCGTCACATCCGCAGCCGCCACCGCCGACCACCGCGGCTGCACATGTGCTGCCCAGGTGAACCCGCGGGTGGCCACTGTGGTCGCCTTCAAGTGCCCCTGTATGCCCGTTGTTGCCTGACGCCGACACCGGCACGAGTCGACCTGGTTTGCAGCTCACCCACAGTCGGGCCATTGAACAACACATGCGTGAGCTACAACGGCTTCACGGAGTTCGGCTTCGTCACCACGCCGACGATCGCCAATGACATCAACGAATTAGCTGACGCGGTCGAGCCCGCGCTGACGGACCTGAGAAAGCCGCCGGTCTGGGTCCGACGTTCTGACCCGATAAGGGCGGTATCCCGTTGTCCGGCCAGGTGCGACTACCAGATACGAAATTCAACCTGGGGGCAAATGCCCGCAGCGCTGCAGGAAAACGGCAACACCCGCACGTCGCGAAACGCTAGTGTTCGGCAGTGATGACCCCTGAGCAAACGCGGGTAGCGGTCGTCGTGACGGGCGCGGGTGCACCTGGCGGATACGAGGCGGGCGCCCTGTCGGTTCTGGTGCCGCGGCTACGTGCCGCAGGTTACGAGCCGACGGTGTACATCGGCACCAGCGCGGGCGCTATCAACGCGACCATGTTCGCGGCATACGCCCGATCACGAAAACCGCGATGGCGCGTATCAGTAACGGTGTCATCATTCTGATGCATGCCGGCAGCCAGGTGGAGTCGGCCACGCTCGATGAGCTGATGACAAAAATTGAGCAGATGAAATACCAAATGGTCACGGTGACACAGGTGGCCGGCTGAGCCTGCAGTCGCGTCCACACGCCCAGAGGGACTTGCGGACCTCCGTCACAGGCCGACCGCATCTGCATAGAGGTGGGTTGCGACGAAACTGACTTCGCCCGCGGTAAGCGCCCGTGCGTCCGGGGGCACCGGATTGCTAAAAGAACATTTCACCTACCGTGATGGCTCCACCCTGCCCGGACGACTGCTGCCAGAACCTCTTCCAGGTGCGAAGGAGGCGACTATCCTTCCGCAATGGCGTCGAGCGTGTCAGGCAAGATCGCTTTCGTTACCGGCGGCGCGTCTGGCATCGGTGCCGCGTTGGCCGCCAAGCTGGTCGAGAAGGGCGCTGAGGTCTGGATCGCCGATCGTCAGATCGGCCCGGCGCAGGAGCTGACGCAACGCCTCAACAGTATTGGCGGAAGGACGCACCCGATCGAGGTGGATGTGCGCAGCTATCCGTCATTCGAGCGGGCCGTCGGCGAGGTGGTGCAGCAATCGGGGCGGATCGACTACTTGTTCAACAATGCCGGCATTGGGGGCAGCGGTGAGGTCGACTCATACACGCTGGATGACTGGAATGACGTCTTCGATGTAAACCTGCGCGGTGTGGTACACGGCATTCAAGCGGTCTATCCAATCATGATCCGGCAGCACTCCGGACACATCGTGAACACAGCCTCGATGGCCGGTCTCATCACTACTGCGGGCGCGGCAAGCTACAGCGCCACCAAACACGCCGTCGTTGCGATCTCGAAGACGTTGCGTCTTGAGGCCGAGCGCCATGGGGTGCAGATCTCGGTGCTCTGTCCGGGCGTGATCCGGACTCCGATCCTCACAGGTGGCGTGTATGGACGGGGACGGGCCAAGATGACCGGCATCCGCGACGAAGAAATCCGTAAATTCTGGGAGGCAATGCGGCCGATGGCACCCGAAATATTCGCCAAGCGCGCCCTTCGCGCCGTCTTACGTGGAGACGCGATCATAGTGGTGCCAGCGTGGTGGAAGGCATTTTGGTACCTGGAGCGCCTCTCGCCAGCGTTGTCGATGCGAGTTGCAAAAGTATCGCTCAAGCGCGTACGTGAAGTATTGAAGTCCACCGCCTCCTGATCCGTTCGAACCTTACGGTTGGGTGCTGGCAGCGATTCACGGAAGGAGGTTCTAGGTTCTAGGCGGTCAGAATCCCGTTATCTTCATCGCCAAGCTTTCTTATCACTTTTGTCACATAGTGCACTATTGCCTCTCCTACAACACGCTGGCAGGGTGTCCAGGCAAGTAACAACGCCGCGTCTGGGGGGAGTCGCTCGTGAAGCTTCGCAAGGCACTGACTGTTGCCGCATGCGCCGTTGCCCTGTCCCTAGTCTCGATGGCGGTGTCCACGCCCACCGCAAACGCGTCTGCGGTGAATTGGGACGCCATCGCTCAGTGCGAATCCAGCGGCAACTGGTCCACCAACACCGGCAACGGTTTTTATGGCGGCCTTCAGTTCCTACCATCCACCTGGAAGGAAAACGGCGGCCTAGGCTCCCCGGACCGTGCCTCACGCGAGGAGCAAATCCAGGTGGCCGAACGCGTCTTACGTACGCAGGGAATTGGTGCCTGGCCGGTCTGCGGTGCGCTCGCCCATTCCCCGACATTCTCATCGGCCGCTCCACCCGGTACCGGGAGCGCATGCCGGGCGATGTCGGGAAGCGTTATCGGAATCGTCGACCTCAACAGGCTATGCGCTGCGCTTATGGAGCACACACGGGCACTGAGCATCCTGCTCAGTGGGCGATGAAGCCGAGAGCGTTCTGGCGACAGTCAACAGCACGCCGCCGGTGCACCGCCGACCGCCAATTTTCCGCTTTGTTTTCTGGGCATGAATTGCTCTAGTACTGCAGCCGTAGTTCGTGATCATTGGTATTGGCATCGTTTGTAGTGGGACAGACGGCTCGGTATTGGTGTCGTCGGCGCCAGCGTGACCACTGCAGCAGGGTCGTGATGGCGTGGCGGGTGGCCAGCAGTAGCGCGTCGAAGAGGCGTCGAAATTCGTTGACAACGCGATCAGCCCGGCTGGTGTGGGCTGGGTGTCGTGTTCGGTGGCGGTGGCCACAGCCAGGAAGGCGTGGGCGAGCATGGCCAGGGTGGTCCAGCGGTGCCAGGAGGTCCAGCGCCGGACTTGGTGTTGATCAAGCCCGGTGAGGCCTTTCGCGGCTTGGAAGGATTCCTCGATACGCCAGCGTTGACCGGCCACGGCGACGAGGGTGTGCAGGGTGACCGGGCGCGGTGAGTAGCAGCGCAGGTAGGCAAGCTCGCCGGTGGCATCGTTGCGGCGGATCAGCAAATGATGATGACCGGTGTCGGTGGCATCTTCTGGTAGCAGTGCGATCCAGGCCCAGGAGTAGTAGCGGTATCCGTGGCTGCCGACGCCGGCGGAGTGTTTCTGCCATGCTCGTTTGGTCAGGTGCGCGGGGAGCGTATCGACGCGGATCGGGCCCGTCGCGGTGGGCACGCGCCGGTTGGCCGCCACGGCCAGCACATAGCCCAGACCGTGGCCGCGGACGGCGGCGCGCAGCCTCGGGTCGGCTCCGTAGACCTCGTCGCCGGCCACCCAGGCTGCGGGAACCTGCGCCTGCACGGCGCGGGAGATCAAGGCTGCGGCCAACTGGTTTGGTCGCGAAACCCCTTCTGGTCTCGGAATTCCCGCGTCGTCGCAGCGATGCGGATCCTCGGCCCAGCAGCGCGGCAGGTACAGGGCGCGGTCGATGAGGGCGTGTCCGCGCGGTGCGGCGTAGGTCAGATACACCGCGACTTGGGCGTTCTCGATGCGCCCAGCGGTACCGGTGTACTGGCGCTGAACCCCGACGGTGGCCACACCCTTCTTCACATCGCCGGTTTCGTCGACCACGAGAATTGCGCCGGGGTCACCGAAGGCGTCGACAACGTAGTCACGCAGATCATCGCGGACCGCCTCGGCGTCCCATTTCGCCCGCGACAACAGATGCTGCAAGCCGTCGGGAGAGGCATTGCCGCGGTGCTCAGCAATGGTCCAGCAATTCTTGCGGTCCAGCCCCGAGACCATCCCGGCGATCAGCTCGGCGGCGTGCCGTAACGGCTCGTAGCGGGCAAAACGTGGCGCGATCCGATCGATCACCGCCGAGAACTCAGTCCACCACCGCTCAGGGTCTACGCTGTGAACCGCGGCGACCGCGGCGTATTCAGATGTCTTCACAAACTCCGAACAATGCCGCGGTCACCGCTCCTTCCAGCGCAGACACGCCCGAAAATCCGAATCCCGAACTACGGCCGCAGTACTAGGCGGCGGCTCCTTAGCGTGGGCCCCTCCCGTCAATGAAGGGAGGATGTGGGGTCGGGGTCTGGGATTGATGACGATCGAGATGCCGCCGTCGTCGCACAGCAGTCCGCCTCACACGGATATGGGTAGACGGGACCCGTCATAGTGTCGGTGCCTTCGGCGCCGCCGCTGACGGTGCCTTGCGGCACACACTGTTGTCTCGCCGCTGGTCACACACTCGGCCACCGCGGATGGCTCGGCGACGATGGCTGCTGCCGTGGTCGCCCCGCTACGACTGCGATCAACAAAGCCGTCTAATACGGCCGCGCACTCGGGAAAGCCTAGCCGCCGCACCGGGAACTGAGGCGCTGACACCACGCGTCGTCTGATTTGGCTACGCTGCCGTGCCGTACCGACGCGCTGACGCGAACGGCCCTGCCGCCAGCTCGCAGTGCCAACACCGGAACGGAAGTGCAGTATCAGCTGGCTGTGGGTTGAGTCAATAGGGCCGGAGGCCGTGGCGGGGTGGGCGCCCGGGTGGGGTGCCAGCGCTGCGCGGTTTCAAGTTGGGCTGCGACGAAGGCGGGTGCCTGGCGCCCACGCTGATGTATGCGACCTCGTTTGGTTGGGTCATCTGGCGTCGTTCGGGCTGCCGTGAGTTACGTCCAGGGAAGTGGTGTACGGCCCGTTAGGCCTGGTGGGCGTGTCGTAGTCGGGCAGATGGCGGTCATCGCGTGATTCTTCGAACGACAGGCAAGTCAATCGAAGGAGAACAACGCGATGACCTCTTCCCACCCTATCGACGTCGAGAAGTTGTTGGCCGATCAACTCGCCACGGCAAGC
>JBLNEK010000157.1:0-15278 GCA_050262635.1 Candidatus Sericytochromatia bacterium | reverse complement strand
TAGTCCGCGCTGGAATTCCTCATCAGCCGTAAGCACCTCGTGGGACAACCGCTTGTGCCGATACCCCGTTCCAGCCATGGAAAGAATCAGCGACGCCACGGTTCTGCTGTTGCATATCATGCGAACCGAGTGGTCGGAAACGTTCTCATGCAGGGAGAGATCGGCCGCAAAGACACGTTTGAACGCCGCCGCCAAGTCCTGCTGGTACTCAACCTCATGTGCGCCGATCGTGAAGTGAATACCGTTCGGCGGCAGTGCAGCTGAAGCTGACCGCTTGGAGATGTGCCCCTCGGCGACGTACCAGCCGAGGATGAGGCCAAGGTCGTACGACTCCTCCACATAGCGATTCACGGACACGAATTTGATGTGGTGGCGTTGCTTGCTGCGGTGCTTGGCGTCAGAATTCACCTTGCGGATCAGTCCGTCCACTTCTTCGTGAACGCCAGGGCCGACGTGCTCCATCAGGTCATAGAGACGCCGCTCGCGCCTCTCAATCGGTGCTGCCGTCACGATGAAGTCCGTGGGCTGAATGTCTTTGGCAGCCAGCCATACGAATCCGTTGAACGGATCGGCACCATCGCCGTCGATGAGGGTCTCAACCTCACGCGTCGTCCACACAAGAATCGGATGCTCAGGAGTGCAGCGGATCGGCTCTTTGTGCCCGAAGTGTGAGATCGAGACCAGCGCCTGATCATTCGGGTTTTCGACGAGAGTTTCGACGACAGCGTAGGACCCGTCGTGCGAGAGCACTCGGTCACCAGCCTGCAGAGTCTCGATCGCCTTCGGCCCATCGGGAGTATCTATTGAAGTTCCGGCGGGGAAGCAGCTCACTGGCTCGCCGCGCTGCTTCTTGCCGGAGTTGAGGAACGTTGGGGTGGCCGGCTGGAACCGGCCGTCGATGATCTCGTCGACGAGCTTCTCTGCCAGGTCGGTATCACCGGCCGCCAGCGTCAGCGCCACCATGCACACCCGGTCCTCGAACCGCTCCAGGTACCGCTTCCCGTCGAACGTCTTCAACGTGTATGAGGTGTAGTACTTGAACGCGCCCAGAAACGTCGGGAACCGGAACTTCTTGGCGTAGGCGTGGTGCAGCAGCGTTTTGACGAAGTTGCGAGAGTACTGGTCGAGAACCTCACGCTCGTAGTAGTCCTCGCGAATGAGGTAGTCGAGTTTCTCGTCGATATCATGGAAGAACACCGTGTTCTGGTTGACGTGCTCCAGGAAGTACTGGTGTGCCGCCTGGACGTCCTTCTCGAACTGAATCTTGCCGTCGGCGTCGTACAGATTCAGCATCGCGTTCAGCGCGTGGTAGTCGGTCTCCGCCGACGGATGCGGCGCGCTGGCCGTGACTACGTGCTCTGCAGCAGTGACCGTTGGTGGCACGTCTCTTCCTTCCAGAAGTCAGCAAGGCCCGCACGGACGGCTTGCACGTCGTCGTCGGTGCCCATCAGTTCGAAGCGATACAGGTACGGCACGCCGCACTTGCGCGACACGACGTCGCCTGCGTAACAGAACTCCGCACCGAAATTGGTGTTGCCGGCCGCGATGACCCCGCGCAGCAGCGACCGGTTGTGCTCGTCGTTGAGGAATGCGATGACCTGCTTGGGCACGTACCCGCCGGCGTTGAGATTAGGCGTCGCCCGGCCGCCGCCGTAGGTGGGCAGCACCAGCACGTACGACTCGTCCACCCGGATCCGGCCGTGCAGCGGGATCCGGATGGTGTCGAGCCCGAGTTTCTGCACGAAGCGGTGGGTGTTCTCGGAGACGCTGGAGAAGTACACCAACCCGCCGTGCGGACTCACCACTACCTCCTGGGAATGACGCCGATGGCCTACGCGCTCAGCACGCCCGCTAGAGCCTTGATGTGGTCCGGCCGGAAACCCGACCAGTGGTGGTTGCCGGCCACCACGACCGGCGCCTGCAGGTAGCCCAGCGCCATCACGTAGTCGCGGGCCTCGCTGTTGAGGCTGATGTCGACCACGTCATAGGAGATCCCCTGCTTGTCCAGCGCCTTGTAGGTGGCGTTGCACTGCACGCATGCGGGCTTGGTGTACACGGTGATGGTCATCGGCGGAACGGCTCCTCAGCGAAAGTTGACACGAACACTCCTCACCCCGTGAACACCGAGCTTGCTCAGATGCTCAGCGGACCGCCGGGCTTCGAAATTCCTGCCGTCGGACCAAGAGCACCGGTGCTTCACCACCGGATTTCCGGTCTGGCCGACTCGCAAGGTTTTCGGGCCTGTCGGTGTCTGGGACACTACACCTAGTGTCCCACAAACCAAGGGCACACAACATATTCGAAACCACATCGATGAAATTCCCTGGTCGTAAGCCATGATGTGACGCCGGTCACGGCGTGTCGCGCTCGCCCCGGCGTGTCGTTCCGCGATCATGGTCCAGGTCTAGCACCTGCCACCGACAAGTCGGCCGGGATGATTGATCCACCCGCCGCGGCCGCGTATCCAGCAAACTTTCAGCCCACCTCGGCGGCCAGCTTCGTCAATGCATCCTCGAGTCCGGCGACGACGGTGGCATTCTCCCGCGGATGCTTGCCGTCCAAGGAGCCGATCGGCACCGACAAGCTGAGTGCATCGACAACGTTGGCTCCGGCGATGCCGAACGACTTGCGTGTTCCGTCGTGCGCCCAGGTACCGCCATAGCGCCCCAGTGCCGCGCCGACCACCGCGACCGGCTTGCCGGCAACTGCGCTCTTTCCGTACGGGCGCGACAACCAGTCGATGGCGTTCTTCACGACGGCCGGAATGCCGCCGTTGTATTCGGGCGTCACCACCAGTAAGGCGTCGACGTCAGCAACCGCCGCGCGCAGCTTCGCCGCCGGGGCCGGGGCATCCGACCCGTCGATGTCCTCGTTGTAGAACGGGATGTCTTCAAGACCGGAGTAGATCGTGACAGAGACGCCGTCCGGCGCGTTGGCTGCGGCAAGTTCCGCGATCTGGCGATTGACCGAGGCGGAACGCAGGCTTCCGACCAACACCAACACGTTGACATCCGACATGGGCTCATCCTTTCGCAGTTCGCGGATCCTTGCATCAGCTAACCGGACTATGGTCCGATTTATTCCAGCTGAGTTAAAGTCGGGCATGGCCACCAGCCACCAGCCGCTGCCGGTGTCGGGCCAGACCGTGCAGGAACGCGGCGACGCCGCCCGCAACCGGGGCCTGCTGCTGGACGCGGCGCGGCGGCTGATCGCCCACCGCGGACCTGACGCTGTGACGATGGACGACATCGCCAACGAGGCCGGCGTAGGTAAGGGCACGCTGTTTCGCCGGTTCGGCAGCCGGGCCGGGCTGATGATCGTATTGCTCGACGAGGACGAGCAGGCCCTCCAGCGAGCGTTCCTGTCGGGCCCTCCGCCGCTGGGCCCGAGCGCGCCGCCGCTGGAACGGCTTCTGGCCTACGGCCGAGCCCGGCTGGCGTTCGTCGCCGAGCATCTTCGCGTTCTCTGCGACGCCGCGCGTGATCCGCAGACGCGGTACAGCGCGCCGGCCACCCTGCATCGCGTCCACATCCGTGGGTTGCTCGAGGCGGCAGAAACCACCGGCGACCTCGACGCGCAGGCCGACGCACTGCTGTCGCTGCTCGACCCCGGCTATGTCGCACACCAGCTCGAGGACACGGGACGCTCGCTCGACGAGCTCGGGCGGGCGTGGGAGAGCGTGGCCCGCAAGCTATGCGGGCGATGAGCGCTTGCGCGAAGAGCAGACCACAGCGATGAGCGCTTCCCCGCGCTGGATTCTGCACGTCGACCTCGATGAGTTCCTCGCGTCCGTCGAAGAGCGACGGCATCCCGAACTCGCGGGGCTCCCGGTCATCGTCGGCGGGAACGGCGACCCGACCGAACCGCGCAAGGTCGTCACCTGCGCGTCCTATCCCGCAAGGACTTTCGGCGTCCACGCGGGCATGCCGTTGCGCACCGCCGCGCGAAAGTGCCCTGATGCGACGTTCCTGCCCTCCGACCCGGCCGCCTATGACGCCGCGTCCGAGGAGGTGATGAATCTTCTTCGCGGGCTTGGCTATCCGGTCGAGGTGTGGGGGTGGGACGAAGCCTACGTGGGCGCCGACGTCGACGAACCCGTCGAGCTGGCCGAGCGCATCCGCACCACGATCGCCGCGGAAACCCGGCTGTCATGTTCGGTGGGAATCAGCGACAACAAGCAGCGCGCGAAGGTGGCCACCGGCTTCGCCAAGCCCGGCGGCATCTTCACCCTGACCGATGCCAACTGGATGACTGCGATGGCAGACCGCGGGGTCGACGCACTCTGGGGCATCGGTATGAAGACCGCGAAAAAACTTGCCACGATGGGAATTACCACGGTCGCGCGGCTTGCGGCAACCGACGCCGATGCCCTGACATCCACGTTCGGCCCGACCACCGGATTGTGGTTGCTGCTGCTGGCCAAGGGCGGCGGTGACACCACGGTCAGCGCCGAGCCGTGGATCCCACGTTCGCGCAGCCATTCGTCACGTTCCCTCGCGATCTCACCGGCCGTGCCGAAATGGACGCGGCCGTCGAAGATTTGGCGCGGCGCACGCTCGCCGAGATCCTGGCGGAGTCGCGGATCGTCACCCGGGTGGCGGTCACCGTGCGCAACTCGGCGTTCTTCACCCGCACCAAGATCCGCAAGCTCGAGGAACCGAGCACCGATCCTGACGTCGTCGTGCCGGCCGCGTTGCGGGTACTCGACATGTTCGAACTCGACAGGCCCGTGCGGCTTCTCGGTGTGCGACTGGAACTGGCGATGCCCGATTGAAGACGTTGACTCTGCGCTAAGGGCGTGGGCTACTCGGCCTTTCGCGCCGCGGACGCAGAGTCAACGGCGCGAGTCCGCGGCATCATCTGAGTGAAGATGTCGTTCGCCCGGCGCATCGCAATGCTGTACGGCCACCACGCCACGCGCTTGAACAGATACAGCGCGCGAATGTCGTGGGAGGTGTAGATCAAGAACCGGTTCTTGCCGATTCCGGCAAGAATCTTGTCTGCGACCACTTCCGGCGCGACGGCATGGCCGGCGAACCGGTTGACCAGGCGCTGCACCCGCGGGTGTTCCCGGTCGACGCCGGCGATCTCGACGGTGTTCACCAACGGGGTGTTCACCGCCCCGGGCACGACCACCGACACCCCGATGCGATGGCGGGCGAGGTCGAACCGCAACACCTCCGAGAGGCCGCGCAGCCCGAATTTGCTTGCGCTGTAGGCCGAGTGCCACGGCAGCTCCACCAGTCCCGCGGCCGACGACACGTTCACGAGATGCCCGCCGCGGCCGGCGGCCACCATCGGCGGGAGGAAGGTCTCGATGACGTGAATGGGTCCCATCAGGTTGATCGAGACCATCGAGCTCCACTGTTGGTGAGTGAGCTGTTCGACGGTCCCCCAGGCCGACACGCCCGCGATGTTCATCAGGATGTCCATGCTGCGATGGCTGGTGTGGATGTCGGCGCCGAAGCGAGCCACCTCGTCGTAGTCGGCGATGTCCAGCACGCGATGCTCGGCCACTGTGCCACCGAGCGCGCGGACGTCGGAGACGGTCGTCTCCAGCCCTGCAGCGTCACGGTCGGTGAGATACAGCTCCGCGCCCTCAGCCGCCAGCTTCAGCGCCGTCGCGCGGCCGATCCCGCCGGCCGCGCCCGTCAAGAACACCCGCTTGCCTGCGAACGTCTGCGCCACGGCCGTGACCCTACCGGCCGAGGTCAGCTGCGGCCTTGACCGCCCCACAGTGCAGCGAGCCACAGCTTTTCGAGCACTCGCACACCACGCTGCACGTCGCGGCCAGGTCCGAGATAGGTGATGTCGCCGGAGAGCATCAACGCCGTCGTGGCGCAGAGGGTGCGCACGAGCGCGGGGATGTCATCGCTGATCGGGCGCGCTGTGCCGGCCGTGATCTCACGCTCGACGATGCCGATGATCTGGTCGACGATCGAGTCGATCTGACGGTCGAGGATGTCCCTGATCTTCGCGTCGGTGTTTCGCGCGTCGTTACACGCGGTCATGATCGGATCGTTGTGCGCGAAGACCGCGACGGCGCTGCCCACCATCCGTTCGGCGAAGGCGGCCGGGGTCTCGTCGGCGCCTCGGGGAGCGAAGTAGTGGGTGAGCTCTTCGAGCTCGTGGGTCGCCTCAGTCAGGATCGCCGCCAGCACGTCGTACTTCGAGTCGAAGTAGAAGTAGAAGCCCGACCGGGCGATGCCGGCCTGCTCGCTGATGGCGCTGACCGACAGATCGGCAAATGCCTGCTCCTGCAACAGTTCTCGCACCGCAGCGACGATCGCCTCCCTCTGGCGGTCGCCACGGGTACGCCGGGCCGCCGGGGGTGCGGGTTCTGCGGTCATGCCTTGCACTGTTCCATCACCGGCCCCTTCCCGACAAACTTGACAGCCGTCAAGTTCGACGTTCAGGATAGGACCCGAGTGACACCGTTCACAGCGTCTTAACCAGGAGCTTTCGAATGGCGACGATCAGTACACCGGAGTACCTGCTCGACCAAGCCAGGCGCCGTCTCACCCCGTCGTTCAACAACTTCCCCGGCATGGGCGCCGTGGAGAAGCGACTGCTCAACACCGAGTTCCCGCCTCGAAAACTCGCGGACGCTCCCCCTGGCAGTGGTCTCAAGCCGGTGATGGGCGATGCCGGACTGCCGATCCTCGGCCACATGATCGAGCTGCTGCGCGGCGGGCCCGAGTTCGTGTTGTTCCTCTACCGCACCAAAGGCCCCGTGGTCTTCGGGGATTCGCCGGTGCTGCCGAGCGTGGCGGCTCTGGGTCCCGATGCCGCCCAGGTCATCTACTCCAACCGCAACAAGGACTACTCGCAGCAGGGCTGGACACCGGTGATCGGGCCGTTCTTTCACCGCGGTCTGATGTTGCTGGACTTCGACGAGCACCTGTTCCACCGGCGGATCATGCAGGAGGCGTTCGTCCGCTCGAGGCTGGTCGGCTACGCCGAGCAGGTCGACAAGGTGGTATCGCAAGTGGTCGCCGACGACTGGGTGGTCAACGACGCGCGCTTCCTTCTGTATCCCGCGATGAAGGAGCTCACGCTCGACATCGCGTCGATGGTGTTCATGGGACATGAGCCGGGCACGGACCGTGAGCTGCTGACCAAGGTGAACAAGGCCTTCACCACCACCACGCGCGCCGGCAACGCGGTCATCCGCAAACCCGTGCCGCCGTTCACCTGGTGGCGCGGCCTGAAAGCCCGTGAACTGCTGGAGAATTACTTCGAAGCCCGGGTGAAGGAGCGTCGCGGATCAGAGGGCAACGACCTGCTCACCGTGCTGTGCCAAACCGAGGACGAGGACGGCAACCGATTCTCGGACGAGGACATCGTCAACCACATGATCTTCTTGATGATGGCCGCCCACGACACGTCCACGTCGACGGCGACGACCATGGTGTACTACCTCGCCGCTAATCCGGAGTGGCAGGAGCGTTGCCGAGACGAGTCCGAGAGGCTGGGCGACGGGCCGATCGACATCGATGCGCTGGAGAAGCTGGAATCGCTCGACCTGGTGATGAACGAGTCGATCCGGTTGGTGACGCCGGTTCAGTGGGCGATGCGC
This sequence comes from Candidatus Sericytochromatia bacterium, assembly GCA_050262635.1. Taxonomy (GTDB): domain Bacteria; phylum Actinomycetota; class Actinomycetes; order Mycobacteriales; family Mycobacteriaceae; genus Mycobacterium. The sequence goes on along the minus strand of JBLNEK010000157.1, from coordinate 7,699 downwards.
CAGACGGTGCGTGACACCGACCTGCTCGGCTACTACCTGCCCAAGGGTACGAATGTGATCGCCTATCCCGGGATGAACCACCGGTTGCCGGAGATCTGGACGGATGCGATGAAGTTCGACCCCGAGCGGTTCGCTGAGCCGCGCAACGAGCACAAGCGGCACCGCTACGCGTTCACCCCCTTCGGTGGCGGCGCGCACAAGTGCATCGGGATGGCGTTCGGCCAGCTCGAGGTCAAGACGATCATGCATCGGCTGCTGCGCCGGTACCGGCTGGAGCTGCCGCGCCCGGGATACCAGGCGCGCTGGGACTACGGCGGCATGCCGGTGCCGATGGACGGGATGCCGATCGTGCTGCGGCCGCTGGGCCGCTAAGCGATTCGCCGAAATCGCACGCTCATCGACGCCGCCACGTGAACTTCTTTGTGGCCGCATCAATCTCGGTGTACCAAGACAGCGACATCAACCGGTTGACGCACGCGATGACGGCTCGCAGCACCGACTCGGTCTTGTCCTGCGACCATCCCATCGCCCATTCGACGTGCTCGCCGTCGCTGCCCTGGATGAACGTGGCGGTGTGGTCACCGGACCGCAACTGATGGAACCGGACCATTTCGACGCGGATGCCCCGGTCGAACAGCATCGCGGTCAGCGCGGCCACCGGCCCGTGGGCCGGCACGTTGACCGTCTCGATCTGGTCGCCGATGGCGACGGTGGCCTTGTAAATCCGCGCCTGCGGGCCGAGCCGGGCAGCCGGCTGATCGCCGTCGATGCATTCGAAGCTGCCCAGCCTCAGCGGCCCCGAGCTGGGGCTGTAGATCGCGGTGAACGTTTCCCACGTCATGTTTTCGGCGTCCTCGCGCAGGCCGCGGGGAAGCGGGACGCCGCCGAAGCGACTTGCCGGTGAATCGTGAGTGGCGATTTCGGTGCCTGATGGGAGTGTCATGTGCCGGTCCTCTGGTCGATGGGATTGACCGACGTAGCAGCTCGACCCACAGCGGGGGGTCGGTCGAATCAGACCCCGCTGCGGGGCGCTACTACGAGAAGACGCGCGTTACGCACGTCGCCGACAATAATCGCTCCTGCGGCCTCGGTGCAAGCAGGGTTAGCTGGCAGCAAGCGAATCGATGGCTGCCTGCAGCTTATTTGTGACTTCGTCGGCAACCGGCTGCAGCTGTGGGTTTGCCGTGACGTCGACGAGGAGCTTGGGGTTCATCGCCTCGACATGGACGGTGTCGGCGTCGGCCGGGTCGGTCCGGACAACGACGTTGCACGGCAACAGCAGCCCGATCTGCCGCTCGATGCCGACGGCGCGGTGCGCGAGCGGCGGGTTGCAGGCACCGAGGATCATGTAGTCCTCCATGTCGGCGCCGAGCTTTTGCTTCAGCGTCGATTTCATGTCGATCTCGGTGAGGACGCCGAAGCCGTTCTCGGCGAGCGCGTCGCGGGTCCTCTTGACGGCTTCGTCGAACGACGTGTGCAGTTCAGTCGACAGCGCGATGTTCATCGTTGATTATCCTTCGTCGGTATCCGTATGCCCTGAGGTCACCGTAGCGCGTTCGGCCCGGCTACCATCCGGCCATGTCGTTAGCCGACGGTGAGGTGTTCGCCGGGTACACGATTATGCGCAGGCTCGGGTCCGGCGGAATGGGTGAGGTCTATCTGGCTCAGCACCCGCGACTGCCGAGGCTCGACGCGATCAAGATCCTTCCCGTGGCCTACACCTCGGATAACGACTTCCGCAATCGGTTCAACCGCGAAGCCGACGTTGCGTCCCGGCTGTGGCATCCGCACATCGTCACCATCCACGACCGCGGCGAGTTCAACGGCCAGTTGTGGATTTCGATGGACTACGTCGACGGCACCGACGCCGCGGCGCTTGTCCGAGACCGCTATCCGCGCGGAATGCCGCTCGAAGACGCCCTCGAAATAGTGTCGGCCGTGGCCGGAGCGCTGGACTACGCCCACAACGAGGGTCTGCTGCACCGCGACGTCAAACCGGCCAACATCCTTCTGGCACAACAGAAGTCCGGCGAGAAGCGGATTCTGCTGGCAGATTTCGGGGTGGCTCGCCGCTTGGACGAGGTCAGCGGACTCACGGCGACGAACATGACCGTCGGGTCGGTGGCCTACGCCGCGCCCGAGCAGCTGACGGGCGCGGGTGTCGACGGCCGGACCGACCAATATGCGCTCGCGTGCACAGCCTTTCACCTGCTGACGGGTGTGCCGCCCTTCCAGGACTCCAATCCGGCTGTTCTCATCGGCCGCCATCTCACTGCGCCGCCGCCGCGGATCGGCACGATCCGGCCGGAGTTGGCCGGCCTCGACCACGCCTTCGACGTCGCGCTCTCGAAGGACCGCCACAACAGGTTCGCCCGATGCCAGGACTTCGCCCGCACGCTGGCGACGTGCGCCCAGAGCGGGGTGGTGACCGAGTTGAGCCCGGCTGCGCCGCCGACGATGGCCGCTTCTGCGTTCCCTATCCCCGGCCCGGTGCAGCCGCCTGAGTCGCGACGGTCCACCAGTCGGCTCGTCGTCGCTGTGTTGGCCGGCGCCTTGGCGACGCTGCTCCTGGCGGCCGCGGTGGTGACGGGTGTGTTGCTCACCCGCCCCGACGATGCGACGTCGACCGCCGGGCCCGCCACCTCAAGCGTCGTACCCACCGCTTCGAATCCCGTCGAAGAACAAACGACGACGACCACCACGACCGCGACCACGACCACGACGAGGACGTCGACGACAACCGCGAGGCCGGCGAACGATGCCGACCTTGATTTGTCGAAGCCGATCAGCGTTCCGGCCTGTGACGGCACCGGCATTGTGGTGCTCGGGAACGCAACCAATCCGGCGACGTACCGCGAAGAGGTGCAAGGTTATCTGAACCGCTGGCCCGATGCGTCATACCTGCGCACGGACTACTCGTGTCCGTCGCTGCGGCAGGTCGACGACAACGGCAACAAGATCTACGCCGTGTACCGGATCGCAGGGAAGACCAGGCCGGAGGTATGCGCGGCAGTCGCGGCCGCCGGCGGTAATGCGTACGGCAAGTGGCTCGACACTACAAGCAACCCGCGCAGCCAGATTCAGTGCTGACTCCCGTCTGCCGCACATTAGGGGGCGAGAAGGTCCCTGCCGGAAGCGATTTCGTTGCCGATCGCCATCAGGTGCACCGCTGACCCGTGCAGGTACTCCCCCGCCTCGCGGGTGGCCTGCCCGGCCAGGTAACGCGCCCAGGTTCCTTCGATCACGGCTCCGAGCTTGAAGCACGCCAGCGCGAGATACCACGGCAGGTGGTCGGTCTCGCGACCGCCGGCCGCACGATACGCGTCGAGCAGCTCGCGCCGCGTGGCCAGCCCGCCGTGAGAAGCCAGCGCCTGCCCGGCCGCGAGCGGGGCGGTGTCGCTGGGCCAGCAGACCAGCATCCAGCCCAGGTCCAGCAGCGGGTCGCCGACTGTGCACATCTCCCAGTCGACGAACGCCGCCACCTCGGGCGCCTCCCGCCGCAGCAGCACATTGTTCAGGTGCGCGTCGCCGTGCATGATCCCCGGCGCCGAGTCCGACGGCTGGTTGGCCTCCAACCAGTCCGCGAGGTCGTCGACGCCGGGCAACGAGTCGTGGGCGTAGCCGGGCTGCTGCCGGTACGCCTCGACGAACCCGCGAAACTGCGGGACCTGGCGCGCCACAAAGGATCCCGGCCGCTTCAGCTCGGCCAGCGGACTGCCTTCCCACGGCACCTGGCCCAGCTTGGCCAGGCTGGCCGCATAGTGCAGGCCGACGTCGTGGCGAAACTCCGGCTTGTCGATGTATGCCTGTGCGATCTCCGTCCCGGGGTTGAACCCGTCGACGTAGGCCATCAGATAGAAGACCACCCCTAGAACGTCGAGATCGTCGCAGCCGCAGACGAACTCGGGATGCGGGACCGCACTGCCTGCCAGCGTGCGAAGCACCGCGATCTCCCGCAGCATCGTCTTGTTGCTGTTCGGTCGCGGGTACGCCGGCGGGCGACGCAGCACCATCCGGCGCCCGTCCACGCGGAGCCCTACGACGATGTTCTGCGTGCCGCCGGCGAGCGCGGTGATGTCGCTGACGTCTGACCCGATCCCCTGCTCGCGGACCCAGTCGCGCAGCACCGCGGCGTCGGCGTCGCTCAGCGTGTCTGCCACGCGACGATGGTAAGGGACTTGTTTGTGCCGGGCGGGGCGCCGTCCTATCGTGAGGTCACGCCGGCCGAACGGGGTGGACATGCACGAGATGGCGATCACCCGCAGCGTGGTGGATGCGGTGTGCGAACACGCCGCGGGTCGTCGCGTTCACAGCGTCCAGGTCGAGGTCGGCGCGCTGTGCGCCGTCGTCCCCGACTCGATGCAGTTCTGCTTCGAGTTGGCCACCGAGGGCACGGTGGCCGCGGGCGCTCGCCTTGACCTCGACGTGCAGCCGGGACGCGCGAGATGCCGCACCTGCGGCGGCGAGTTCGGCCTGTCCGACTTGATTCTGCTGTGCCCGTGCGGCAGCGCCGACGTGGACGTGCTGACCGGGCGGGACATGCGAATCCTCTCGATGGAAGTGAGTTGACATGTGCGCTACCTGCGGATGCGGCGACGACGGCGCGGTGGTAACGCTCGCCGGAGAAGATCACCATCACCATGACGATCACCACCACCATCACCATCATCAGCACCCGCCCGTGACGGAGACGATCTCCCTCGAGCAGAAGGTGCTGGCCAAGAACGACGAATTGGCCGAACAGAACCGAAAGTGGTTGGCCGAGCGCAGTATTGCGGCGTTCAACCTCACCAGCTCCCCCGGCGCCGGCAAGACCACACTGCTCGAGCGCACCATCCGCGAGATTCGGGCCACCCGGCCGGTTTCTGTCATCGAGGGCGACCAGGAAACGCTGCTCGACGCCGAACGGATCCGTGCGACGGGCTGCCGAGTGGTGCAGATCAACACCGGCGCGGGCTGCCACCTCGACGCCGAGATGACCCGTAGAGCCCTCGAAACGCTGCAACCCGAACCCGATTCGCTGCTGTTCATCGAAAATGTGGGAAACCTTGTCTGTCCGGCCCTGTTCGACCTCGGCGAGCAAACGAAGGTCGTGGTGATCTCAGTGACCGAAGGCGCCGACAAACCGCTGAAGTACCCGCACATGTTCGCCGCAGCGGGACTGGTCATCGTCAACAAGACGGATTTGCTTCCGTACGTTGACTTTGATCTTGATCAATGCGCCTCGTATGCCCACTCGATCAACCCCGATGTGGCCATCCTTGCGGTGTCCGCGAAGACCGGTGACGGGATGGCTGCGTGGTACGACTGGATCGGCGCGCGCAAACTAAATGGGGCCAAACTGGTCGTTGACAAGCCCCATCGCCCGGAGTAGACCCAGAAACTAGCGCCACGCAAGTGGGCCGAAGGTCGACTCCAGTGGCGCAGGGACCCAGCCCGTCCCGGAAAGAGCTGCACGATGCCAACCGAGGCTGCAGTCAAAGCGGAAGAAACCTTGATTCATGTCCTGTGGATCAATGCTGGTCTGAGTTGTGATGGCGATTCGGTGGCGTTGACTGCCGCCACCCAACCCAGCGTCGAGGAGATTGCGCTCGGTGCGCTTCCCGGCCTACCCAAGGTCGCCGTCCACTGGCCGCTGATCGATTTCGAATGCGGGCCCAACGGGGGCGCCGACGACTTCCTCGAATGGTTCTTCAAAGCCGACCGCGGCGAACTCGAACCGTTCGTGCTCGTCGTCGAAGGATCCATCCCGAACGAGCAACTGCACGCCGAGGGCTACTGGTGCGGGTTCGGCAACGACCCCGCGACCGGTCAGCCGATGACCACCAGCGAATGGCTCGACCGGCTCGCACCGAAGGCCACCGCTGTGGTCGCGGTGGGCACCTGCGCCACCTACGGCGGCATCCACGCGATGGCCGGCAACCCCACGGGTGCGATGGGCGTGCCCGACTATCTCGGCTGGGACTGGAAGAGCAAAGCGGGCATCCCGATCGTCTGCGTGCCCGGCTGCCCCATCCATCCGGACAATCTCTCCGAGACGCTGACGTACCTGCTGTACATGGCCACCGGTCAGGCGCCGATGATTCCGCTCGACGATGCGCTGCGGCCGACGTGGCTGTTCGGACAGACCGTGCACGAGGGGTGCGACCGGGCCGGCTACTACGAGCAGGGTGACTTCGCCACCGAGTACGGGTCACCGAAATGCATTGTGAAGCTTGGCTGTTGGGGTCCGGTCGTCAAGTGCAACGTGCCGAAGCGCGGGTGGATCAACGGCATCGGCGGATGCCCGAACGTCGGCGGCATCTGTATCGGCTGCACGATGCCGGGCTTCCCCGACAAGTTCATGCCGTTCATGGACGAGCCACCGGGCGGCAAGGTGTCCACCACGGCGGTCGGGCTCTACGGGCAGGTCATCCGCAGCTTGCGGAGCATTACCAACCGCACCGTGGACAAGGAGCCGAAGTGGCGGCACCCGGGCACAAAACTGGAGACAGGAGCAACCCGCACCTGGTAGGTGCGGGTTGTTCTCTGCGACTCCCCGTCAGACCCGTCACCGCAGCAGTGCCACAGCATCAAACGAAGAGAGAAGTTCGATGACAACGATCATCCCCGAGCCGACACAGAGCACGCGCGAACCCGGCCAGCTGGTCGAGATGGCGTGGGACCCGATCACCCGAATCGTGGGCAGTCTCGGCATCTACACGAAGATCGACTTCGAAAACAAAGAAGTGGTGGAGTGCCATTCGACGTCGTCGATCTTCCGTGGCTACTCCCTGTTCATGAAGGGCAAGGACCCTCGCGACGCCCACTTCATCACCAGCCGGATCTGCGGCATCTGTGGCGACAACCACTGCACTTGCTCCTGCTACACGCAGCAGATGGCGTACGGCATACAGCCTCCGCACCTGGCCGAGTGGCTCGTCAACCTCGGCGAGGCGGCGGAGTACATGTTCGACCACAACATCTTCCAAGAGAACCTGGTCGGCGTCGACTACTGCGAGAAGATGGTCGCCGAAACCAACCCGGGCGTCTTGGCCAAGGCCGAGAACACCCCTGCGCCGCACGCCGACATGCACGGCTACCGCACCGTCGCCGACATCATGCGCGCGCTGAACCCGTTCACCGGTGAGTTCTACCGAGAGGCCCTGCAAGTCAGCCGGTGGACCCGAGAGATGTTCTGCCTCATGGAGGGCCGCCACGTCCATCCGTCGACGCTCTACCCCGGCGGCGTCGGCACCACCGCCACCATCCAGCTGATGACGGACTACATGACGCGGCTGATGCGCTACGTGGAGTTCATGAAGAGCGTTGTGCCGATGCACGACGACCTTTTCGACTTCTTCTACGAGGCGCTGCCCGGTTACGAGAAGGTCGGCCTGCGCCGCACGCTGCTGGGCTGCTGGGGCTCGTTCCAGGACCCGGAGCACTGCAACTTCTCGTACAAGGACATGGAGAACTGGGGCCGCAAGATGTTCGTCACCCCCGGCGTCGTGGTGGACGGCAAGCTGGTCACCACCTCGCTGGTCGACATCAACCTCGGCATCCGAATCCTGTTGGGCCACAGCTACTACCACGACTGGAACGACCAGGAGATGTTCGTCAAAACCGACCCGCTGGGCAACCCGGTGGACCGGCGGCACCCCTGGAACCAGCACACCAACCCCAAGCCGCAGAAGCGTGACTTCGAGGGCAACTACAG
>JBLNEK010000156.1:0-2830 GCA_050262635.1 Candidatus Sericytochromatia bacterium | reverse complement strand
TACAGGGAGAAGATCGACGCGACGGCCTTCACATCGTCGCCGACCATGTATGTGAGAGTTGTAACAGTCTTCTTCGCAAGCTCCTGGCCGAACTGGTCGGTCGACCCCGGCGGGTGCACGTGCGCCACGATCTCCAGCTTGTCGCCCAGCGCCACCGCAGCTTCGTGCTCAAGGGTGACTCGAGTCGGCCCGCGGAGCAGTTCCGGCGTGGCAGACAGATATTCCTCGACGACGCTCCAATAGACCGAGTTGTTCATGTGGTCGAACAGATCGATGTCGGTGAAGCGGACCGGGAACTCGCGGATCTGGTCGGCGGTCTCACGCGGCTCGGGCTTGAGGTAAGCCTTCCAGCGCAGCCGTTCGACGTCCGTCGTGCGCCGCAGGCCCTCGATGAAGTCGTCCGCGATGCGCGCGGGGCCCTGCGTCTCCCGGTTGATGTTGATCCAGAACGCCTCGGACTCGATCAGGCCGCCCTTGCGGCCGTCCACCCGAACCCGCATCTCACACCATCGGTTCGACGTGCCGGAACACCATCGCCGCAGCCGCAGCATGTCCTGGAACTCGATCGGGCGGATCAGGTCGATCATGGTCCGGCGCACTATCCACAGCGGATGCGTCTCCTGAAAGCCCAACTCGCGCAACTGATCCTGGCCGATGTCCTGAATGTGCCGGCACGCAGCGTCCAGCCGCAGCCGGCCGGTGGAGTCGATGTCGGCGACGCGCAGCGGCCACTCCCGATCGAAGACGTCAGGATGCGGGTCGGGCACCGGCATCATCGTTTTAGCTAGGCCGCTCTCAGCGCTCATCGTGGCGCTGATCATGCCAAACCGTGCGGCAGCGACCAAATGCCAAGGCTGCGAACCCATCATTAACACGGCGTAGGCTGGCCGGCGTGCCTAAGACGTTCGTCGGGTCGCGCGTCCGTCAACTACGGAGTGAACGCCGTTTTTCGCAGGCGGCGCTGGCGCAGATGCTGAAGATCTCGCCCAGTTATCTCAACCAGATCGAGCATGACGTGCGTCCGCTGACCGCGGCGGTACTGCTGCGTATCACCGAGCATTTCGGGGTCGACGCGACGTTCTTTGCCCCGCAGGACGACACCCGCCTGGTCGCCGAGCTGCGGGAGGTGGTCATGGACCGCGACCTCGGGGTCGACGTCAATGTCGCGGAGGTCGCCGAGGTCGTCAGCGCCCATCCCGTGCTGGCGCAGGCGATGGTCAACCTGCACCGCAGATACCGGATCACGACTGCGCAGCTGGCGGCGGCCACAGAGGACCGGTTCAGCGACGGCAGCAGCGGTAACGGGTCGATCACGATGCCGCACGAGGAGGTTCGCGACTACTTCTACCAGCGCCAGAACTACCTGCACGAGCTCGACACGGCCGCAGAGGACCTGACGATCCGGATGCGGATGCAGCGGGGCGACCTGGCCAACGACATCGGCCAACGGCTCAGCCAGGTGCACCGTGTGCGCATCGTTCGCCGCACCGACCTCGGCGACACGGTGCTGCACCGGTTCGACCCGCAGACCAAGACGCTCGAGATGAGCAACCACTTGGCCACGGGCCAGCAGGTGTTCAGGATGGCCGCGGAGTTGGCGTACCTCGAGTTCGGCGACCTGATCGACCGGATGGTCGACGAGGGCAACTTCACGAGCGACGAGTCGCGCACCCTGGCGCGGCAGGGCCTGGCCAACTACTTCGCGGCCGCAGCCGTGCTGCCGTACCGACAGTTCCACGACGTCACCGAGAACTTCCGCTACGACATAGAGCGGCTTTCGTCGTTCTACTCGGTGAGCTACGAGACCATCTGCCACCGGTTATCGACGCTGCAGCGGCCGTCGATGCGCGGCGTACCCTTCTCGTTCGTCCGCGTCGACAAGGCCGGCAACATGTCAAAGCGCCAGTCCGCCACCGGGTTTCACTTCTCGTCAAGCGGCGGCACGTGCCCCCTGTGGAACGTCTACGAGACCTTCGCGAACCCGGGCAAGATTCTGGTGCAGATCGCGCAGATGTCCGACGGCCGCAACTATATGTGGGTGGCGCGCACTGTCGAGCGACGCGCGTCGCGCTATGGTCAGCCGGGTAAGACGTTCGCGATCGGACTGGGTTGCGAGCTACGGCATGCCCATCGATTGGTGTACTCGGAGGGACTGGACTTGTCGGGTGAGGTCGCCACGCCGATCGGGGCCGGGTGCCGCGTCTGCGAGCGGGACAACTGTCCGCAGCGCGCGTTCCCGGCGCTCGGCCGCGCGCTGGATCTCGACGAGCACCGCAGCACCGTCTCGCCGTACCTGGTGAGTCCGTGATGAGCACACCGCGCATCGAGCCCGGCCGGCTCCGCGAGCTCGGCCTGCCCGGCTGGTTGCTCTGTAAGGTGCTGGCGCGGGCGTCCGGCGTCCCCGAGGCTCACCTGTTCACCACGCTCGGCCAGCACAAGCGGCTGTTCTGGACGTGGCTGCCGTTCTCGGGCATGCTGCTGGGGCCCGGCCGGCTCCCCCGTGCCGACGCCGAACTGGTGATCCTGCGCGTCGCCCATACGCGCGGCTGCGAATACGAGTTGCAGCATCACCGCCGCATGGCCAGACGCCGGGGGATCGACGCCGACAAACAGGAGCGCATCTTCGGGGGACCGCAGGCCGAAGGGCTCAACGACCGCGAGCGGGCTCTGCTGACCGCAGTAGACGAACTGGTCGAGACCCGCAACGTTTCCGCGGCGACCTGGCAGTGGCTGGCGCGCCACCTCGACCGTCGCCAGCTCATCGAATTCGTCACTCTCGCAGGGCAATACGACGCGCTTGCGGCGACACTGAACACGCTGAAGGTGCCGC
>JBLNEK010000155.1:0-8232 GCA_050262635.1 Candidatus Sericytochromatia bacterium | reverse complement strand
GGCCGACCGCGCCGAACTGGAAGGAGTGAGCGCCGAGCGATCGCCACAGATCGTGGCGGGAGCCTTGGTAGCAGAGGCGAGCATGAAAGCTCTGTCAATCGAAACGCTCGACATTTGTCCGTGGGCGTTGCGGGAGGGCCTTATTCTGCGGAAACTCGACAGCGAAGCTGATGGAACCGCGCTTGTGGAGACTCCCGTGAAGGACGCGGGTCATGCGAGCGCCAAACGACGAGCAGGCGATTCCCGATGACCGGACCACACGACGACTCCGAGACCCGGCCGATCTCGGTCGCGGAGTTGCTGGCGCGCAACGGGACAATCGGGGCGCCGCCGGTGGGTGGCCGTCGTCGCCGGCGCCGCGGCCGCGCCGACGCGGTGACAGTCGCCGAGCTCACCGGTGAGATCCCGGTCATCCGCGACGAGGCACCCGCCGCCGAGCCGCCGAACGGCGCCGTGGAGACGAGCGCCGAGCCTCAATCCGAAGTCCAAGCGGAGGTCGAAACCGGGCCCGAAGTCGAGGCAGAGGGAGAGGCAGAGCGCGAGGCGGAGGTCGAGGCAGAGCGCGAGGCGGGGACGGTTGCCGACGCCGAGGTACCGGCCGAAGAGATGCTGCCCGACCCCGTCGATCTGGAAGACCTCGAGGAGATCGAAGAGCTGGAACTCGACGAGGACGAAGACACCGACGATCAGGACGCCGCGGTCGCGGTCGAGGAGGAACTCGACGAGCTCGACGAGATTGACGAGGAAGACGAAGAAGCTGAGGAAGACGCGCAGGAGCAGCCGTCGTACCTCGACGCCGTGCAGGAGCCCCTGTTCGGCGGCCGCACAGACGATCTCTCGCGCGACGGCGAGACCACCGTCACCGAACTGCCCGAGGTGCCCGCGGAGACCACCACCGCCGAGGACCACGAGGAGGCGCTGCCGCCGACCCGGCTGCAGCAGATCGGCCGCGGTGCGCTCGTGGTGCTGCAGTCGATTCTCGCGGTCGCGTTCGGCGCCGGGCTCTTCATCGCGTTCGACCAGCTCTGGAAGTGGAACAACATCGTCGCGCTGGTGCTGGCGGTGCTGGTGATCCTGGGCCTTGTCGTCGCGGTCCGGGTTGTCCGCAAGACCGAGGACATCGGGAGCACGCTGATCGCGGTCGCAGTCGGCGCGCTGGTCACGCTGGGGCCGCTGGCGCTGCTGCAATCAGGCTAGGCGGCTTGCAGGCATAGTGCGCCCAGCGATCAAGGTCGGCCTGTCGACCGCGTCGGTGTACCCGCTGAGGACCGAGGCGGCCTTCGAATACGCGGCCCGGCTCGGTTATGACGGCGTCGAGCTGATGGTGTGGGCCGAATCCGTCAGCCAGGACGTCGACGCGATCGGCAAGATGTCCCAGCGTTATGGCATCCCGGTGCTCGCCGTGCACGCGCCGTGCCTGCTGATCTCGCAGCGCGTGTGGGGCGCCAACCCGATCCCCAAGCTGAACCGCTCGGTGCGCGCGGCCGAGAAGCTGGGCGCGCAGACCGTCGTCATCCATCCACCGTTTCGCTGGCAGCGCCGCTATGCGCAGGGTTTCTCCGAGCAGGTAGCCCGGCTCGAGGAGTCCAGCGACGTGATCGTCGCCGTCGAGAACATGTTCCCCTTTCGGGCAGACCGGTTCTTCGGCGGCACACAGGCGTCGATTGAGCGGATGCGTAAGCGCGGCGGCAGGCCGGGACCGGCGATCTCGGCGTTCGCGCCGTCGTACGACCCCCTCGACGGCGACCATGCCCACTACACGCTGGACCTATCGCACACCGCGACGGCGGGCACCGACGCGCTGGACATGGCCGCCCGGATGGGCAGGGGCCTGTCCCATCTGCACCTGGCCGACGGGTCGGGCGCCTACATCGACGAGCACCTGATCCCGGGGCGCGGCACGCAGCCCACCGCCGAGGTGTGCCAGATGCTGGCCGCGAGTGACTTCGCCGGGCATGTGATCCTTGAGGTCACCACGTCCGGGGCGCGCACCGAGGCGGAGCGTGAAGCGTTGCTGAGGGAATCGCTGGAATTCGCGCGCACCCATCTGCTGCGCTGAGAGGACCGATGGCCGAAAGCAGCTTGTTCGCCGACGCGATGGCGTTGCGCCCGCTCGGCGACGGCGCGTACGCGGGCGAGCTCAACAAGATCTGGACGATCGGGCCCAAGCTGCACGGCGGCGCGATGCTCGCGCTGTGTGCGGCCGCAGCCCGGGAAGCGGTCGGCGGCAGCATCCAACCGATTTCGGTCTCCGCCAACTTCCTGTCGGCGCCGAGCCCCGGGGAGATGCGGCTGGAGACGTTCGTGCGCAAGCAGGGCCGGCGGATCAGCGTGGTCGACGTGGAGCTGATCGGCAGCGACCGGGTGGCCGTTCACGCGGTGGTGACTCTCGGGGAGCCCGAGCACCTAGCGCCGCCGCTGCTCTCGGCGAACCCGGTCGTCTCGCTGATGAGCCCCGACCCGCCGCTCGACGTGGAGCCGATCGGGCCGGGCCACCCGATGTACGGCACGGTGAACTACTGGGAGGGCATCGACGTCCGACCGTTGATGTCGAGCGTTCCGGACGGTCCCACTAATGGCACGCCACCGGTGATCCAGATCTGGGCGCGGCCGCGAGACACGGCGCCCGACATCCTGTTCGCGCTGATGTGCGGCGACGTGTCGATGCCCGTCGCGTTCGCAGTGGGCCGCCGCGGTTGGGCGCCGACCGTGCAGCTCACCGCCTACCTGCGAGGTCTGCCCGCCGACGGGTGGCTGCGGGTGATGGCCACGACGACCCAGATCGGCCAGGACTGGTTCGACGAGGACCACCTCGTCGTCGACAGCCACGGCCGGATCATCGTGCAGACCCGCCAGCTGGCGCTCGTACCCGATCACTGACGCTGCACCCTCCCCGAGTCGCTTCGCTCCTGCCCGCCGGACGTCTGGCATGCTGCTGCCGTGTCCAGAATCGCGATCATCGGGGGCGGGAACATCGGCGAGGCGCTGCTGTCGGGGCTGCTGCGCTCAGACCGCCAGGTCAAGGACATCGTGGTCGCCGAGCGTGTCCCGGCCCGGGCACGGCACCTGTCCGAGAAGTACTCGGTCCTGGTGACCAACGTCGCCGACGCCGTCGAGAACGCCAACTTCGTCGTCGTCGCAGTCAAGCCGTCGGACGTCGAAACCGTGAGCGACGAGATCTCCGCGGCGGTGGCCAGTGACGAGGCCGACAGCGTCGAGCACGTGTTCGTCACGGTCGTCGCCGGGGTCAGCACCGCGTATTTCGAGGCCAAGCTGCCCGCGGGCGCGCCGGTGATCAGGGTGATGCCCAACGCGCCCATCGTCGTGGGCGCCGGCGTCAGTGCCGTGGCCAAGGGCCGGTTCGCGTCACCCGAACAGCTCAAAGAGGTCGCCGCGCTGTTCGGTTCGGTGGGCGGGGTGCTCACGGTGCCCGAAGCGCAGATTGACGCCGTCACCGCCGTCTCTGGGTCGGGCCCGGCCTACTTCTTCCTGATGGTCGAGGCCATGGTCGACGCCGCCGTCGCCGTCGGGTTGAGCCGCGCCGACGCGATGGACCTCGTCGTGCAGACCATCGCCGGCTCGGCGGCCATGCTGCTGGAAGAGGTCGACGAGCACAAAGAATCCGGCGACATCGACACGACGCCCGCGCGACTGCGCGCCACCGTCACGTCACCCGCCGGCACCACCGCCGCCGGGGTGGCCGAGCTTGAGCGCGGCGGTTTGCGGGCCGCGGTGGCCGCCGCCGTCCTCGCCGCAAAAACCCGCGCTGGCCAGCTAGGAATTACATCAGAGTAGTTCGAGAATTTTCGGCGGATTAGCCAACACCCGTCGCAGGAACCCCACCTGTACCGCTATTCTCCACGGTGTATGCACGCGTTCGTGCCAGCGGAAGGGAAGCCGCTGGCCCAGGCCGTGCCTGGAGGATTGGGTTGCGATGACGTCAACGAACGGGCCATCGGGACGGGATTCGGCCAAGCGGGAGTCGGGCGGCGGCGACGTAGCGCCGACCCCCAGGGCCCAGTTCCTCACGGTCGCCGAGGTGGCCAGCCTCATGCGGGTCAGCAAGATGACGGTGTACCGCCTGGTCCACAACGGCGAGTTGCCGGCGGTGCGGGTGGGTCGTTCGTTCCGGGTGCACGCCAAGGCGGTGCATGACCTGCTGGAGACGTCCTACTTCGACGTCAGCTAGGGCGCACGCCAGCCGGCCGGGTAAGGTGGCCGGGTTACCGGGTTCGACGTTATGGCGGGGGTTACTCGTACTTTTTCGCCGCGGCGTTGAACTCGATGCGTCAAGGCCAACGGGGTAGGTAGCGGAGTTCAATGGGTTCAGTCATCAAGAAGCGGCGCAAGCGCATGTCGAAGAAGAAGCACCGCAAGCTGCTTCGTCGTACCCGGGTGCAGCGCAGAAAACTCGGCAAGTAACCCGCCGCGTGCGTCGTCTCCTTTTCTGGCATGCCCGTGCTCGAACCATCGTTAGGCTGTCAGGATGGATTCCGCCGGCCCGAAGAAGACCGACACCGCTGGTGATCCCAATGTGGTCCTGGTCACCGGTGCGTGCCGGTTTCTCGGCGGCTACCTGACGGCTCGGCTGGCCGCGAACCAGGCGATCGAGCGTGTCATCGCGGTGGACGCGATCTCGCCGAGCAAGGATTTGCTGCGCCGGATGGGCCGTGCGGAGTTCGTACGGGCGGACATCCGAAACCCGTTCATCGCCAAGGTGATTCGCAACAACGACGTCGACACTGTGGTGCATGCCGCGGCCGCGTCGTATGCGCCGCGAGCGGGCGGACGCGCGGCGCTCAAGGAACTCAACGTGATGGGCGCAATGCAATTGTTCGCCGCCTGCCAGAAGGCGCCCGCGGTGCGGCGGGTGGTTCTCAAGTCCACCTCGGAGGTCTACGGCTCCAGCCCGCACGACCCGGTGGTGTTCACCGAGGACTGCACCAGCCGGCGTCCGCTGGGCAGCGGGTTCGCCCAGGACAGCCTGGACATCGAGGGTTACGCACGGGGTTTGGGCCGGCGACGACCCGACATCGCGGTGACGATCCTGCGCCTCGCCAACCTGATCGGCCCGGCCATGGACACGGCGCTGTCGCGATATCTGGCCGGCCCGCTGGTGCCGACGGTGCTCGGTCGCGACGCGCGCCTGCAGTTGCTGCACGAGCAGGACGCGCTGGGGGCGCTGGAGCGCGGCACGATGGCGGGCAAGGCCGGCACGTTCAACATCGGCGCCGACGGCATCATCATGATGTCGCAGGCCATCCGGCGGGCAGGCCGGATTGCCTTGCCGGTGCCGGGTTTCGGAGTGTGGGCGGTCGATTCGCTTAGACGACTCAACAAGTACACGGAGATCAACCGCGAGCAGCTGGATTATTTGAGTTTCGGCAGGGTGATGGATACGACCCGGATGAAGACAGAACTGGACTACCATCCCAAGTGGTCCACAGCTGAGGCGTTCGACGACTATGTTCGCGGCCGTGGACTGACTCCAATAATCGACCCACGGTGGGTACGCTCGCTGGAGAGCCGCGCGGTGGCGACCGCGCAGCGATGGGGGTAATGCAACACACTCAAGCAGCTGGGTGGGAAAAGGATTAGTAGTGTCGGGTGAGCCTAAGGCGAAAGTGATTCCGCTGCACGGAAATTCGAGCGGTTCAGCGCAGCGGCGCGCTGCCCAGCGCGCCGAGGCCGCCCGCCGACATCCGTCGCTGCTGGCCGATCCGGGCCGGGAGGCCTCGGCGGAGGACGTCGCAGCCGTCGTCCGTGAGATCGACGCACACCGAAGCACCGCCGGCGCTGCGCCGGAGCAACCGGCTGAGCCCAACGAGCTGGCCCGCCGGATCGCCGCGGCGGCCGACTTCGTGCGGCGCCGGTTCAGCGGGGATTACGAGGTCGACGAGTTCGGATTCGATCCGCACTTCAACGACACTCTCGTGATGCCGGTGCTGCGGACGCTGTTCACGTCGTGGTTCCGCGTCGAGGTGACCGGTGTTGAGCACCTGCCCGAGACCGGTGCCGCGCTCGTGGTGGCCAACCACGCCGGCGTGCTGCCGTTCGACGGGCTGATGGCCTCGGTCGCGGTGCACGACAAGCATCCGGCGCACCGCACCCTGCGGCTGCTGGCCGCGGACATGGTGTTCGACAGCCCGCTGCTGGGCCAGGCCGCGCGCAAGGCCGGCCACACGATGGCGTGCACGGCCGACGCGCACCGGCTGCTGTCCAAAGGCGAGCTCACCGCGGTCTTCCCGGAGGGCTATAAGGGTCTGGGCAAGCGGTTCAAGGATCGCTACAAGCTGCAGCGGTTCGGCCGAGGGGGATTCGTGTCGGCTGCGCTGCGCACCAAGGCGCCGATCATCCCGTGCTCGATCGTCGGGTCGGAGGAGATCTACCCGATGATCGGCGACGTGCGGCTTCTGGCGCGGCTGTTCGGGCTGCCCTACTTCCCGATCACGCCGCTGTTCCCGCTCGCCGGGCCGATCGGGATGATTCCGCTGCCGTCGAAGTGGTACATCGAGTTCGGCGAGCCGATCCCGACGGCCGACTACGACGACTCCGCGCCGGAGGATCCGATGGTCACCTTTGAGCTCACCGACCAGGTGCGCGAGACCATCCAGCAGACGCTCTACCGGCTACTGGCCAACCGGCGGAACACCTTCCTGGGCTGAGGGCGGCTCCTTGCCCAGCGCCTTGGCGATCATCGCGTCCCGGCGCGCGGCAATGGCCGCGACGACCTCGTCGGGCTCGCCCTCGGTCTGCGCCTCGCCGATCACCGTGACGACGCTGGTGAGCACCGGTTTGCCCTCGGCGTCGGTGACCTCGCCGCGGATCTCGGTGACGACGGTGCCGTGCGACTCGATCACCGAGTCGAGGTAGGAGTCGAAGAACAGCTTGTCGCCGGCCAGGATCGGCCGGTGGAACTTGATTTTCTGGTCGCGGTGCAGCACGCGCTCCATGTTGATCGGCACGTCGAACTTGTCGAAGATCTCCAGCTGAACCTTGCGGCCCGCGACCGTCAGAAAGGTCAACGACGCCACCAACGCCGGATAGCCGAGCTCGGCGGCGGCGTTCTCCGAGAAATGCGCGGGATGGTCGTCTTTGACGGCGCGGGCGAACTCGCGGATCTTCTCCCGGTCCACCGCGAAATAGTCCGGATAACGGTAGTGGGTACCGATGATCTCTTCGGCGATGGCCATAGCGGCGGAGCCTATCAGCGCGAGTGTTTCAGGCGCCGTCGTGGCGGCGTGACGCAATCGCCGCCAGCGCGCCGCCCGCTGCGCCCAATGCGAGCGCCGACGGCACCCCGATCCGGGCGGCCTTGCGCGCGGTCCGGAAGTCGCGGATCTCCCAGCCGCGCTGACGCGCCAGCACCCGCAGCGCGCCGTCGGGGTTGATCGCGACGGCCGTGCCGACCAGCGACAGCATCGGCACATCGTTGATGCTGTCCGAGTAGGCCGTGCAGCGCTTCAAGTTGAGGCCTTCGCGGATGGCCAGCGACCGCACCGCGTGCGCCTTGCCGGTCCCGTGCAGGATGTCGCCGACCAGCCGGCCGGTGAACACCCCGTCGACCGACTCGGCGACCGTGCCGAGCGCACCGGTCAGCCCGAGCTTCTTTGCGATCGTGTGGGCCAGCTCGTACGGTGTCGCGGTGACCAGCCACACCTGCTGGCCGGCGTCGAGGTGCATCTGGGCCAGCGCCCGGGTGCCGGGCCAGATCTTTTCGGCGATGATCTCGTCGTAGATCTGCTCGCCGAGTGCCACCAGTTCGGCCGTCGAGCGGCCCTCGATGAACGCCAGCGCCTTGCGCCGCCCCTCGGCCACGTCGTCGCTGTTCTCCCGGCCGGTGAACTGAAACTTGGCCTGCGCAAGGATAAATCGGGCCAAATCGCCATATCGGAAGTACTTGCGGGCGGCAAGGCCCCGGGCGAACAGCACCAGCGACGACCCGTGCACCAGCGTGTTGTCGACGTCGAAGAACGCGGCCGCCGTGAGGTCGACGGGCGGTGGCGGCCCGGCCCCCGGACGCGGCGGCGCCGGCAGCTCCGCGTTGCGCGCGACGTCGGCCGCGAGGTCGGCCATGGCGGCTTCCGCGCTCGCATCGCCGGCAATGCCTTGCGAGTCGGGATCCGTCACGGTTCAACAGTAGGACACACTTGTGGCGTGATCCGGCGGGTGAGTCTGCTGACGCGCGAGGGTTGTGCCATGTGTGAGCAGGCGGCCCGTCGGCTTGGTGAG
>JBLNEK010000154.1:0-5422 GCA_050262635.1 Candidatus Sericytochromatia bacterium | reverse complement strand
CCATCGACGGGACGGCACCCAGCAGGACCGTGCGGTCACTGTCGGCGAATTCGGCGAGATCGTCCAGCGTGCTCTGCTCCAGTGTCGCCGGGTCGACGCCGACCGCCTTAATCTTGCTGCGCTGCAGCATCTCCCACGGCACGCCGGTGGCGCAGCAGTGCAGCGCCACCTCGCCGCCGACCACCGCCACGCACTCGTCGAGCAGATCGATCGCCACCGTCTCGTCGACGGGGTGCACCGGAGTCAGCGCCGTCACCCCGGCCAGCCGGCCCGCGATCGCCGCCGGCAGCGACGGCTCGTCGAACTGCACCACGACCGCGCTCTTTAACCGCCTGGCCAGTTCGGCGCGATGCGTTGCGACGCCCTCGGCCAGGGACGCCGTCAGGTCACGCAGCGCACCGGGGTCGGTGATTGCCCGATGCCCGCCGGACAGTTCGAGCTGCGCAGCCAACGTCACGGGCCCCGGCGCCTGTACCTTCACCGTGCGGTCGCCACCGCATAGTCCTGCGCGCTCCCAGGCCTCCTCCAGCGCGTCCATGTCTTCGTCGAGAAAGCTGCGAGCGCGCCGGGTCACCGCACCCGGCCGCGCCGTGATCCGGTATCCGCGCGGGGTCGTGTCGATCGCGATGTCGACCAGCAGCGCCCCTGCCCTTCCGATCATGTCCGTCCCGACGCCCCGCGTGGGCAACTCGACGAGGTGCGGCAACGAGTGAAGCTCACCGACCACGACTTCGGCCGCCTGCCGCGCCGACGTCCCCGGCCACGACCCGACGCCCGTCGCGGCGGCGAACGCACTCACTCGGCCAACAGTATTCGGTACCGCTAATCTGACGGCATCATGGCCCGACGCGGCAGCGTGCTGCTGAGCTGCCTGGCCGCGGCGACGCTCGCCGGGGGATGCGCCCACGTCGTCGGCGGCATCGCCACCATGCCGCCAACCGAAGGGCCCTACCTACGCGGCATGGACGTCGACGACCTCCTGCTGACGACGGCCGAGATGCGCGACATCACCGGCGCGGGCCAGGACCTCAACGGCGTTCCGGGCATGGACTCCAAGTTCACGGTCGACGACGAGCTTCTCGTCACAGCCGCTCCCCCCGAATGCGCGTTCGTGTTCCGCGAGAGCCTGGTGTTCGGGCCGGACGTCAAGCAGTTTCACAAGACCAGCTTTCAGAACCCGCCCAGGTCTGCGCTGCTGTCCGAGGCGGCCGCAGCCTATGTGGACACGATCACCGCACGCCGTGCGTTCGACACCGTGGCAGGTTTCGTGAAGTCGTGCGGCGACACCCCGTCGGGCTACTCGTACGTGTACGACTGGTCGGCCGACGAACAGACCGTGCGGACCGAAAGCGTCGGCGACTGTGGGCGCATCTACCGTGTCGAGGCGACGGTGCTGATCGAAGTGACCTACTGCGGGTACAGCCACGTCGTGCCCGACCTGGTGGCAACGCGCATCGCGGGACGGGTCGGGGCTAGGTGATCGTGGCGCTGCCGATCACTTCGTCGCCGTCGGCGTCCGGCCGGTAGAGCACCATCGTCTGGCCGGGTGCCACACCACGCAGCGGCCGCCGTAGCCGGGCCTCGAGCCGGTCCCCCACCAGCTCGGCCACCGCGGCGACCACCCCGCCGTGCGCACGGACCTGCACGTCGCATTCGACCGGCCCGAACGGTGCGACGCCGGACGTGAACACCGGGCGCTCTCCCGACACCGTCCACACGTCGAGATCCTCGGCGTCGCCGACCGTCACGGTGGCGGTCCGGGCGTCGATCCCGGTGACGTAGCGCGGGCGGCCGTCCGGTCCCGGGCCGGCGATCCCCAGGCCTTTGCGCTGGCCGATCGTGAAGCCGTGCACGCCGTCATGCTGTGCCAGCACGGTGCCCGACCGGTCGACGACGGCCCCGCGACGCACACCGATCCTCGAACCCAGAAACGCCTGGGTGTTGCCGGACGGGATGAAGCAGATGTCGTGGCTGTCAGGCTTTTTCGCGACGGCGAGGCCCCGTGCGGCCGCCTCGGCCCGGATCTGCGGCTTGGGAGTGTCGCCGACCGGGAACAGCGCGTGCCGCAATTGGTCGGCGGTCAACACCGCGAGCACGTAAGACTGGTCCTTGTCCGCGTCCACCGCTCGCAGCAACCGCCCGTCAGAAAGCCGCGCGTAATGCCCGGTGGCCACCGCGCCGAAGCCCAGAGCCGTGGCCCGCGCTGCCAGCGCGGAGAACTTGATCTTCTCGTTGCACCGCACGCACGGGTTCGGTGTTTCGCCGCGAGCATACGAGGAGACGAAGTCGTCGATCACGTCGTTTCGGAACCGCTCGGCGAAATCCCAGACATAGAACGGGATTCCGAGAATGTCGGCAACGCGGCGGGCATCGCCGGCGTCTTCCTTGGAGCAGCACCCGCGTGATCCGCTGCGCAGCGTGCCCGGCGTCGCCGACAACGCGAGGTGCACGCCGACGACGTCGTGTCCGGCGTCGACCATCCGGGCGGCGGCCACCGAGGAGTCCACGCCGCCGCTCATGGCGGCAAGGACTCTCACTTGGCCCCCGCACTGGCCAGTGCCGCCTGCCGCGCGCGAGTCACCGCGCTCGGCAGCACTTCAAGAACGGCGTCGACGTCGTCCGGAATGCTGGTGCGGCCCAACGACAGTCGGATCGAGCCTCGCGCCGCCGCCGGATCCGCCCCCATCGCCAGCAGCACGTGAGAGGGCTGCGGAACGCCCGCCGTGCACGCGGACCCGGTGGAGCACTCGATCCCGTTCGCGTCCAACAACATCAGCAGCGCATCGCCTTCGCAACCGGTGAACGTGAAGTGGGCGTTACCCGGAAGCCGGGCGTGGCGCGGCCCGTTCAGCCGCACGTCGTAGACGGTCGCCAACACGCCGTCGATCAGGCTGTCCCGCAACACCGTCAGCTTCTCGCAGTGCTCGTGAAGGCCGTCGACTGCAAGCCGGGCCGCCACCGTCATACCGACCGCGCCCGCGAGATCCGGTGTGCCCGAACGGACATCACGCTCCTGGCCGCCTCCGTGCAGCAGCGGCACGCACGCGGTGTCGCGACGAAGCAGCAGCGCGCCCACGCCTGTCGGTCCACCGAACTTGTGTGCCGCGATGCTCATCGCCGACAACCCGCTCTCGCTGAACGAGACCGGCAGCTGTCCGACTGCCTGCACCGCGTCGCTGTGGATCGGAACATCGAATTCGGCCGCGACGCTCGCCATTTCGGCGATCGGCATGACAGTGCCGACCTCGTTGTTGGCCCACATCACCGAGACGAGCGCGACGTCGTCGTGCCGCTGCAGCGTTTCCCGCAGCGCGTCCGCTGAGATGGAACCGTCGCCGTCGGTGGGCAGCCACGTCACCTCGGCGCCCTCATGCGCGACCAGCCACTCGACCGCGTCGAGGACCGCGTGGTGCTCGACGGCACTGGTGACGATGCGTCGCCGCCGCGGATCCGAGTCGCGCCGGGCCCAGAAGATGCCCTTGACGCCGAGGTTGTCGCTCTCGGTGCCGCCGGCGGTGAAGATCACTTCCGACGGCCGCGCTCCCAGCTTCTCGGCGAACGTCTCCCGCGACTCCTCGATGGTGCGCCTCGCTGCCCGGCCCGAGGTGTGCAGCGAGGAGGCGTTGCCGACGGTGCCCTGCACAGCAGCCATCGCCTCGATCGCTTCGGGATACATCGGGGTGGTGGCGGCGTGGTCCAAGTACACCGGTCGGGAAGGACTCATAGCCTGCCCAGCTTAGCTGGCAGCCGGGGACGGCCCTGCTGGCTGCTCAGCCGACCAGCGCGTGCTCCGGACGCAGCGCGCCGCCTACCGCCTGCTGGCAGCGGACCGCTAGATCGCGCCGCCGCAACCCCGGTAGCTGCAGGGCTTCGACGTGGACGTGTGCGACCGTCGGGCGTGCCGACACCAGCCGCAGGACCGACCGCAGCAGGGTGTCGTTGCCGACGAACGCCGGAACCGTCGACGCGCTGCCGTCGCGATGGTGGTAGCTCAGCCGCAGGGGCTGCACCGGGCGGCCCGCGTCGATCGCAGCCTGGAACATGGCGGGCCGGAACGGCCCCTGTGCGAGCCCGCACCAGGTGGTTCCCTCCGGGAACACCACGACGGTCTGGCCGGCCCGAAGTCGCGAGGCCACGGTCCCGACCACGTCGGGCAGCCGCCGCAACTTCGACCGGTCGATCGGAATGACCTTCATCACACGGGCGAGCAGCCCGAGACCGGGCCACCGGGTCAGTTCGGCCTTCGCGACGAACGCCGCCGGCATCAACGCCGAGATCACCAGCACGTCGACCCACGACATATGGGGACTGACGACGAGCATCCCCGGTACGTTGCGGATCGGCCCGCCCGACTGGGTGACGCGAACGCCCATCGCGCGCAACATTATTCGGCAATACAGCCGCGTCGTGCGGCTACGGGCCGGCTGCGGCAGGAACACCAGCGGCGCCACCGACAGTAGGACGGCGATCACCGGTAGGCGACAGACGACGCGGAAGACCCGCATGGCCGGGGCGAGTTGCCCGAGGCGCACGCAGCTCTGGTCGCACGGCGTCCGCGGCAGCCAGGCGTGCGTCATCGCACCGCCTCGGCCGCCGCCGCGACCGATCGCAGCCGCTTCAGATAGCGCGTGTCCGCCTGACGCTTGTCCAGCAGCGCCATGAAGTCGGCGACGCCGAAGTCAGGATCGTGTGCAGGCTCCCCGCACACCCTGGCGCCGAGCCGCAGATAGCCGCGCATCAGCGGCGGAATCTCGGCGCGCGCTTGCGCTGCCCCGTCGAGAGGTGCCGGCCGGTAGGGCTTGACCCGGTAGGGCGACGGATACCGCCGGAGCACGAAGTCCCGCACGCCGCGGGACTGCGCCAGCGGCACCGAGACGCAGCCGGTCACATAGTCGTAGTCGCAGCGGTCGAGGTAGGCGAGGATGCCCGCCCACATCAGCAGCACGACGGCGCCGTTGCGATGGTCGGCGCGGACGACCGCCCGGCCCATCTCGACCAGCGACGGGCGCAGTTCGTCGAGCGCGCTGATGTCGAACTCGGTGGCGGTATAGAGACCGCCGGAAGCGATCGCCCCTGGTGGCGGCAACATCCGGTAGCAGCCGACGAGCTCGCCGGACGAGTCCTCGCGTACCAGCAAGTGGTCGCAGAATTCGTCGAATCGGTCGGCGTCACTTGTCGAGGTGAGCTCATACCCCGGCTCCGACGCGAACACGTCGTAGCGCAGCCGCTGCGCTTGTTCGACGAGGCTCTGATCGGTGGACAGCAGCAGCGTGTACGTGGGCGCGGCGCTGCTTCGCTCGGTGCCAAGCAGGACAGATGCAGTGCTCATGGCTGCACGGTCGCCGAATTGCATCTCCGGACGGCGTCGTGCGCGTGACGTGTCCGTGCACGCTAGATGACAACTCACCCCGTTCCCGTGAGC
>JBLNEK010000153.1:0-5538 GCA_050262635.1 Candidatus Sericytochromatia bacterium | reverse complement strand
ACTTGCTCGGTGTCCGGGCTACATGCATCCGCACTGGCTTGGCCATACATCAATGCTACAAGAAGAACTCACACAACAACGACACCGACACACCTAATTCACTGGCTACGAGAAACCGGCACGAGCAACCGCCGATCCCAGCTCAACAACCAATTCCGCCTACCTCACCGGCGTAACTTCGGGCTAAAGGTTGAAAGCTTCTGACTTGTTATGACATTCGCATCGGTTGCCGCGATGCCGACATCGCGAGCGATGGTCAATACCGTGGCCGGATGGTCGCCGGTGGCCATCACCACGTCGATGCAAGCGCGGCGAAGCGACACGATGGCTTCGGCGATGTCGGCTCGTGCCGGGTCCTGCAGTGCCACCAGCCCGACGAATGCGAGCCGGTCGTCGACTGGGTACTCCGGGTCCGCGCACCGGTCCATGGCGAGCGCGAGCACGCGTAAGCCATCGGCCGCGAGCTCGTGTGCCTGATTGAGCCAGTGCGCCTTTCCGTTGCCGTCAAGCGGTTCGGCGCAGAGGCCCGCTCGATTTATCAGCGCCAGCACCTGTTCGGGGGCGACCGAGCGCACCGCCCTGCGGGCTGTGACGTAGCCGATCGCCGTGTTGATCAAGACGACGACGGCGATCGCTATTGCCTGTTGCCACTAACCGAATAGGACAACGCCATCGCTAGCAAGGCCATCACAGGGTTGTTGCCTAACTGCCGGGTCTGCAACGCCAGGTCGGACACCGGCTTATGCGTTGTGAGGAAATTGTGCCCAAACAAGCGCCGACGCCGCTCGACGTCGGCATCGTTCAACCCGACCGACGGGTCAACCCCCAACTCGTTTGCAACGCTTCTGACCGGCAACGCGTGCGGCTGGCGGGGCAACAACTCTGATGAAACCACTTCAGGGTGATTACCGTTCGGGCGCCGCATCGCGGGCGGCCCTGCGGCCACCGAACTCCGATGGCCGATGAATACCCGAAGATCAGTCAGTGGTGTGGTGTCCGTCGGCGAGCCGCACCACGTATGTGTGGTCGGCGGGCTCATACTCGATGGTGCCGCCCTCCACGATCATCCCGATCAATTCATCGCCAACTTGGAAGAAGTACGCGTTCTCCCGATGGCGCATCGAATCGAGGTGGCAGCCCGGCACTATCACGACTTTCCTGTTTGGATCGCAGGTGAGGACTTCGATCCTCGCGCCCGGTTTCTCTTCGATCGCCGGTGTCTGCCTCGCAGCCTTCTTCAAAGCCCTCTTGCTCGGCTTGTGCCGGGCTAGGGCGTGCTCAGCCATTGTGCTCTCCTCTCTACGATTCCCCATTGATTTGAAGTGTCGGTTCCCATCAGCTGCACGGCGAGGGTCAAACGTCCTCAACTCCGGGTCCACGGTCCTTGGCAGCTGACACTGTTGCGCACCAACGAAAGCGCCCGGGTCAGTGGCGTTTGTTGGCGAGGAATTTGCACAGCCGTGGCAGGGGCCAGGTATTGATCACCTGGCCGGCTGAAACCCAGCCACGCTGGGCGACGGCGATGCCGTAGCGCATATAGTCCAGATGCGGGATGGCGTGGGAATCGGTATCGACGGCGAAGAGGACACCGAGTTCTCTCGCACGGCGCACCAGTTCGTCGTTCAGGTCCAGCCGGTCGGGAAAGGCGTTGATTTCCAAGGCGGTGTGGCTGCGCGCGGCCGCCGTGAACACGGCATCGACGTCGAAGTCGACAGGCGGGCGACGCCCCAGCAGGCGGGTGGTCGGATGGCCGACGATGTTGACGTAGGGGTGTTCGATGGCGGTGATCAGGCGCTTGGTCATCTCGTCGCGACTCTGGGCGAAATCGGAGTGCACCGAAGCCACCAGAATGTCGAAGCCGGCGAGGAAGTCGTCGTCCCAATCCAGAGAGCCGTCGGCGGCGATGTTGAGTTCTGAGCCGTGCAATATCGCAATGCCGTGGCGGCGAGCCAGTGCGGGCAGTTCCTCGCGTTGTTGAAGGGCCTGTCACGAGTCATCCGTTGCATCGCCAGCATCGGCGCGTGATCGGTTATCGCGCAGTAGCGATAGCCGTGGCCGGCAGCGGCGGCGACCATGTCATCCAGATCGGCGAGGCCATCGGTGAGATTGGTATGGATATGCAAGTCGCCGACGATGTCGGCTACCTCCACCAAATCCGGGTGATGGCTCTCGATTGCGGCTTGGATGTACCCGCAGTCCTCCCGCAGCGTCGGCGGGATCCACGGCAGCCCGAGTTTGGCATAGATCTCCGCTTCGTCGGTGGACACCAACAACTGGTCGCCCTCGACGCCGAACAGCCCGTACTCGGACAATTTCAGTCCGGCCCGCACCGCCAATGCTCGGATGCGGATGTTGTGGGCATTCGAGCCGGTGAAGTACTGCAGTGCCGCACCCCAGACCGCCGCGGGCACAACCCGCAGGTCCACCTGGATACCCTTCGTCGTCACCACCGACGACTTGGTGGGGCCATGCGCCAGAACACGATCCACAGACGGCATGGCGCAGAAGTAGTCCATGACCGAACCCGGATCCGCGTCTGCCGCCACGAGCAGGTCGATGTCGCCGACGGTGTCACACATTCTTCGCACTGAGCCCGCATAGTCGACGCGTGTCACCTGCGGCAATGGCGCGAGTTGTGCGACCAGCTCCTCGGCGATGTCCAAAGCGATCGCCAGCGGCATGCGGACCCCGAGTTCCTGCATCCGCTGGATCGCGCGGGCCAGGTTGCGTTCGCTGGTCTCGCCCCAGCCTTTCAGGTGGCGCAGCCGTTCGTCGTGCAGCGCGGCGAGCAGCTCCGGCATCGACGAAATGCCAAGCTCCACGTAGATCTGGTGGGCCGCTTCGGCCCGAGCCCGGGAATTCCCAGCAGCGTGCGCAAACCCGCGCGCAGCTGGTCGTATAACTCCTCCAGAGCGGCGATGCGGCCGGTGTGCCCCAACTCGAGCAGCTTGTCGGCGATATGCCCGCCCACCGCCGGAATCTCCATCAACGCTTTCCGGTCGAGAGTGTCGAGGTCCAAGGGATAGCCGGCGACCGAACGGGCCGCTTTCTCGTAGGCGCGCACCCGGTATTGATCGCCGCCGGAGATGGCGACTAAATCGGCGAGCTCCTGAAGCGTCTCGGCCGCAGCATCATTCGCGCGCATTCTGCACCTCCCTTTTTCAGAGGTGGACCAAGTTCTGAATCGACTTGAGGCATGCCTGATCGCCAGCAGGCGAAAGACCCCGTTCTCGGGACCTTCGGCCATGGACGCACGGGACCTCCGGCTCAGGATGGCTCGCCTGTGGCGTCGGTAGCGTCGATGCTCAAGATGCGGAGGAGTTCCCGCACCATTGTTGACCCGACTGATAATCGAGTCCGCAGAAGCGGCGGCGAGGCGACTGGAGGTGACGGATGGATCAAGGTATGCCGCTTGGCAAAATAGCCGGCTTCCCGTTGAGCGTGCACTGGAGCGTGCTGGTAATCATGTGGCTCTTCACATGGAGCTTGGCCGCCACACTGCCCGACACGGCGCCCGGGTATGGGCCGATTGCCTACTGGATTGCCGGAGCTTGTGGTGCCGCGGTGCTGCTTGCCTCGCTGCTGGCTCACGAGATCACCCATGCGGTGGTCGCTCGCCGCGACGGGATCAAGGTGCTGGGCGTGAAGTTGTGGTTTGTTCGGGGGCATCGCCCGCCTCGACGGTGATGCGAGCACCCCTCGGGCGGCCTTCTGGATCGCCGCTTCTGGTCCGGCGGTGAGCCTGGGGCTTGCCGCGGTGTTCGCCGGGGCGGCCGCCGGTCTGCAGGCGGTTGGGACCGCCGACATCGTTGTCGCCGTTGCCTGGTGGCTGGCTGCTATCAACTTGGTGCTCGGGCTGTTCAACCTGCTGCCCGGCGCGCCGTTGGACGGTGGCCGGATCCTGCGCGCCTACCTGTGGCGCCGGCACGGTGATGCGGTTCGTGCCGCGGTGGGGGCGGCGCGGGCCGGAAGAGTCGTCGCCTACGTTTTGATCGCGGTAGGGCTGCTCGAGTTCCTGGCGGGTTCTCTCGTCGGTGGCGTGTGGATGGCGTTCATCGGCTGGTTCTTGCTCACCGCCTCCCGAGACGAGGAAACCTCGATATTGACCCGGCAGTCGCTCGCCGGAGTCACTGTGGCCGACGTGATGACTGCCCGACCGCATACGGCTCCGGGCTGGATCTCGGTCGAGGAATTCGTCCAGCGCTACCTGCTGGGCGATCGTCACTCGTCGTATCCGGTCGAGAACTCCGATGGGGCCATCACCGGACTGATCACACTCAACCAGCTACGTGCCGTCCCGCCGGATCAGCGCACCACAACCCTGATTCGGGATGTGGCCATCCCCCGCGACCAAGTGCCGACAGCGGGCCCGCACGAACCGCTCACCGCACTGCTAGAGCGGCCGGCACCAATGGCCGGCGGACGCGCGCTCGTCGTCGAGGCGGGTCAGGTGACCGGCATCGTGACGGCAAGCGACATTGCCCGAGTGATCGATGTGCGCAGGCTTGCATCACCGAACATCGGCCGGTGATCGGTCATCAACTGATGACGCGCACGAAACGAGCAGTGCTTTAGTCAGACGGCCGCGGCTGAACCGGTTTCGTCGGCTCGCTCCTTAGACCACGTCCGAGACACCTGACGCGCATGATCGTCTGTCGGACGTGAGCAGCGAGGTGGAGCGGTGGCATGAAGCCCCTCTCGTTCAGATAGGCTGATCGGCAGGTGCTTCAGAGAAGCTATGGCGCGACCGATCGGCTCGACGTCGCTTCAGTGGGAAGGCGCGGCAGCCTCGGAGTATCGGAGCAAAGCCCCGATCCCATCCTTCGGCGCGACGCGGTCGCCGACTGAAACCAACGACGCGCCGACGGAGATCGCTACGAAGGGCAGCGCCTCATCAGCCCTCACCACCCGGTACGGAGCTTCCCCCAGTTCGGAGAGCGCATCGACGTCGGATGCGACGGTGGTGACTGCTTCCCCGGTGACGACCGTGGCGTCGCCAAGCGCGCCGACGATCAGCGTGTCGACATTGCCAGCCCGCAGCGCGGCACAGACCGCCGCCAGCCCCTCCGCCGCCAGCCCCGACCGGCGTCCGATCTCCCCCTGGAACCGCTCGACCACACCGGTGATCTCGGCAACTCGCCGACGCTCAAATTCTGCGTCGATCAGATCGCCGATCTCGTCCTCGCCGACGCGTCTACCCAATGCTCCCGCGTGCAATTGGCATACCCGCGCGGCGACGCGCTCAGGCAGCGCGGAGACCACGTCGGTGCGTCCACGCACCTCTCCGCATACGAACACCACCTCGGGCTCCGTTTCGTCGACGAGCTCGGTCAGTCGATCAACCACGGCGCGCTCGTTCATGCGGATGGCCTCTTCGGTCGAATGCTGCACGTCGCCGTATCCGCTCCACCCCGCCGTGGCGGGTTTGTTCACCGGATAGCCACCGCCATCGACGGTCTCGGACTGCGCGATCTGACGCCGATGCAGGGTGATGTCGGCACCGACATGGTCGACGGCGGCAAACACATACGTCGGGCG
>JBLNEK010000152.1:0-34806 GCA_050262635.1 Candidatus Sericytochromatia bacterium | reverse complement strand
CCGCGGTCAAGCAGTTGAGCGCCGACGGATTCATCGGCCGGCCACAGCATCTGAGTTGGACGTTCTTCGGTAGCGGCCTGCGCGGCCGCAGGTATGGCTGGATCAACGACCGCGAGCTCGGGGGCGGCTGGATCGGTGCTTACGGATCGCATGTCATCGACTTCACCCGCTGGCTATTCGACGACGAGATCGTCGACTGCGGCGGTGTGACGCGGATCGACGAGCTCCAACATCCAGACGGTGACGGCAGCCCGCGCAACGCCACCGCCGAGGATGCGTACTCGGCATGGTTCCGGTTGACCAACGGGTGCACGGCCGTGCACGACACCGCGTTTGCGACCGCCACTCCGCTCGTTCCGCGCGCCACGCTGACGGGCAGTCTGGGCTCGATCGAGTTGATCGGCGACTCCAAGCTCGTGGTGCGTCGGCCCGGTGAGGAAACCGAAACAACGGAGTTCCCTGCGCCGGCTCCGCGGACACCGGATCCGGCACTCGTCGCGTACTTCCGTCAGGTCTCCGAAGCACTGCGGACCGGCACGCAGATCGCGCCGTCGTTCGACGACGGTGTGGCGGTGGCGCAGGCGATGGATCGGCTGCGCGCGAACGCGATTCAGGCAGCACACCGATGATGCGAACTGAGCTGGAAGAGTTGCGCGCCGCCGTCCGAACATGGTGCGTCTCCCATATCCCGAAGGACTGGCGTCGCTCCCAGACCGGCGTCAGTGACGACGAGTTCGTCGCGTTCCAGAAATGGTGGTTCCAGGAACTACGCGGCGCAGGCTTCGCGGTGCCGCACTGGCCGCGTGAATGGGGCGGCGGTATGCCGGTGGCCGAACAGGTCGTCCTGTACCAGGAGCTCGCCGCCCACGACGCACCGCGACTCGTGCTGGCGTTCGTCGGAATCCACCACGCCGCAGCCACTCTGCTCGCCGCCGGATCCGACGATCAGCGACGGCGCCACCTGCCGGCGATCCTCGACGGCGAGATCTGGGTACAGGGCTTTTCCGAACCCGAAGCCGGCTCCGACCTGGCAAGCCTGCGCACATCGGCACGCAGGGACGGCGACACCTACGTCGTCAACGGCCAGAAGCTGTGGGCCAGCGGCGCACGATACGCCGATTGGTGCCTGCTCCTGGCCCGCACCGACCCAGCCGCGCCGAAACGCAAAGGCATCTCGTACTTCCTGCTGGACATGACGACACCCGGTATCGAGGTCCGGCCCATCCGCAATGCGGTCGGCGACTCCCACTTCTGCGAGATCTTCCTCAACGACGTAACCATTCCGGCCGCCAACCTGGTCGGCGCAGAGAACACCGGATGGCAAGTCGCCCAACAGACCTTGGGCGCCGAGCGCGGACTGACGATGCTCGAACTGGCCGAGCGCCTCGGCAAGGGCGGCTTCCGATGGCTGATCGATGCGTGCGCCGGCGCCGGCGTGCTCGGCGACCCACAGGTCCAGGACCGGCTGGCACAGTTCGAGATCGAAATCACGGGATTACGCGGCCTGTGCCGTGATGTGGTTGAGCGCTATGAGGCCGGCACCGCAAGTCCGGCCGACCCGTCGATAGTCAAGCTCTTCTACAGCGAACTGCTGCAGCGGCTAACGGGGTTCGGCGCCGAGGTCACCGGACTCACTGCGCACACGCAGCTGAGCAAGCCCATGTCGAGCGGGTGGGAGTCGGGCAACTGGATGCTCGACTTCATCGGGTCCTGGGAATGGACCATCCCGGGGGGATCGAGCGAGATCCAGCGCACCATCATCGGTGAGCGTGGTTTGGGGTTGCCGCGAGAGCCGAGCGCTGTCTGATGAGTTCCAGATTCGAAGAGTTTCACGCCGAGTTACGCTCTGTCGCAGGCGATCTGCTCGCGAAGGACCGTGCCGTCGACTGGCCGCTGCTGGTCCAGGCGGGTTGGGTCGGCTTGGAGGTGCCCGACGAGTTCGGCGGCGCCGGGGCCACGTTCCGCGAAGCGTCGGTTGTGTGCGGGGAGATGGGCCGGGCCGCCAGCGCGAACGCCTATCTGGGCAGCGCGGTGCTCGCGGTCGGCGCCCTGACGGAGCTGGCGCCCACCAGCCGTCGCGACCAACTCCTGGCCGGCATCGCAGCCGGAACGGTCAGGGCCGCAGGCGTCATCGGCCCCTTCGCTCTCGACGGCCAACGCTTGACCGGCAAGGCGGATTTCGTGCCGGACGCCGCTGACGCCGACGTCTTGCTCGTCACCGCCACGGACTCCGGCGGTGTCCCCGTCCTCGTCGAAACCACCGAGGCGACCGTGACTTCACAGCCGGTGCTCGACGAGACCCGTCGGCTTGCGACTGTCAACGCCGATCGCGTTGCCACAGAAAGCGTTTGGCCGTTCTCACAACCTCAGAGGCTGCTCGATCGGGCAGCCGTGGCCGTCGCCTGCGACAGCCTCGGCGTGGCTGAGGCGATGCTGGCGGCGAGCGTGTCGTATGCCCGGGTGCGACAGCAGTTCGGCCGCCCGATCGGATCCTTCCAAGCGGTCAAGCACGCATGCGCGGACATGGCGGTGAGCATCTCGATCGTCCGTCAACTCGTAGGCGACGCCGCCGACGCCGTCGCCGGGGACCGGCCGGACGCCGGCTCCGCCGCGTCGATGGCCAAGTCCTACGCCTGCAGCACCGCCGTCAACGTCGCCGGGAAGGCGATGCAACTGCACGGCGGCATCGGATACACGTGGGAGAGCGGCGTCCACGTCTACCTCAAACGCGCCGCACTCAACCGATCGCTCTTCGGCTCGCCCGCCGAGCACAGAAAGCACCTCGCACAGCGGTACCTCGCGAATTTTCAGGCAACCGGTCAGGAGTAACGAAATCATGGGTGTCCCTGTCTACAAGCGCATTCTGGAACTATTCGAGGCCGAAGGCGTCAACACGCTGTTCGGCATTCCCGACCCGAACTTCGTGCATCTGTTCGTCGAAGCGGAAAGCCTTGGCTGGACGGTGATTTCGCCCCACCACGAGGAGAGCGCGGGCTTCATGGCGGAGGCGGTGTCGCGCATGAGTGGCAAGCCGGGTTTGTGTATTGCGACGCTCGGCCCCGGTGTGGCGAACATCGCAGGGGCGATGATGTGCGCCAAGGTCGAGAACTCACCCGTGATCTTCCTGGGCGGCCAGCGCGCGCGGATCACCGAGCGGAGGGTGCGGCGCGGCCGCATCCAGTTTGTCAGGCAGGAAGAGCTTTTCGCGCCGTCCGTCAAGTACAGCGCGTCGATCGAGTACGCGGACCAGACCGACGAAATCGTCAGAGAAGCCATCCGCCGTGCCATGTCGGGCACTCCCGGGCCGGCCTACATCGAATACCCGTCGCACGTGATCCTCGAAGAGCTCGACGTTCAAGATGCGTTGCCGCCCAGCGCTTATCGTCTCGTCAACCAGGGCGCGGGGGCTCGTGAAATCGCGCAAGCCGCGAGCTTGATCCGGGAAGCCGAGAACCCGATCCTGCTGGTGGGGCACGGCGTGCACACGTCGCGCACGGGGGATGCGGTCAGGGCACTCGCCGACCTGATGGCATGCCCGGTGATCCAGACCTCGGGCGGGACATCGTTCATCCGTGGACTAGAGGACCGCACGTTCCCGTACGGCTTTTCGACCGCGGCGGTGGAGGCTGTGGTGACCTCGGACCTTTGCGTCGCGCTGGGCACCGAACTCGGCGAGCCGGTTCACTACGGAAAGACGCGGCACTGGGCCGACAACGACGCCAGCCGCAAGTGGATCTACGTCGAGCAGGATCCGACCGCGATCGGCGTGAACCGGCGGATCGACGTGCCACTCGTCGGCGACCTGCGGGGAGTCGTGCCTCAGCTCGTCGACGCGCTCAAAGACAGCCCGCGCAGGCCGGCGGCCGATCTGCAGCGCTGGATCAAGCAGGACGCCGACCGGCTGGCTGAGCTCGCCGAAACCGCGCCGAGCGGCAGGACGCCTGTGCATCCGGCCCGGTTCGTGGTCGAGGCCACCAAGGCGTTCCCCGCCGACGGGATCATGGTCCGCGACGGCGGCGCCACTGTGATTTTCCAGTGGACCTATTCGCGAGCCAAGCCGCACGACGTGATCTGGAACCAGAACTTCGGCCACCTGGGCACCGGCCTGCCCTACGCCGTCGGCGCCTCGGTTGCCGACGGCCGCAGGCGGCCGGTCATGCTGCTGACCAGCGACTCGTCGTTCCTGTTCCACATCGCGGAACTGGAAACGGCGGCCCGACTGAAGCTGCCGCTGGTGTGCGTCGTCGGCGTCGACAACCAGTGGGGTCTGGAGGTGGGTGTCTACAAGCGGACCTTCGAGCAGCCGTCACCGCAACCGGGAGTGCACTGGAGCAGGAACGTGCGGTTCGACAAGATCGCCGAAGGTCTGGACTGCCACGGCGAATACGTCGAGCGCGAAGAGGACATCGGCCCGGCGATCAAGCGGGCCTACGCCAGCGGCCGGACGGCGGTGGTGCACGTCTGCATCGACCCGAAAGCCAATTCGGAGGAGATGCCTAATTACGCCGAGTTCAGAACGTGGTATGCAGAAGGCACGCAGTAAGCGGAAGGCCGAGAGCGCTTGCGCGAAGAGACAAGGCGGAAACCATGCGCGAATACTTGAAGTTCTACATCGACGGCATGTGGGTCGACCCCATCGAGCCCAACATCCTCGACGTCGAGAACCCGACCACCGA
The DNA here is from genome assembly GCA_050262635.1 of Candidatus Sericytochromatia bacterium. Taxonomy (GTDB): domain Bacteria; phylum Actinomycetota; class Actinomycetes; order Mycobacteriales; family Mycobacteriaceae; genus Mycobacterium. The sequence continues at coordinate 30,130 of JBLNEK010000152.1, read as the reverse complement.
GGAGGTTTCCGGTCACATCTCGGCCGGATCGGCGGCCGACGTCGACAAGGCCGTCAAGGCCGCGCGGCGTGCGTTCGCCACCTATTCGCAGACCAGCCGCGACGAGCGGCTGGAGCTGCTGCAGTCGATCCTCGCCGAGTACCAGAAGCGGGCCGGTGACCTCGCCGACGCAATCCACGAGGAGATGGGTGCGCCGCGGTCGCTGGCCGCGGGCCCGCAGGTCAACATGGGCCTCGGTCACCTCACGTCGGCCATCGAAGTGCTGAAGAACTTCACGTTCGAGGAGCCGCACGGCTCCACGCTGGTGGTCAAGGAGCCGATCGGGGTCTGCGGACTGATCACGCCGTGGAACTGGCCGGTCAATCAGATTGCGTGCAAGGTGTTTCCGGCTCTGGCGACCGGCTGCACGATGGTGCTGAAACCGTCCGAGGTGGCGCCCTACTCGGGTTACATCTTCACCGAGATCATCGACGACGCAGGAGTGCCGGCCGGCGTCTACAACATGGTCAACGGCACTGGCCCGGTCGTCGGTGCGGCCATCTCCAGCCACCCCGACATCGACATGGTGTCGTTCACCGGGTCCACCCGCGCGGGTATCGATGTCGCGAAGAATGCTGCGGCGACGGTGAAGCGGGTCACCCAGGAGCTGGGTGGGAAGAGCCCGAACATCGTGCTCGACGACGACGCCTTCGCCCAGAGCGTTACTAGCGGCGTGTCGGTGATGATGGTGAACTCCGGCCAGAGCTGCAACGCCCCGTCCCGCATGCTTGTGCCCAATTCCCGGATGGCCGAAGCTATTTCGCTTGCCCGCCAGGTAGCGGAGAACGTCAAGGTCGGCGACGCGGGCGACAAGACTGCGATCGGCCCGGTGGCGTCGAAGGCGCAGTTCGAGAAGATCCAGGGCCTGCTGCAGAAGGGAATCGACGAGGGCGCCACCGTGGTCACCGGGGGCCCGGGGCGGCCTGACGGCCGGGACATCGGCTACTACGTCAAGCCGACCGTGTTCGCCGACGTGAAGAACGACATGACGATCGCCCGCGAGGAGATCTTCGGGCCGGTGCTGTGCATCATCGGCTACGACACCGTCGACGAGGCGGTCGAGATTGCCAACGACACCGACTACGGCCTGTCCGGCTACGTCTCCTCAGCCGATCTGGACAAGGCGCGTGAGATCGCCCGCCGCATCCGGGCGGGCAATGTCGCGATCAACCACAACTTCGACCTCAATGCGCCGTTCGGCGGCTACAAGCACAGTGGCAACGGGCGCGAATGGGGCGAGTTCGGCTTCCACGAGTACCTGGAGATCAAGGGCACGTTGGGCTATGCGCCGCAGCAGGCCTCGACCTAGACGGGCGGACTAGACGGTTACTGCGGTGCGCTTGGCTGCGCGTCTCGGCGCAGGCTTGGGGTAGGGCGCTCCGAAGTCCGGCACGCTCTGCGGGCCGGAATCTCGTGCGGCGGCGATCGCGGTGCGCAGCGGCCGGGCCAGCACCGCGAACGACGCCATGTCGAACACCATCGGCGTCAGAAGGCGGTTGTGGATGTAGGCGAATCCGCTGCCCGTCGCCGGGTCGGCCCACCCGAGCGTTCCGCCGAGGCCGATGTGGCCGAAACCCTTGAGCAGGCCGGGAATCGGCGACTCGTGGTAGCCGAGGTGAAACGGCATCGGCACGACCATGTTCAGGTCGGGCATGATTCGCGGCTTGCCGACCAGACCCCGCGCCATCTCGGCTGACAGGAAACGTTTCCCGTCAACGCGGCCCTCGTTGGCCACCGCGGCGTACATCTTGGCCAGCCCGCGGCTGGTGACGACGCCGTTGGCGGCCGGGATTTCGCCGTCGAGGAACGGGATGTCGCCTTGCACAAAGGATTTGATTCCGGGGAAGTACATCGAGCCGAATGCGCCCGAGAACGGCAAGCCGGCCACTCTGGGGGCCAAGAAGTTGAAGACCGGGTTGGCTCTGGTGCTTTGCGGCGCAAGGATCTGCGCGACGGTGGTCGGCGAATCGGCCGGTGGCCTGCCGAGGTGCAAACCGTCGGTGTTCAGCGGGCGCGCGAGTTCGGCGCGGAACAACTCGCGCATGCCCTTGCCGGTGACCGCCCGCGCCAGCCCGGACAGCAGCCAGCCGTAGGTGAGCGCATGGTAGGCAGGTGCGCCGCGCAGGTGGTCGACCGGCGCCGCGGCGAGCCGCTCCTCCATCCGATAGTGGTCCATCAACTCGATCTTGCTCACACCCTTCAGGTGTGACAGACCGCTGCGGTGACGCAGCACGTCGCGGATCGTGATGTCGGACTTGCCGTTCGCGCCGAACTCGGGCCAGTAGTCGGCGACGGGCGCGTCGTAGTCCAGCAGGCCCCGGTCGGCCAGTCGGTGGATGACTGTCGAAGTCACCGCTTTCGTCGCCGAGAACACCATCGCACCCGTGTCCGCCGACCACGGCACCTGGCCCGCGCGGTCGGACCATCCGGTCCAGACGTCGACGACTGGCCGGCCGTCGATGAAGACGCATAGCGCGCCGCCGCCGAACCGTCGGCCGGGAAAGAGCTGGCTGAACACCCGCACGACGCTCGAGAAATGCGGATCGGCGGCTCCTTGCACGCCCCGCGGCAGCCCCGTGCCGGGCTTGAGAAGCGACGCCGCTGTCATGAGAATGACGTTACCATCCGACGGTAATGACGTAACCGCCGCCGAGGGCAGGGGACCGATGCGCTACACGATCACGCATCCGATGATCAGCCACCCGTACAACCCGGAATTGGTCTCCGGCCCCGGCGTGGCACGGGTCGCCGAAGCGGCCGAGGCCGCCGGGTTCCACGGCTTCGGCTTCACCGATCACCCGGCACCGTCGCAGCGATGGCTCGAGGCAGGGGGCCACGACGCGCTCGATCCGTTCGTGGCGATGGGCTTCGCCGCCGCGCGCACGTCGACAATTCGCTTGATCCCCAACATCGTCGTGCTGCCCTACCGCAACCCGTTCCTGGTCGCGAAGGCCGGCGCAACGCTGGACCTGCTGGCGGGCGGCCGGTTCACGCTCGCGGTAGGAGCGGGCTACCTGAAGCGCGAATTCGCCGCTCTGGGCGTCGAATTCGACGAACGCAACGACCTGTTCGATGAGGCGCTCGAGGGGATCCGGGCGATCTGGACCACCGACGACGTCACGTTCATGGGCAGGCACTTCAATGCCCGCGGAATCACCGCGCACCCGTTGCCCACCAGCCGGCCACATCCACCGATCTGGATCGGAGGCAACACGGGCCGGGCCCGCCGTCGCGTCGCCGACCACGGCGACGGCTGGTGCCCGTTCGCGGCGCCGGCTCACCTGGCCAACACGGCCGGGACGGCGGCGATGGACACCATCGAGCGGCTCCGCGACGGCATCGACGATCTACGACGCCGGTGCGAGAACGCCGGCCGCGACTGGTCGGCGATCGACGTCAGCTTCAACAATTTCGCCGGCGGCAGCCCGGGCCGGCCCGACTTCTACGCCGATGAGTACCTGACCGGCCTGGACAAGCTCGCGGCGATCGGCGTGACCTGGGTCCAGGTGGCACTGCCCGGTGACAGCCTCGACCACACGCTTGAGGCCATCGCCGCCTTCGGCGAGCAAGTGATCGACAAAGCCTGATGGCTGCCTGATGGTGCTCAAGCGCGACGCCGTGGCCCTCGACGGCCGGGTGGCGGTGGTGACCGGCGGCGGACGTGGAATCGGGCGCGGCATCGCGGCCGCCTTCGCCGAATACGGCGCCCGTGTCGCGGTGTGGGAGAAAGACCGCGACTCGGCCGAGTCAGCGGCGTCCGAGACGGGCGGGCTGGCGTGCGTCACGGACGTGCGCTACGCCGACCAGGTCGACACCTCGCTAGCTGCTACCGTCGAAAAGCTCGGCGTGCCAACGGTTCTGGTGAACAACGCAGGCGGCGTGTTCTGGTCCGCACTGCTCGACACGTCCCCGAACGGCTGGGACGCGCTGATCCGCTCGAACCTGACGCACGTGCTGCTCTGCACTCAGCGTGCGGCCCGCGCGATGGTCGACGCGGGGCTGGGCGGCAGCGTCATCAACGTGACGTCGATCGAAGGGGTCCGGGCCGCACCGGGCTATGCCGCGTACGCGGCCGCCAAGGCCGGCGTCGTCAACTTCACCAAGACGGCCGCGCTGGAACTTGCTCCGCTCGGAATCCGGGTCAACGCGCTGGCTCCCGACCTGACGCTTACCGAGGGGATCTCCGCGATGGCCACGTCGGGTTTCGCCGAGCACACCAGCTTGATGATCCCGATGGGCCGCCCCGGGCACGTCGACGAGTTGGCCGGGGCCGCGGTGTTCCTTGCGTCTGCCCTGAGCTCCTACGTCACCGGCCAGACGATCCACGTCGACGGCGGGACCGCAGCCGCATCAGGCTGGTACCACGACCCCGGCGATGGCCACTACATCTTGGGGCCCAGTGCGAGAACCTGATTTCCGATTTAGAGTAATGGCACTATACGATTCCGGCAGTTGACCTACGGAGGATCGCTCGATGCAGAAGGCGCTCGCCCCCGAGATCTCGACCTGGCCATCGGAGAACCCACAGCTCATCGGCAGTAAGTGCGGTGCCTGCGGTGCGACCGCCTTCCCCAGGCAGGACCATTGCCCCCGGTGCAGCGCCGCCGGCATGGGCGAGCTGCTGCTGCCGCGGCAGGGCACGCTCGTCGCGTGGACCACGCAGGGCTTTCCGCCCGGGCCGCCCTACGCCGGGCCGACCGGTAAGGACTTCGTCCCGTTCGGGGTGGGCCTCGTCCAGCTCGACGACGTGATCCGCGTCGAGGGCCGGCTCACCGAGAACGACCCGGCCAGGCTCGAGTTCGGAATGGACGTCGAGCTGACCATGGTCCCGTTGAACACCGACGACGAGGGCAACGAGGTTGTGACGTTCGCCTTCCGGCCACTGTGACAAGGAGCTGTCAGCCATGAACGACGTTGCGATCATTGGCGTGGGTCTGCACCCGTTCGGACGGTTCGACAAGACCGCGATGGAGATGGGTGCGGAGGCGATCCAGGCTGCGCTCGACGATGCGAGTATCGAGTGGAAGGACATCCAGTTCGGCGTCGGTGGCAGCTACGAAGTGTCCAACCCGGATGCGGTGACCCGTCTCGTCGGACTCACCGGGATCCCGTTCACCGACGTGTTCAACGCGTGCGCCACCGCGGCCAGCGCAACGCAGGTGTGCGCCGACACGATCCGCTTGGGCAAGTACGACATCGGCATTGCGGTCGGGCTGGACAAGCATCCCCGCGGCGCGTTCACCGACGATCCGGCCAAACTGGCGCTGCCCCAGTGGTATGCGCAAAACGGGCAGTTCGTCACCACCAAGTTCTTCGGAATGAAGGCCAACCGCTACATCCACGAGCACGGCATCTCGCAGGCCACGCTGGCCAAGGTGGCTGCGAAGAACTTTCGTAACGGTGCGCTGAACCCGAACGCGTTCCGGCGCAAGCCCATTTCCGAGGAGGAGATCCTCAACTCGGCTGTGCTGAACTACCCGCTGACGCAGTACATGTTCTGCGCTCCGGACGAAGGCGCAGCGGCGGTGATCATGTGCCGCGCGGACATCGCGCACCGATTCACGTCGAAGCCGGTGTACTTGCGGGCGGCCGAGATTCGCACTCGGCGCTACGGCGCCTACGAGGTGCATGCGACGTCGGCTCCGCTCGACGAGGACGTCTCGCCCACGGTGTATGCGTCCAAGGCCGCGTTCGAGGCGGCAGGCGTGGCGCCGGAAGACGTCGACGTGATCCAATTGCAGGACACCGACGCCGGCGCAGAGGTGATCCACATGGCTGAGGCGGGATTCTGCGCCGACGGCGACCAGGAGAAGCTGTTGGCCGACGGCGCCACCGAGATCGGCGGGTCGATGCCTGTCAACACCGACGGCGGGCTGATCGCCAACGGTGAGCCGATCGGCGCGTCGGGGCTGCGGCAGGTGCACGAGCTGGTGCGGCAGTTGCGCGGCGAGGCCGGCGAGCGCCAGGTGCCGGGGGAGCCGCGGGTGGGTTTCGCGCAGGTCTACGGAGCACCCGGCACCGCGGCCGCGACGATCCTCACGCTCTGACCCGCCTCTGATCCGCGCGAACAGACCCAAAAGCACCCGACACGCCGGCGAGTGGGGCGCTTTTGCGTCTGCTCGCGGAAGGGAGAAGACTACCATGCCCGTCATCGAATACCCTTGCCCCGCCGGGCCGTTGCCTGGATACCTCGCGGTCCCGTCGGGCGACGGGCCCTGGCCCGCGGTGGTCGTCGTCCACGACGCGTTCGGGATGACGAAGGACACCAGGCGCATCACCGACCGCTTCGCGTCCAACGGTTACCTCGCGCTCGCACCAGCGCTGTACCGGCGCGGAGTGAAGCCGCTGTGCGTAATCAAGACGTTCCGGGCGTTGCAGAGCGGCAGCGGACCGGCCGTCGACGACGTCATTGCGGCCCGCGATCATCTGGTCGCAGAAGACCGGTGCACCGGAAAGGTGGGCATCGTCGGCTTCTGCATGGGTGGCGGGTTCTGCCTGCTGTTGGCCCCCCGCGGGGTATTCGACGCGGCCGCTCCGAACTACGGAGTGTGGCCGAAAGACGTTAAGGCACTTCGCCGCTCATGCCCAATGGTCGCCAGTTACGGCGGGCAGGACCGCATGCTTGAGGGCGCGGCGGCCAAGCTGGAGACGCTGTTGACCGAGGGCGATGTCCCTCACGACGTCAAGGAGTATCCGAACGTCGGACACAGCTTCATGAACGACTGGGGCACTCCGGCGCCGTTGCAGACCGTGGAGCGCATCAGCGGCTTGCGGTATTCGGAGCCGGAGGCCGAGGACGCGTGGCGACGGATTCTTGCATTTCTTGCAAAGCACCTGACCTGACCCGCGGATTGCGGGATGCCCGACTTCGACGGTCGGCTTCCGATCTGGCTTCCCAAATTCCGCATCCGACAGCCTGAGCGCGGATACGTAGCCATTGGCCGAACTAGCTGATGGAGAAGCCTCCATCGATTGCGAGCACTTGATTGGTGACGGGCCGCGCCGCGGCAGACGCGAAGTACAGGACCGCGGCACCGATTTCACGCGGCTCTTGAAAACCGAACGGTGTTTGACGCGTTGCCGGACCGTCCGTCACGGTTCCTCTCGCATTGATGGCACCGGGCGTAATGACTGCTCCGGGCAGAATCGTATTGACGGTGATCTGATGCTTGGCCAACTCGAAAGCGCTCACTTGACTTAGGGCCGCCAATGCCCCTTTGGACGAGGCGTATGCGGCCAGTCCTTTGACGAGGCCCCCGCGCAGCGCGTTCGATGCGATGTTCACTATCCGACCGCCTCGCTGCTCTGCAGCCATCACGCGGGCAATTTCGCGGGTCAGGAGAAATGCGCCGCGCACATTGACTGCATGAACTCGGTCCCACTCCGAGGAAGTCGCCTCCAACAGCGGCTCTCGATCTTGCACTGCCGCGTTGTTCACCAGCAACCAGGGAACACCCACTTCGGAGATGATGTCGGCGCTCGCCGCGACTACCGAATCCTCATCGGCCAGATCCAGCGAGATGGCCACCGACTGCAGACCCGCATCCGCCAGAGCTGCGGCCTGGCGTTCGGACCCCTGACCGTCGCGGTCTGCGATGACGACAGTTGCGCCCGCCTCGGCCAAGACCGTGGCGATCCCGGCGCCGATCCCACTGGCAGCACCGGTGACAACGGCAACCTTGTCAGTGAGTCCAAAGAGTACGTCGAGCCCAGTTGTCGTCACGCGAAGCCATCCTGCCTGAACTGCGCTCACCAGGTGTGGCGCTTGCCCTGATCCTGATACCAGTCGAGAAGATCCGGGTTGTCGATCGCGCGCGGGTCGACCGCGACGTCCGTCCGCCCCGCCAGGATCCCGGTGATCGGCACCTCGAGCTTCTTTCCGGTGCGGGTATGTGGGATTCCCGGTGCCTGGATAACTTCGTCCGGCACATGGCGCGGCGACAGCTTCGTACGTATCTCGTTGCGAATTCGAGCGATCAGCGCGTCATCGAGGTGCCTACCGGGTGCCAGAGTCACGAACAGCGGCATCCAGTACTTGCCGTCCGGGCCGTCGATCCCGACGACGAATGCCTCGCTGATCTCGTCGATCGCCTCGACGATTTCGTAGATGTCCGCCGATCCCATGCGGATGCCATGCCGGTTGAGCGTCGCGTCGCTGCGTCCGTGAAAGATCAAAGAGCCTCGGTCGGTCAACGTGATCCAATCGCCGTGCCGCCACACATCCGGCGCCGGCCCGTCCTCCCAATGATGGTCGAAATACGCGGCGCGGTACTTTGAGCCGTTCTCGTCGTTCCAGAACCCGACCGGCATCGACGGCATCGGCTTGGTGATCACCAGTTCGCCGACCTCGTTCAGCCGCGATTCTCGCTTGGGTGACCAGCAGTCGAGTGCCACACCGAGATAACGTGTCGCGAGTTCACCCGCAAGCACCGGGACCTCCGGCGTTCCGCCGGCGAACGCGGTGCAGACGTCGGTGCCGCCGCTAATCGACGACACCGTGACGTGCTCGCCGACATTCGAATGGACCCACTCGAACAGGTCGGCCGCCAACGGTGATCCGGTGCTGCCGATCGTGCGCAGCCGGGTCAGGTCGTGCTCGGAGCCGGGCTTCAGGCCGGCCTTGCGTGACGCCAGCAGATGGCCCGGGCTGGTGCCGAAGTAGGTGACGCGCTCGTCGGCAACCAGCTGCCACAGCCGGTCGGGACTCGGACACAGCGGGTGGCCGCTGTAGCACGCCACCGTCGATCCGCAAAGCAGCCCCGACAGACGGAAGTTCCACATCATCCACGACAGTGCGGTCTGCCAGAAGAACACGTCGTCCGGTCCGAGATCGGCGTGCAGCGCAACGGCTTTCAAGTGCTCGAGCACGATCCCGCCGTGTCCGTGCACGATGCCCTTGGGCCGCCCCGTGGTGCCTGAACTGAACAGTACCCACAGCGGGTGGTCGAACGGCACCGGCTGCACGACGGGATCGGCGCGCGAAGCGACGATGTCGCGGTAATCCTTGCCGCCGATCACTATCACGACCGGGCCGTCGAGCAGCCGAGCAAGCTCAGAAGTGTGCTCCCGCTTGTCAATCCAGCGGCCGTTGTGCTGATAGCCGTCGGCGGTGAACAACACCTTCGGGTGCAGCTGTGAGAGTCTCGACGCGGCGCCCTCGGGAGCGTAGTCCTGCCCGCATGACGACCAGGTCGCCCCGACCGACGCAGTGGCCAGGAATGCGACCATCGCCTCGGCGACGTCGGGTAGGTAGGCGGCGACGGTGTCGCCTTGGCCTACGCCAAGGCGGTGCAGTTCACGTGCGACCGCGCCGATCTGCCCGGGAAGCTGCCGCCAGCCGATCTCGGTCCGGGCACCCGATTCGTCGATGCCGACGATCGCCGCGCCGTCGCGCTGCGCGTGCCGCAGGACCAGGTCGACGTAGTTCAGCGAGACGCCTGGAAACCATCGCGCTCCAGGCATCGACGCGTGTGCGAGGATGCCGTCGTCGCCGTCCGCGGGAGCCGAACCCGGAACGTCGAAGTACTCCCACACTGCCCGCCAGAACCGCGCCGGGTTGTCGACCGACCACTGCCACAGCTCGGCGTAGTCGCCTTCGGGTGCGCCGTAGTGCTGGGCTTCGCGCGCGAACCGCCGCCATTGCGGGGTCATCGTTCGCTCAGCTTGACGATCTGCTGGGCACGCCGCAGAACGGGCATGTCGACCATCATGCCGTCTAGCTGGAACACCCCGCGATTCTCGCGCGCAGCCGCTACGACGCGTCTCGCCCACTCGACCTGCTCGGGCTCGGGTTGGTAGCCGGCCCGGATGATGGGGATCTGGCTCGGGTGGATCGCTACCTTCGCGTCGAAGCCGACCGCGACGGCATCGTCGACCTCTTCGCGCAAGCCGTCGAGATCCTTGATGTCGAGGTACACCGAATCCAGCGCCAGCCTCGAATATGCCTTGGCCGCAAGCAAAGCGGTGGACCGCACGTGCCGGGCCACGTCACGCAGTGTCCCGTCGGCATTACGATTGGCGGTGCCGCCCAGCGCGGCGAACAGGTCCTCCGAACCCCACATCACCGCGATTGCGTTGCCTTCGCGAACGCATTCGGCGACGTTGAGCGCCCCCAGCGGTGTTTCGATCAGCACGATGACCTGTCGCGGAGCGAGCGCGCTGATCTGTTGCGCCGACTCGGATTTCGGCAGCATCACCGTGGTGTACCGGGTTCGGTCCAGGGTCTCGAGGTCGGCCTCGTAGTCCGCTGTGCCCGTGGCGTTGACCCGCACCACGGTCTTCGCGGGGTCGAGCGGATTGTCCACCAACGCTTGGCGGGCGCCCGGACGGTCGGCAGCGGCCACTCCGTCCTCGAGGTCGAGGATTACCACGTCGGCGGCGGCCGCAGCTTTCGCGAATCGCTCGGGCCGGTCGGCAGGACAGAACAACCAGGCGGGTCCGTGCTGCAGAGTCATTGTGCTGCAGCAGGTTTCGTACGGACCATGGTCTGCCGTGTGGCCCTGGCGACGACGTCGCCGTGCTGGTTGCGGCCGACGTGGCTGAACGTCACGATTCCTTCGCCTTCGCGGGTGCGCGACAAACGCTTGTCGGTCACAACCGTCTCGGCATACAACGTGTCGCCGTGGAACAGCGGCTTGGGAAAGGCGATCTCGCTGAAGCCGAGGTTGCCCACAATCGTGCCCTGGGTCAGCTGAGCCACCGACAGGCCGACGAGTGTGGACAGCGTGAACATCGAGTTCACGAGCCGCTGATGAAACGGCGGCTGTTCGTCAGACCACGCCGCGTCGAGGTGCAGCGCTTGGGTGTTCATCGTCAACGTGGTGAACAGGACGTTGTCGGTCTCGGTGATGGTGCGGCCGGGCCGGTGCAGGTACCGCACACCGGGCTCGAACTCTTCGTACCAAAGACCACGCTGCTCGACGGTCCGCTGGATCTCGCTCACTTTTCCGCCACGACGTGGAAACCGCCAGCTGCAGCTGGGGGAGGGAACGCCGTGTCTCCTTTCGGCATCTTGTCGGTGGTAGCCGCCAGGTTGCGGGCGTGTCGAGATACCGGCTGACTCCGACTGCCGACCAGGCTGGGTTGCTCGCCGAGCACTGTCGCCATGCTCGGCATGCGTGGAATCTGGCCGTCGAGCAGGAACTGCATTGGCAGCCCGGGCGTCGCGCGCCCCATGACAACGAGCAGTGCGCCCAGTTGACTGCGGTCCGTGCCTAGCACGACTGGCTCGCGGCTGGCTCTCAAACCGTGCAGCGGCAGGCGTTGCGGGATTTCGCGCAGGCGATGAGCAAGTTTTTCGCCGGAACGCATTGCCGCCGGTATGAACGTGTCTGGGTGCCCAAGGTCGGCTGGGGGCGCTTTCGCTTGTCGCTGCCGGTGCCACGCGACATCGCCGCCGGGCGGCCGGTGACAGCACGGGGAGACCTCGGCGTTAGCCGGTCTGCGAACCGTGAACCTCAACCTTGCTCTCCTGCCATATAGAGATAGTTGCGGGGTCTAATCCTCTGGCCTCCGCCAGGGGAGGACGTCAGCCGATGAAGAAGTCTTGGATCGGCTGCGGCCCCCCGCCGTAACGCGAAAGGTCGTAACCTCCCGCCGCCGCGAGCACCTCCTCGTCGATGTGGCAACCTCCGGTGGCTTCCCGGGACGGCCGCGACAGGATTTCGACGGCGGCGTCGGCCGTGATCTCCGGGCTGCGGGAAGCCGCCAGCATCTTCTCACCGTCGGGTGCGGCTTGTCTGTCTTGGCCGGCAACACGACGTTCGCGCCCTGCCGCGCGGCCCCGATCCCGATCGCAAGGGCGATGCCACGGCCCGCACCGGAGATCAAGAGAGTACGGTCGGCAAGCAGATCCCGGTGGTCGGCCATTTGCCTCCCCAATGATCGAAAATCGGGCTTCGGCCCGTGTCATTATCGAATGATGGTATTGGCATTCTCATTTTTGGCAAGTACGGTATCCACCAATGGATGACCAGGTAAAAACGTCTTCGGGGATCCCCCTGGAGCCGGTTTACGGCCCGGAGGACCGGACCGCTGAGCCGCCCCCGCCGGGGACGTTCCCATTCACCCGAGGCAACTTCGCCTCGGGGTATCGCGGACGGCTGTGGACGTTCCGACAGTATTCCGGCTTCGGCACTGCGGAGGAGTCCAATCGCCGCTATCGCTACCTGCTCGAGCAGGGCGGCACCGGTCTGTCGGTTGCGCTCGACCTGCCGACCCAGTGCGGCTATGACTCCGACGACCCCGAGGTCGTCGAGGAGGTCGGTCGGGTAGGCGTGGCGGTGGACACGCTCGCCGATGCCGAGATCCTGTTCGACGGGATCCCGCTCGACAACATCAGCACCAGCTTCACGATCAACGGCACCGCTGCAATCCTGCTGGCCTTCTACGTCGCCGCGGCCGAGCGCAAAGGCGTTCCGCGAGACAAGCTCACCGGCACGATCCAGAACGACATCCTCAAGGAATACGCGTCGCGGGGCACGTGGATCTGGCCGCCGGAGCCGTCGTTGCGCCTGATCGCCGACACGATCGAGTTCTGCGCAGCCGAGGTGCCGAAGTTCAACGCGATCTCGGTGGCCGGCGCGCACTTCCGCGACGCCGGCGCCAACGCGGTGCAGGAGATGGCGTTCACCCTCGCTGACGGCGTGACGTATTGCGACACGGTCGTCGAGCGCGGCCGGATGACCATCGACGAGTTCGCGCCGCAGATCTCGTTTTTCTTTTACACGCACGGCGACTTCTTCGAGGAGATCGCGAAGTACCGGGCGGGGCGTCGTCGGTGGGCGACAATCGTGCGGGAGCGCTACGGGGCGAAATCCGACAAGGCGTCGATGTTCCGGACCGGTTGTGTGGCCGGGGGCGCGTCGCTGTATGCACCGCAGGCGCAGAACAACCTGGTCCGGGTGGCCTACGAGGCGATGGCGTCGGTGCTCGGCGGCGTGCAGTCGATGTTCACCGCCGCGTGGGACGAGCCGTTCGCGCTGCCCAGCGAGGAGTCGGCGACACTGGCGCTGCGCACGCAGCAGATCCTCGCCTACGAGACCGGCGTGACGCGCGTGGCCGACCCGCTCGGCGGCTCCTACTTCGTCGAGGCGCTCACCGACGCGACCGAGGAACGCATCATCGAGATCATGGCCGACCTGGAGAGCCACGGCGGCATGGTCAGAGCTATCGAAGACGGATACCTTCAGGGGCTGATCGCCGACGAGGCGTTCCGCATCCACCAGGAGATCGAGTCCGGTGCGCGGCCGGTCGTCGGCGTCAACAAGTTCGTGTCCGACGAACCGCCACACGACATCGGTATGTACGAACTGGACGCCGAGGGTCGCGACCTGCAGCTCAAGCGCCTGAACAAGGTGAAAGCCGAGCGCGACAGCGTGGCAGTCGCCGACGCCCTCGCGGCGTTGTCGCGTGCCGCCGAAGGTGACGACAACCTGATGCACAAGCTGATCGACTGTGCCAACGCGTATTGCACTGTGGGAGAGATGGTCTCCACGTTGAAAAAGGTGTGGGGCGAGTTCCAGCAGCCGGTGGTGTTCTGATGGTGCGTACGCGAGGAGCGATAAGGTGAGCGCTCGCGTTCTCGTCGCCAAGCCCGGTCTGGACGGACACGACCGCGGCGCGAAGATCGTCGCGCGCACGTTGCGCGACGCCGGCTTCGAGGTGATCTACACCGGCATCCGGCAGCGCATCGAGGACATCGTGTCGATCGCATTGCAGGAAGACGTCGCACTGGTAGGGCTGAGCATCCTGTCCGGCGCGCACCTCGCGTTGACCAAACGCACGATCGAGGCATTGCGGGCAGCCGACGCCGGAGACATCGCCGTGGTGGTGGGCGGCACGATCCCGCACGCCGACGTGCCGAAGCTGTTGGAGGCCGGCGCTGCCGCGGTGTTTCCGACGGGCACGCCGTTGGATGTACTTGTCCGGGAAGTGCGTTCGCTGACCGAACAGAAGGTGGCAGAGTGACCGGTCCAGCGCGGCGTGCGGCGGGAGGAGAGCGTCCGGCATGAGGCTCGGGCGTGCGAAGCGCGGCGGGCAATGACGTTCGGGCGGGCGAAGCGGGGCGGGCAATGAGACTCGGGCGGGCGAAGCGGGGCGGTAAATGAGACTGGGCGTGATGATCGGGGCTGAGCGCGGCGACATGGCGCGCAAGGTCTCCAAGCTGGTCGCCGACATCGAATGGGCGGAATCGGCCGGGTTGGATACCGCGTGGATGCCGCAGGTGCCCAACGACTTCGACGCGCTGACCATGGTGGCGTTGATGGCCGCGCACACCTCACGGATCGAACTCGGAACGGCCGTGGTGCCGCTGCAGACACAGCACCCCATCGCCCTTGCCCGCCAGGCGCTTTCCGTGCACGCCGTGGCCGGCGGCCGCACTGCGCTGGGCGTCGGCCCGTCACATCACTGGATCGTGCGCGACATGCTCGGCCTGCCATACGAGAAGCCGGCCGCCTACACCCGCGATTACCTCGAAGTACTCAACATTGCGCTGGCCGGCCCAGGACCCGTCGACGTGGAGAACGCCTCGTTCACCGTGCACAATCCGACGGTGCTTGGGGCCGACCCACCGCTGCCGGTGCTGGTCGCGGCGCTGGGGCCGGTGATGTTGCAGATCGCGGGAGAACTCGCCGACGGCACCGTGCTGTGGATGGCCGACGAGCGTGCGATCGGCGAGCACATCGCCCCCAAGATCACGAAGGCGGCCGCCGATGCGGGCAGGCCCGCACCGCGGATCGTCGCCGGCATCCCGGTGTGCCTATGCGCCAACTCGGAGATCGAGGCCGCCAAAGATTGGGCCAATCGGATTCTGGCCGAGGCGGAAACATCGCCGAACTATCAGCGGCTGCTCGACCGCGGCGACGCGCGCAGCGTCGGCGACTTGTGCGCTGCCGGCGACGAGGAGTCGATTCTGGGGCGGTTCAAACGGTTCGCGGACGCCGGTGTGACGGATTTGTCGGTGCGGCTGCTGCCGATCGGGGACAACCGCGACGAGCTCGTCGCGTCGAAGAAGCGCACCCGTGAGGTGATCGCGGAGCTCGCCGCGCAGGTGCGATGACGGCTGGACCCCTCACCGGGATAAGGGTTCTCGAGGTCGGCACGATGCTGGCCGGACCGTACGCGACGATGATGCTGGCAGACCTCGGCGCAGAGGTGATCAAGATCGAGCCGCCGGGCGGGGAGATCTCGCGGCAGGTCGGCGACAGCTACTTCGCCAGCCTCAACCGCGGTAAGCGCAGCGTGGTGCTGGACCTGACTTCCGAAGCGGGACAAGCTGATTTGCACGGGCTGGTCAGCGATTCGCACGCCCTGCTCGTCAATTTGAAGCCATCGGCAATCCGCCGATTGGGGCTCACCTATGACACGTTGAAGCAGTACAACGACAAGATCGTGTGCGTCGCGCTGACGGGCTTCGGTCTGGACGGTGGTGACGAACCGGCGTTCGACTATGTGGTGCAAGCAGCGACGGGTATCGCCGCCCTCACCGGTGATCCCGACGGTCCGCCGACGCTGCCCGGGTACTCATCCGCGGACAACTCGACGGGTTTGACCGCTGCGCTGGGCCTGCTGGCGCAGATCGTCTCGGGACGCGGTGGCCAGGTAGATGTGTGCCTGCAGGACGTGATGTTGTCGCAGCTGAACTACCGCGCGTCAGCCTACCTCAACGACGCCGTCGAGCCGCGCCGGTATCCTTTCGGTGCGCACTCGTATTACGTTCCGGCACAACTGTTCCCGACAGCCGATGGATACCTTGCGCTGTTCATCACCCACGATGCATTCTGGAAGCTCTTTGCGGCCGAGGCGAACGTCGAAGGGTTCGAGACCATGGCCCGGCGGGTGTCCCGGCGCGACGACGTGCTCGCAGTCGTTACGCAGGCGCTGGCGAACGACACCGCGAAAAGCTGGGAGGCCCGGCTGCGGCCGCTCGGCATCCCCGCTGCGGCGGTCCGCTCGTTGCCGGAAGCGCTAGAGGCCGACCCCGGGATCGTCGTCAGCGCAGGGGATTTCAAACTCGTCGGCAACCCGATCCGAGTCGTCGGATACTCCCCGGACTATCGCCCGCCGCCGGAACTGGGCGAGCACAACGACGTCCTCCCCTCCCTCCGCGAGCAGACGTAAAAGCACCTCGCGGCTCGGCGTGTGGCGGGCTCTTGCGTCTGCTCGCGCCAGGAGAGGAGTCACTCGTAGATGACGGTCACCGACTCGCTGTCGGGCACGGCCTGGCAGGTGAGGACGTAGCCGTCGGCGATCTCGTCGTCCTCTAGCACGTCGTTGTTGCGCATGGTCGCCTGGCCGTCGGTCAGCTTCGCGATGCACGTGCCGCAGTTGCCCGCCTCGCACGAGAACGGCGGCGCCAGCCCACCGCGGCGGGCGCTTTCCAGCAGGGTCTCGCCGGCCACTCGGGGTACCGACACCTTCTTGCGCTCGAGGTGAATTGTCACCGTGCCACCGGTCTGCACGGTGGCGCTTGCGGGGGCGGGCGTATGTGGCTTGGGCTCGATGTCGAAGTTCTCGACGAACAACCGTCCGGGGCCGGGCAGAGCGGACTTCACCACCTCCATGAAGCCTTCCGGCCCGCACACGTAGCAGTCGGCGTCGACGTCGGGACCGACGAACATCCGCACGGTCGCGGCGTCGAGCAGTCCGCGCTCGGCGTCGATGTGACGAACCACCTCGAGCCGGTCGGGATAGCGTTCGGTCAGCTTGTCCAACGCCGCGTCGAAGATCACCGACTGGCGGTCGCGGTCGGCGCACAGCAGCCGCACCTTTCGGTTGGTGGTGGCCAGCGCGCTCTTGGTCAGCGACAAGATCGGCGTGACGCCGCTGCCGCCGGCAAAGCCCAGCAGCGGTGCGGAACTGGAGTCCAGGCAGAACGTCCCGGCAGGTCTGGTCAAAACGACGTCGTCACCCTCGACCAGGTTGTCGAGCATCCAGTTCGACACCTTGCCCGTGGGCACGCGCTTGACGGTGGTGGCCAGTTCCGCGTCGGTTTCGGGTGCGCTCGACATGGAGTAGGAGCGGTACATTTCCTCGCCGCCGACGGTCACCCGGAACGTGCAGTACTGACCGGCCCGGTAATGGAAAGGCTCGTCGGGGGTCAGCACGAACGTGCGCGCGTCAGGCGTCTCCTTGATGATCCGAGCCACGGTGGCCCGGTGGAACACGTGGGTGATCGCCATGCCGCCCCTCCCTCTGGTATTAAGATTCTATCAATAAGAGAATCAGGTTCTCAATTGCGGTAGGATCCTCTCGATGTTGACTCGCACCGCCGCGCTTGCATTCGGCGAGCGGAGCTACAGCCGCGGCGACCTCGAGGCGTTGACCGACGGACTCGCCGCCCGACTGCGTAACCGCGGGGTGCGCGCGGGCCAGCGGGTCGCCCTGATGTCGTCGAACCGGCCGGAGTCCGTCGCAGCGGTGCGGGCGATCTGGCGGCTGGGCGCCGCGGTGGTGTTGTTGAGTCCGACGTGGAAGCGCACCGAACTGGATCATGCGCTGGCGCTCACCGAGCCGAATCACGCGGTCGGCGATCATTCGCTGCTGGCCGGGTTGATGCCGATGCTGCACCTCGACGATCCGGTCTCGGGCGGGATTTCGTCCGACGACCCTGCCCCGGACTCGGACGCACTCCTGGTGTTCAGCTCCGGCACCACCGGCCTCCCCAAGGCCGTGCGGCACACCCACCGGTCCTTCGCGGCGGCGATCCGGCACTGGCGCGGCGCGTTGCAGATGACGCCGTCGGACCGGCTCCAGATCGTCACGCCGGCATCGCACATCCTCGGGCTGCTCAACATTATGACCGCGCTGGACGCCGGCGCCTGGCTTCGGCTGCATCCCAGGTTCGACATCGACGTCATGTTGAATCACATTGCGGCCGATCGGATCACGATCGAAATGGCCGTCGCGCCGATCGCGTTGGCACTGGCGGCCCATCCGCGGCTGGAGGATTTTGACTTGTCGTCGCTGCGCTACATCATGTGGTGCGCCACGCCCGTGACGCCCGGTGTTGCCGAAGAGGTGACACGGCGAACCGGCGTGCGGTGGCTAACGGCGTACGGCACGAGCGAACTGCCGGTGATCGCCTGCAGCCCGCTGGACGACGTCCGGCTCGACACGGTTGGCCGCCCGGTGCCGGGTGTAAGCCTGCGGATAGGCGAGGACCGCGAGATCCAGGCCCGCTCGGAATCGCTGATGGCCGGCTACCTTCCTGCCGAAGCCACGGCGGGTGCGGTTGCCGATGGCTGGTACCGCACCGGAGACGTCGGCCGGGTCGACGCCGACGGCTACCTCAGGATCACCGATCGGTCCAAGGAGATGATGAAGGTACGCGGCTTTCAGGTGGCGCCGGCGGAAGTCGAGGGCGTGCTGCACAGCCATCCGGCCGTCGCGGACTGTGCCGTGTTCGGGATACCCGACGCCGTCAACGGCGAGGCGATCGTCGCCGCAGTGGCGCTCAGTACGTCCGTCGATGCGTCGAAGCTGATCGAGTTTGTCAGTGAGCGGTTGGCATCGTACAAGCGCCCGGCCGACATCGTCGTCGTGCCGGAGGTGCCCCGCTTGCCCTCCGGCAAGGTGCTACGCAGAGTCCTGAAGGAGAGCTATGGACGTCCGGCTGACACCTGAGCAGCGCCAATTGCGCGATGCCGCAGCCAAACTCGCCGACGACCTTGGCCCCGCATCGGTCCAGGACCTCTCTGATGACAGCCGGATCGCCCGGTTGGAGAAGGCAGTCGACGCGACGGGCTGGCGGTCGCTGCGATCGGACGGCGCCTCCGGTGTCGAAGTCGCCATCGTGGCCGAAGAGTTCGGCCGCGGCCTCGTGGACGTGCCGTTCGTCGGCCCCGTCCTGACCGACGAGTTACGACGGGCCGGAACGACAATCTCTGAGGCGGCGATCGAAAAGGGCGTGGCCACAGCCGATCTCACGAGGGCGATGGCGCAGGTGCCCGCCCCGTCGGTGATGGAGAAGCTGTCCGGCGAGGATCGCGACCGCTTCCGTGCGCTCGCGGTGACAGCGACCACGGCCGACATCCTCGGGACGGCCCGCGGTGCCCACGCGTTGGCGTGTGACTACGCGAAGATCCGTGAGCAGTACGGCAAGCCGATCGGCTCGTACCAAGCGGTGGCGCACATGCTCGCCGAGGGGCTGGCGCTAATCGAGGGATCCATCAGCGTGCTGCGGCACGCCGCGTGGGCGGTCGACGAGCTGGACTCGGCCGAGGCGGTGCGGGCGGCGAGCATCGCCAAGGTGTACTGCTCGCGCGCCGCCCGCACGGTGTGCGAGATCGCCATTCAGGTGCACGGCGGAATCGGCAACACGTGGGAGTGCCTCGCCCACGTGTACCTGCGACGCGGGCTGACGTCGACCGAGATGTTTCCGGTCAGCTTGAAGGAGATCGATTTTGGACTTTCGTGATTCGCCCGACGAGGCCGCGTTCCGCGAGCGCCTCCGGACGTGGCTGAGCGAGCAGGCCGGAGCGTTCGCCGCTTCCGGTGACGACTACTGGGCGCGGCAAGGGGAGTGGCACCAGGCGCTGTACTCCGCAGGCTTTTTCGGGCTGTCGTGGCCGAAGGAGTTCGGCGGGCACGAGCTACCATCGGTTTACGACGTCATCGTCGACGAGGAACTCGCCCGCGCGGGCGCGCCACCCCGGCCGAGCCTCGGATATCTGGTTGTCGGCCTCACCCGACATGGCAGCAAGGAACTCCAGCGGAAGTACTTGCCCGGCATGATCAACGGCACCGAGCGGTGGTGCCAGGGCTTCTCGGAGCCCGGCGCCGGTTCGGATCTGGCGTCGTTGCGCACCAAGGCGACCCGCGAGGGGGATGACTACATCGTCGGTGGCCACAAGATCTGGACGAGCTATTCCGACGTCGCCGACTGGTGCCTGCTGTTGGCGCGCACCGACCCGGATGCGCCGCGGCACAAGGGCATCTCGGCGTTCATCGTCAACATGCACCAGCCCGGCATCGAGCAGCGCCCGTTGAAGATGATCAACGGCGTGACAACGGAATTCGGCCAGGTGCTGTTCGACGGAGCGGTGGTCGGCGCGGATCAGATGGTCGGCGCGCCGGGGGAGGGCTGGGCGCTGGCGATGACGGTCGTCAGCCACGAGCGTGAACCCTCGACGCTCGGATACTCCGCCCGCTACGGAAAGCTGGTGCGCCAGATGGCAACGCGCGTCGACGGCGACATCCCGGACGACTTGGCCTGGGCGGCAGTGCAATCCGAGATGCTGCGGCTGCACGTGCGCCGGCGGCTGTCCGAACAGCTCGACGGCATGTCGCACGGGCCCGACGGCTCGCTGGACAAGCTGCTGATGACGTGGGTCGAGCAGTCGGTGGGGCATGCCGCCTTGGCCGTCGGCGGCACGCAGGACCCGGAGTTGTTGTCGGCCTACCTCTACAGCCGCGCCCAGAGCGTGATGGGCGGCACCTCGCAGATCCAGAAGAACATCATCGCTTCGCGCATCCTCGGATTAGGAGTCTGACGTGTACGACATGCCAAGAGAGATCGAGGTCGAGGCCGACGGTGCGCTGCGCATCATCAGGCTGAACCGGCCCGACGCGCTGAACGCCGTCAACGACGACCTGCACTGCGGACTGGCTCGGCTGTGGCCGCAACTGAACGAGGACCGCGACGCGCGGGCCGCGGTGATCACCGGCAACGGGCGAGCATTCTCAGCAGGTGGCGACTTCGGTTACCTAGACGAGATTCGGCGCGATCCGGCTCTACGGGCCAAGACCATCCTGCACGGTCGCGAGATCGTCCTGGGCATGGTGCGCACGCGGATTCCGGTGGTGGCCGCCGTGAACGGTCCGGCGGTCGGGCTGGGTTGCAGCCTGGTCGCATTGTCGGACATCGTGTACATGGCCGAGGGCGCGTATCTGGCGGACCCGCATGTGCAGGTGGGCCTGGTAGCGGCCGACGGCGGTCCGCTGACCTGGCCGCTGCAGATCAGCGTGCTGCAGGCCAAGGAGTATGCGTTGACGGGTGCCCGCATCTCGGCGCAGCGGGCCGTCGATATTGGTCTGGCCAATCACGTTGTCGCCGATCCCCTTTCGGAGGCGATCGCCTGCGCGAAGAAGATCATGGAACTGCCGCGCCAAGCCGTCGAGAGCACCAAGCGGATGCTCAACATGCACGTCGAGCGTGCGGTCTTGAACACCCTGGACTATGCCAACGCTGCCGAGGAGCAGTCCTTCCAGACCGACGACTTCCGCCAGATCGTCGAGCGGCTGAACGCGCCGAAACCTTAACTGCGACCCGCCATTTCGCCGACAGTGCGATCAGCGACGCGACACGCGGGTAAAGCGTCGTCAGATTCACATTCGCGTGGAATCAGCGGCTAGCCAGGCGGTACCAGCTCTTCGGACCGCTGAATCGTGCGGGTGATCCCAGACGCGTCCTGAGAGGCGAGCAGCACAGCCGCCTGCGCCATTGCCTCGGGCGGCTCCACCATCTCCGGCGGGACCTGTTGTCCGCCACCGCCCGCGAGCCATCCCTCGGTGAGCACCACCCGCGACGGGCTGAGGCAGTTCACCGCGATGTTGTCTGCCCTCAGGTCGTCGGCAAGCCCGAGATATAGCCGCTCGACGCCGGCCTTCGACACCCAGTAAGCATTCGCCCCGGGCATGGTCACCCCCGTCGTGGTGATCGCCAGCAGAGAGCCGCCACCGCGCGCACGGACATGTGGGATGACCGCGCGCGTCACCAAGAACGTGCCGGTCAGATTCACGTTCAAGCACAGCTGCCATCGCTTCAGCGGCGTCGACTCGATCGGCGCCAACCACAACACACCCGCGTTGGCCACCAGGATGTCGATGCCGCCGAACTCCGAAAGCGTCCGCGCGACCGCGTCGTTCACTGAGTCTTCATCGGTGACGTCGCACCGCACGGGAAGCGCCCGGCCACCTGCGGAGACGATCCGCTCGGCGACCTCGTGAATCGTCCCGGGCAGCCGCCCCTCCGACTCGGTGCGCGCAGCAACGGCAACCGCCGCACCTTCGGTCGCCAACGCAGCCGCGATCGTGGCGCCGACGCCCCGGCTCGCGCCCGCGACAAAGGCGACCTTCCCGGAGAGTGAGCCCGTCACTTCGGGGCGAATCGCAATGCCCCGTCGAGGCGGATCACTTCGCCGTTGAGGTAGTCGTTGTCGACGATGCTGGCCACCATGGCCGCGTACTCCGACGGCTGGCCCATCCGCTTCGGAAACGGGATCTGCGGCCCCCAGTGCGCCTCGAGCTGCTCGGCGGGCACCGGGTACGCGGGTGTGAGGAACATGCCGGGCGCAATCGTGACGACTCGGATGCCCAGGGGAGAGAGGTCGCGGGCCGCGACGAGCGTCATGCCGATGACGCCGCCCTTCGCGGCGGAGTAGGGGAGCTGGCCGATCTGGCCCTCGTAGCCGGCGATGGAGGCGGTGTTGACGATCACACCGCGAGCGCCGCTGTCCAGGGGTTCCTGACGCGCGATCGCCGCCGCCGACAGGCGCATCACGTTGAATACCGCGGTCAGATAAAACTCGATCGTCGTCTTGAATCCGGCGAGGTCCAGCGGGGAACCGTCGCGGCCGACCAGTCGGCCGCCGCTGGCCGGGCCGCCGTGGCAGTCGACCGAAATACGCAGGGGGCCAAACGATTCCGCCTCTTTGAGCGCGGCATCGAGGTCGTCGGTGCTCGTCGCGTCGGCGTGCACATAACGAATGCCGAGCTCGCTTTCCAGCGATTTGCCCTTGTCGTCAGCGACGTCGGCGACCACCACCTTCGCGCCCGCGCCATGCAGCCGGCGGACGGTGGCTTCACCGAAACCTCCGGTGCCGCCGACGACGATCGCGGAGCTCCCGCTGATCTGCATATGATTCCCCTTCTTGCAACTGACACTCTCAGCCTGAGAGAATAGCATTCTCATAACTGCCTGGAATCTTGGAGACCACCCATGCCTGAAGCCGTGATCGTGTCCGCACTGCGCACGCCCATCGGGACTGCGATGAAGGGAACCCTGCGCGACACCGACGCGTACCAGCTGGCGCATCACGTGGTCAGCGCCATCGCCGCCGACCTCGACGGCCACCCGGTCGACGACGTGATCCTTGGAGAGGGGCTGTACGGCGGCGGCGTCATCGCGCGTCACGCGGCGCTGACCGCGGGGCTGACGAACGTGCCGGGGCTGGCCCAGAACCGCCACTGCGCAGCGGGGCAGGCCGCGGCGCAGGGCGCCGCCGCCAGCATCAAAGCCGGCATGGACGAGCTCGTCATCGCCGGCGGCGTCAACTCTGCGTCGACGTCGCCGCGGTTCAGCAGGATCATCGGCGGCGAGCCCGCGGCCTGGTTCCCGCCGACCCATCCCGACCGGCCGGACGCCCCGAACATGGACATGTCGATCACGGTCGGGTGGAACGCGGCCGTCAAGGCGGGCGTCAGCCGCGAGGAGATGGACGCCTGGGCCCTGGGATCGCACCGCAAGGCGGTCCAGGCCATCGACGAGGGTCGGTTCAAGAACGAGATCGTGCCGATCGAAACGCCGCACGGGCTTTTCGAGGTCGACGAGCACCCGCGCCGCGACACCACTCTCGAGAAGTTGGCCGCGCTCAAGCCGCTGCACCCCGAGATCGAGGGCTTCTCGATCACCGCGGGCAACGCGTGCGGCGCCAACGATGGCGCGGCGGTGCTCGCAGTTGCCAGTGATCGGCTGGGGCTGCCCGCGCTGGCCACGGTGCGGGCCTGGGCGTCGGTCGGGGTCGATCCAGCGATCACAGGGCTGGCACCGGTCGAGGCGATCCCGAAAGCGCTTGGGCGCGCTGGCCTTTCGGTCGGCGAGGTCGACTTGTTCGAGATCAACGAGGCCTTCGCGTCGATGTGCGTGGCCACCACAAAGCTGCTCGACATCGACCCCGACCGGGTGAACCCGAACGGCAGCGGCTGCTCGCTGGGCCACCCGGTGGCTGCCACGGGCGCGCGCATGCTGGTGACGCTGGTACACGAACTGCGCCGGCGCGGTGGCGGAATCGGCGTCGCGGCGATGTGCGCCGGCGGAGGAATGGGTTCGGCGACCGTCATCGAGGTCCCCGCCCCGTAGATTCTCATCCGATGCGGGATATTCAGGAGCTCATCGCAGCGGCGCGAGCCGGTTCCACGCGGGCGGCGGGCCGGTTGCTCAGCCTCGTGGAGAGCGCACGCCGCGACGAGGTGCTGTCGGCGCTCGGCCAGTCGACCGCCCGCGTCGTCGGCATCACCGGCCCGCCCGGTGCGGGCAAGTCGACGACGATCGCGGCGCTCGTCGGCGCCTACCGTGAGCAGGGCCTGCGCGTGGCGGTGCTCGCGGTCGACCCATCCTCGCCGTACAGCGGTGGGGCTCTGCTGGGCGACCGGATCCGGATGGCCGCGCACATCAACGACCCGCATGTGCTAATCCGGTCGGTGGCCACCAGGGGACATCTGGGCGGGCTGGCAGCGGCGATACCGGCTGCGATCCGGCTGCTCGCCGATCTCGGCTACGACGTGGTGCTGCTCGAGACGGTCGGGGTCGGGCAATCCGAGATCGAGATCGCCGCGGTTGCCGACCCGACCGTGGTGATTCTCAATCCCGGTGCGGGCGACGCGGTCCAAGCCGCGAAGGCCGGGCTGCTCGAGGTCGCCGACATCGTCGTCGTCAACAAGGCGGACCGCGAAGGTGCCGACCAGACGATCAGGGATCTGCGGGCCGAAACCCACGCGCCGATCTTGCCGCTCGTCGCTGCGCAGGGTGAGGGCGTGCCGCAGCTGGTCGAGACGATCGACGCGCACTACCGCAGCGACACGCCCGCGCGCAGGGCCGCTCGGGCCCGGGCGCAGATCCTGTCGCTGGCACAGACCAAGCTGCGCACCCACCCGGAGCTGGATCGCCTCGCCGCTGCGGTCGCCGAAGGTCGGCGGGATGCCTACTCCGCGGCCGACGTGCTGGTGCGAGAGTCTGTTAGACGTGGACCCGCCGAGATGACGCCCGGCTGGCATGCGGCCCGCACGCCGGACAAGTCGGCCATCGTGATGGCGTCGAGCGGCGAGGTGGTGACGTATTGGGAGCTCGAAGAACGATCGGCGCGATTCGCTCGGGCGTTGCGGTCGCGCGGCCTGCGGGTGGGGGACAACATCGCGATCCTGATGGACAACCGCGCCGCCTTCCTCGAAGTCGCTTGGGCCGCACAGCGTTCCGGCCTGTACTACACCGCGATCAACCGCCATCTCCGCTCGGGCGAGGTGCAGTACGTGCTCGACGACTGCGGCGCGACGGCGCTCGTCGTCAGTGATGCGGTGGCCGACGTCGTTGCCGCGTTGGATCTTTCACGTATATCGGTGCCGGTCGTGGTTGGCTCGTCGCTGTCGGGATTCGAGGACTACGACTCGGTGATCGCTGGGGAGTCCGCTGAGCCGCTCGACGACGAGTGCGAAGGCCGCGAGATGCTGTACTCGTCGGGAACCACCGGCCGGCCGAAGGGGGTGCGAAAGCCACTGCCGGGCACGCCGCTCGGCGATCCCACGTCTGCACCCGTCCAGATTGCACGGGGCCTGTTCGGGGCGAACTCTTCGCCCGATGTCGTGTATCTCTGCCCGGCTCCCCTGTATCACTCAGCGCCACTGGTGTTTTCGATGTCGTGGCACCGGCTGGGCGCCACGGTGGTGGTGATGGAGAGATTCGACCCCCGGCAGTGTCTCGAGCTCATCGAGCGGTACCGGGTCACTCACGCGCAGTTCGTCCCGACGATGTTCGTCCGGATGTTACGTCTCCCGGACTCCGAGCGTGGGCGCTACGACCTGTCGAGCCTGCGCAACGTCATGCATTCGGCGGCACCGTGCCCAGTCGCGGTGAAGCGGCAGATGCTCGACTGGTGGGGCCCGATTATCGACGAATACTACTCGGGCACAGAGGATATCGGCTCGACGTTCATCTCGGCGCAGGAGTGGCTCGCGCATCCCGGTTCGGTGGGCCGGCCCGTCGAGCAGTGCCACATCGTCGGCGAGGACGGCGCGGAACTGCCGGCAGGGCACGTCGGCGTCGTGTACTTCGGTGGCGGCCGGGAATTCGAGTACCACAACGATCCGGACAAGACCGCGTCGGTGGCCAACGCGCAGGGTTGGCGCACGCTTGGGGACATGGGTTACCTCGACGAGGACGGCTACCTGTACCTCACCGACCGCGTGGCCCACATGATCGTCTCCGGCGGTGTGAACATTTATCCGCAGGAGGCGGAGAACGTCCTCGCCGGCCATCCCGCCGTGGCCGATGTCGCGGTGTTCGGGGTGCCGGACGACGAGATGGGGGAGGCCGTCAAGGCCGTCGTACAGCCTGTCGAGTCCGTTCCCGCCGGCGTGGACCTCGAGGAGGAACTGATCGCTTATTGCCGCTCGGAGTTGGCGACGTACAAGTGTCCTCGCAGCGTGGACTTCGTCGACGAACTGCCCCGCGACCCCAGCGGCAAGCTGTACAAGCGTCTTTTGCGGGATCGGTACTGGCAAGGCCATGAGTCGCGCGTGATCTGACGCTTTCTGATCGTCGCGTGGAAGTCACCCGCGATGGTTCAGGCGGAGCGACCATGGGGTATCCGGCTGGGTACGGAGCGGCGTTCAGGAGGAACGATCGATGTTGACCGTCGTGCTGGCGGTGGCCGTTGTGGGCATCGCGCTGCTGGCCGCGGCGGTGGTGTTCGATAACACGATCATCGCGTTCGCCGCGATCGCGCTGGCCGCGGTCGGCTTGGTGCTGTTGGCGCGCGATTGGTTCGCGGAGCGAGGACGCGTCGACACCCTTGAGAGCGGCTCAACCTCGGCCGGTGACGCGGAATCCGGTCACGTGTCAGGCAAGGAGCCGCTGGAGGCCGACGAATTCGAACCCGACGTCCCGTACGACGAATCCGATGTGCCCCCTGACGGGGACAACAACGATCTCAAATCCGCCTAGAAGACGGTGTCGTCGGCGCTGGGCAGCGCAGCCGGATCCGGGGGCATCTCCCTGCCGAACGCGTGTTCGGGTACGCCGCCGCCGCCCGACAAACTCGACGGCTCGATGGCTCGTCGCGACCGGGCGGATTCTGGAGACAATCAGCTGCATGAACGGGCGGTAGAGATCTTCGCCGTCCACGTGGCTGTCGAGGGTGACGCCAGGAACAACGTGAACTCGTACTCGAGAGTCGGCGCTTGGTCGGCGCCGGCACTGCTGAGGTCACGCCACCGCGCCGCCAACTCGTCGAGATCAAGATCGTGCAGCTCGTTGGCGGGTCCCTATACGTCGAGCGACCGTCCCGTCGCCGCGGCATGCCCGGCGCGCAAGCCGAAGACCATTGCCGGGCCCAATGTTCCACCGGCACCGCCATAGGCCTTGCCCGTCACACCGGCCATTGCGTTGCCCGCGGCATAGAGCCCCTGGATCGCCATCCCCCTGACGTGAAGTACCCGCCCGTCGCGGTCCGTGCGCGGTCCGCCCTTCGTCCCCATGGCCCCGACCGACACCGGCACCGCGTAGAACGGCGCCGTGTCGATCGGCCCCAGCGTCTTGGCCGCCGCAGTGGTGGCCCTGTCGTCGCCCCAGTAGCCGTCGTACGCGCTTGACCCGCGGCCGAATTCGGGGTCGACGCCGTCGCCCACGTTGCGGTTCCACTGCTCGAGAGTGCGCGAGAGACCGTCCGGATCGATGCCGGTCTTGGCGCCCAGTTCCGCGAGATCCGCTGACGGACAGAACCAGTCGGGCACGGGCCCGTCAGGCTCGACGCCGAGGAACCCGTAGCGTTTGAGGTGCAGGGCGTCGAACACGATCCATGCCGGGTCGTTGACGTAACCCAGTCGTGGGTCGAGGTAGTGGAAAGCGCCGGCCATCGAGTTGTATTCGCCCGCCTCGTTGACGAATCGACGTCCCGCCCTGTTGACGATGATGCTTCGCGGCCGGGTCCGTTCGAGACGGACGCTTCGGCTGCGCGGCTTACCGTCGATCGTGTCGCCCGGAATCTGCACGATCGGAACCCACCACGCCTCGCCCATATTGGCCAGGTCCGCGCCGTGGGCCATCGCCATCCGCAGCCCGTCGCCGGTATTGTTCGGCGGCGACACCGCGCCGTGCATCGGCCCGCGCAGGAAAGCGCTCACCAGTGCCGAGTCCCATTCGAACCCACCACATGCGAGGATGACTCCGCGGCGGGCCCGCACCTGGAAAGCCCCCTCAGACGACTCGACTCGCACCCCGGTGATCCCGAGCGCGTCCGCAGTCAGATCGACGGCGCGCGCGTTGGTGTGCGGGACGACGCCCCGGTCGAGCAGTGCCTTGAGCAGCCCGGCGATCAGAGCGGTGCCCGCGACACACATGTCGGCGTCGTCACCCTCGATTGAGGCGTGGATCCGGGCCCGCGTCTCGGCGTCGATACCGACATTGCTGAAATCCGGTGGGAACGACGTGATTCGGTCCCTCCACTCGCCCAGGCCGGACAGTTCGTAGGGAGCCGCGTTCACCGATCGGCCACCCGACGGCTGGCCGCCCGGCAATTCCGGCTTGTAGTCCGGGAAACCTGCGGCGATCTCGAACCGCAAGTCGGTGTTTGCCTCGAGGAAGTCGAGCATCGCCGGACCGGCGCGCACGAACGTTTCGACGAGACCTTCGTCCATGTACCCGAGCGACTGCGCCCGCAGGTAGCTCATCGCATCATCGACGGACAGCTCGCGATCGGGCATTCGGTTGTGGGCCGGGATCCAGACGATGCCCCCCGAGACCGCAGTCGTGCCACCGACAGTCGGCGATTTCTCGTAGACGTCGACCGAGGCGTCGTTCACCGCCGCCGCCAGTGCCGCCGTGAGCCCGGCGCCGCCGCTGCCGAGCACCACCACGTCGACGTCACGGTCCCAATCGGTCATCATCGTCCCCTAGCTCAGAATCGCGGACAGGTCCTGGGCCGCCTTGATCGCTGCGTCTCGCCCGCGCATCACCACGTCTTCGCGGTGAGAGATGAGGTTGATGCACGTCGGCGGTGACGGTGGGCGGCGGCGCACCGGCACTGCCAGACCCCAAGTGTTGGGCTCGATCTCGCCGTGGGTGATCACCCAGCCCTGTTGCCGGGTCTGGCCCACCAGCTCGCGCTCGCCGGGCCGCGGCGGCATGCTCGCCAGTAAAGCGATCCCGGCCGCGCCGCGATCGAGCGGATAGCAGCTTCCCTCGTGAAACGACAACTGATATGAAACCCGGCTCGGCACGATCACCGCGATCGCCACCTGCTGGTCGCCCTCGGCAACCAGCAGCGACACGGTGGTGCCCAGATCATCGGCCAGTGCGCGCAATGTCGGGGCGCTCAACTGCCGGACGTTGTTGTCGAACGACGCGCCGAGAACGGCGAGCCCGGAGGCGGATCGGTAGCGGCCGTCCTCTCCCTTCGCCACCAGCCGGTATTGCGCCAATGTGCTGAGCAGCCGGTAAGCGATGGTGCGGTGCACGCCGACGTGATCGGCGACCTGCTGTGCGTTCAGCCCGGCCCGAGACGTCGCGACCGCCTGCAGTACCGCCAGCCCTCTGGCCAGCGTCTGCGAACCCGGCGCGCCTTCTGGGACACCCTTGACAGACATCAGCCCGAGAGTGATGCTCTAGAGATAGTGCACATTAGTGTGCGATATTAGCACATATTGTTTACACTAGGCGAGAATCATATTTCCGCAGGGCGAGGTGACGAGTGGCCGAGCACGAGAGCATCTGGAGTGACCTCCAGGGCGTCGCGTTCTCGCAGGGTTTCCTCGACGTTCGCGGTATCAGAACCCGCTACCTGAGCGCCGGCGAGCCGACCAACCCCGTGCTGGTGATGCTCCACGGCTCTGGCGGTCACGCAGAGGCGTACGTCCGCAATCTCGAGGCGCACGCGGAGCACTTCTGGACCTGGTGCATCGACATGCTCGGCCACGGTTACACCGACAAACCGGGCCACCCGCTGGAGGTCCGCCACTACGTCGAACATCTCATCGCATTCCTCGACACGATCGGTGCGCAGCGCGCCCACGTCAGTGGCGAGTCGCTGGGAGGCTGGGTGGCGGCCCGCGCTGCGATCGACGACCCGCAACGGGTCGACAGGCTGGTGCTCAACACCGC
>JBLNEK010000151.1:0-18664 GCA_050262635.1 Candidatus Sericytochromatia bacterium | reverse complement strand
ACTGCTGGCAGCCGCCAGTTATTCCGCGGCTAGGAGACCCGCTCGATCTCGGCGCCCAGGCTCTTTAGGTTCTCAACGAATAGCGGGTAACCACGGTCGATGTGGAAAACGTCGTGGACCTCGGTGTCCCCATCAGCGACCAGCCCCGCGAGCACGAGGCCGGCCCCGGCCCGGATGTCCGACGACCAGACCGGCGCGCTCGAGAGCTGCGGAATGCCCCGGACGACTGCATGGTGGCCGTCGGTGCGTGCGTCGGCGCCGAGGCGAATCATCTCCTCCACGAAACGGAAGCGCGCCTCGAACACGTTCTCGGTGATCATCGACGTGCCGTCGGCGATCGCAGCCAGGCCGATCGCCATAGGCTGCAGGTCTGTTGGGTAACCCGGGAACGGCAGCGTCGCGACGTTGACCGCCTTGGGTCGCTCGTACTGCACCACACGAAATCCGTTGTCGTGCTGAGTCACTGTGGCTCCGGCGGCGTGCAGCTTGTGCAAGACCAGCTGCAGGTGGGCCGGATCGACACCGGCCACTGAGATGTCGCCGCGCGTCATCGCCGCTGCGATGCCCCAGGTGGCTGCGACGATTCGGTCGCCGATGACGCGGTGCTCGGTGGGATGCAGACGGTCGACGCCGGTGATCGTCAGTGTCGAGGTGCCGGCACCTTCGATCTCGGCACCCATCTGGCTGAGCATCGTGCACAAGTCCACGACGTCCGGCTCGCGGGCCGCGTTGTGGATCGTCGTTACGCCCTCGGCGAGCACCGCAGCCATCAAAATGTTCTCTGTCGCACCGACAGACGGGAATTCCAGCTGAATCTCCGCACCGTGCAAATGATCTGCCGACGCGACAACGCATCCGTGCTCGATGTTGCACCTGGCGCCGAGTTGGCGCAGCCCAGCCTGGTGCATGTCCAGCGGCCGAGAACCGATGGCGTCACCACCCGGCAACGCAACGCGGGCCCGCTTGCACCTGCCGACGAGCGGGCCGAGCACGCACACCGACGCCCGAAACTGGCGCACCGCGGCGAAGTCGGCATCGTACTTCGGCTCGTCCGGTGATGTGACGCGCACGATCGAGCCGTCCAGCTCGACGGTGGCGCCCAGCCCGCGCAGCACCTCGGCCATCAGCGGAACATCGAGAATGTCGGGGCAGTTGGTGATCGTGCTGGTGCCCTCCGCGAGCAGGGCCGCGGCCATCAGCTTGAGCACACTGTTCTTGGCGCCTGTGACGGCTACTTCCCCGGATAACCGGTTTCCACCGGTCACCACAAAGCGCTCGCTCACGCGGGTTAGTGTAGACATCGGAGGATTCAATGTCAGTCTGCTAGGTACGGTTTGACCATGGCAGTTCATCTCACCCGCATATACACCCGAACCGGTGATGACGGCACCACCGGGTTGAGCGACTTCTCCCGGGTGAGCAAGAACGACTTGCGCCTGGTCTCCTACGCAGACTGCGACGAGGCGAATGCCGCGATCGGCGTGGCCATCGCTCTGGGTGCGCCAGATGATGAGATGACAAAGGTACTGCGCCAAGTCCAAAACGACTTGTTCGACGCGGGAGCCGACCTCTCCACGCCGGTGGTCGACAGTCCGAAGTATCCGCCGCTTCGCATCACGCAGGCCTACATCGACAGGTTGGAAGGATGGTGCGATCAGTACAACGAATCGTTGCCGGCACTCAATTCATTTGTTCTGCCTGGCGGTTCAGCGCTCTCTGCCCTTCTCCACGTCGCGCGCACCGTCGCGCGGAGGGCTGAACGGTCGGCGTGGGCGGCGATAGAAGCGCATGGTGACACCGTGAGCCCGCTGCCCGCCAAGTACCTCAACCGGTTGTCTGACTTGCTTTTCATTCTGTCACGAGTGGCCAACCCGGAAGGTGATGTGCTATGGCAGCCGGGAGGCAAAGAGCCGCAATAGGTTACGTCGAGCGGCGCTGCGCGCGAGGCGACGGTCGGGACTCTAGCCACGACAGAAACGCGGTCAACGCGCCGCGGTCGAGCGCGACCTCGTAGCCGCGCCGACCCTCCTGCGCGGTATCGCGCAGTTCGAGGATCGCCGTTTCTGCTGTCATGATGTCGAATTCGTCGTCACGCGGTGCGCGCCGCGACACGATGTCGATACCACGCCGACTGAGTCTGCGGTCAGGCCACCACCGCAGGCTGGACAATCGGTAGAAGCCGGCTTCCCCGCCGCGGTACCGGATGACACCGTGCCGCCAACCGTGGCCGCCGACGGCGGGAATGTCTCGCAGAATCGCGGCCGTGCCGCCTTGCCGAAGCTTCCACAGCCGATAGCTCAGCGCCAGCACGGCGAGCAGGAGCACGGCGACTAGCGCGACCATGATTGCCATCGACGCGCTCATCGGCGGCGGCTCCTAGGCGATTTCGCCCAATGCGCGTAGCCGCGCGCGACCTCTCGACGCGACCGCGGGGTCGTCGGAGTCGGCGTCCCTTCGGGCTTGGTCGGCGTTGATCTCGTTCTCGAACTCAGCCGACTCCGCCAGGATGATGACTCCCTCGTCCGTGACGGACATGAATCCTCCGTCGACGGCGATGCGCAGATCGTCCTCGCCCTCGCGTTCGACGCGCACCATCGCGTCGTCGACAAGCTGTGCCACCAGCGGGATGTGCCGCGGCAGGATGCCGATCTCGCCCGCAGTGGTGCGGGTGAAGACGAAAGTCCCCTTGCCAGACCAGATCTCCCGCTCGACTGCGACGATGTCGACATTCATGTCGGCCATGGTTCAGCGCCTACTTTTCGTCGTCGCCACCGTCGCCCTCGTCTTCGGACTTCTCGCCATTGCCTGTCTGCTCTTCTCGCGAGCTCTCATCGCCGTCCGATGAGGTGGGTGCGCCGTCGTCCTTCGACTCGTCGAGCTTGACGCCGAGGCTTTCGGCTTTCCTCTCCAAGTCCTCCAGGCCGCCGATGAGGAAGAACGCCTGCTCGGGCAGGTGATCGAACTCCCCCTTGGCGAGGCGGTCGAACGCGTCGATGGTCTCCTTCAGCGGCACCGTCGAGCCCGGCTGCCCGGTGAACTGCTCGGCGGCCATCATGTTCTGCGACAGGAAACGCTCGATCCGCCGGGCGCGGTTGACCAGCTGCTTGTCCTCCTCCGACAGCTCGTCGATGCCGAGAATCGCGATGATGTCCTGAAGGTCCTTGTAACGCTGCAGGATTCGGATGACCTCTTGGGCCACCGCGTAGTGCTCTTCGCCGACAATCGACGGATCGAGGATCGTCGAACTCGACGCGAGCGGGTCCACCGCCGGGAAGATGCCCTTGGAGAACACGTTTCGGCTGAGCTCGGTGGTGGCATCCAGGTGCGCAAACGTGGTCGCCGGCGCGGGGTCGGTGTAGTCGTCGGCGGGCACGTACACCGCCTGCATCGACGTGATCGAGCGGCCGCGCGTCGACGTGATGCGCTCCTGAAGCTCACCCATCTCGTCGGCCAGCGTCGGCTGGTACCCCACCGCCGAGGGCATGCGGCCAAGCAGTGTCGACACCTCAGAGCCGGCCTGCGTGAACCGGAAGATGTTGTCGATGAACAGAAGGACGTCCTGTTGTTGCTCGTCGCGAAAGTATTCGGCCATGGTCAGCGCGGACAGCGCCACCCGCATACGCGTGCCGGGCGGCTCGTCCATCTGTCCGAACACCAGCGCGGTGTCCTTCAGCACGTTCGCATCTTCCAGCTCGACCCACAGGTCGTTGCCCTCGCGAGTCCGCTCACCCACGCCGGCGAATACTGAAGTGCCGCCGAAGTTCCGGGCGATGCGGTTGATCATCTCCTGGATCAGCACGGTCTTGCCGACGCCGGCACCGCCGAACAGCGCGATCTTGCCACCGCGCACATACGGGGTCAGCAAGTCGACGACCTTCAACCCGGTTTCGAGCATTTCGGTGCGAGGCTCGAGCTCGTCGAACGCCGGCGGCTTGCGGTGGATCGGCCAGCGGTCGAAATCGTTGCCGTAGTCCTTCTCGTCCAGGCAGACGCCCAGCGCGTTCCAGACGTGTCCCTTGACCCCGTCCCCGACTGGTACCGAGATCGAACTGCCGGTGTCGATGACCTCCACTCCGCGGACCAACCCGTCGGTGGGCTGCAGCGAGATGCAGCGCACGAGGCTGTCGCCCAGGTGGTTGGCGACCTCGAGAGTCAACGTCTTTGCGAGCTCCTCGAACGTGATCTCCGCGTGCAGCGCGTTGAACAGTTCAGGCACCGCGCCGCGCGGAAACTCCACGTCGACGACGGGGCCGGTGACGCGCACCACCCGGCCGTTGCTGTCCTTGCCCTTGGTGGCGGTTTCGCGTTCAGCGGTTGCGGTCATGTCTTCTTCGCTTCCTGGCTTTCTCGACTGGGTCCTATTGTGCGGCGTCGGCCAACGCATTTGCGCCGCCGACGATTTCGCTGATTTCCTGGGTGATCTGCGCTTGACGTTCGCGGTTTGCCTGCAACGTGAGGTCACGGATCAGGTCGTCGGCATTGTCGCTGGCTGACTTCATCGCGCGCCGGCGGGAGGCCGACTCGGACGCCGCGGACTCGAGCAGAGCTGCGAAGATCCTCGTCGTGACATACCTCGGCAGCAGCGCTTCAAACAGCGACGTCGCGTCCGGCTCGAACGAGAACAGCGTGTGCGGTCCGGCGTCTTCCTCGACGTACTCCACCACCATCGGCGCTATTCGAAGCGCGACTGCGGTCTGCGACATCATCGACTTGAACTCGGTGAAGACGATATGCAATTCGTCGACGCCCAGAACGTTGTCGGGACCGGGTTCGTCTCCCTCGTCGTCGGCGCCCGCGTTGAACGCGTCGACCAACGTCGACGCGATATCCTGCGCGTCTTCGTATGCCGGCTTCTCGGAGAATCCCGTCCATGAGTCAGTGATCTTCCAGTTGCGGAAGGTGTAGTAGCTCAATGCTTTTCGGCCTACGACGTAGAGGATGGGCTTCTTGCCCTCTTCCCGCAGCAGCGAGAACAGTTCCTCAGATCGCCGGAACACATTGGCGTTGTACGCACCGCACAGGCCGCGGTCGGACGACACCACCAGAACTGCGGCCCGGTTCGGATTCTCGCGTGGCACGAGCAGCGGGTGGTCCAAGGCGGCCGCGTCGGCGAGGTTGGTCAGCATGTTGGTGATCTCGGCGGCATAGGGACGCGCGGCCTCAACCCGGGCCTGCGCCTTGGCGATCCGCGATGTCGCGATCATCTCCTGCGCCTTGGTGATCTTCTTGATCGATCCCGCGGAGCGAATGCGTCCGCGCAACTCGCGTAGTGTGGCAGCCATACAGCCCTAGCTCTTCTTCTTCGGCGGCGGGGGCTTGCGCACCTTCACCGTTTCTTTCGCGACTTCCTCCTCGTCCATCGCCTCGACGTGTTCGTCGGGAACCACCGAACTGCCGTCGGACGTGTCGAACCCGCGCTTGAACTTGTTGATGGCGTCTTCGAGCTTGTCCGACAGTTCGTCGGAGAGCGTCTTGGACTCGCGGATCTCCTTGAGGATCGCGTCGTGGGAGCCGCGCAAATGGTCGAGGAACTCGGTCTCGAAGCGCCGGACGTCGTCCACCGGGACGGAATCGAGGTGGCCCTTGGTGCCGAGGAAGATCGCGACCACCTGCTCCTCGACCGGCAGCGGCTGCTGCTGCGGCTGTTTGAGCACCTCGACCAGCCGCGCACCGCGGTCAAGCTGCTTCTTGGAGTTCTCGTCGAGGTCGGAGGCGAACGAGGCGAACGACTCCAGTTCCCGGTACTGCGAGAGGTCCAGGCGCAGCGACCCGGCGACTTCCTTCATCGCCTTGATCTGCGCGGCGCCGCCGACGCGCGACACCGAGACACCAACGTTGATCGCGGGCCGGACACCCTGGTTGAACAGGTCGCTCTCCAGGAAGCACTGGCCGTCGGTGATGGAGATGACGTTGGTGGGAATGTAGGCCGAGATGTCGTTCGCCTTGGTCTCGATGATCGGCAGGCCGGTCAGCGACCCGCCGCCCATCTCGTCGGACAGCTTCGCGCAGCGCTCCAGCAGACGCGAGTGCAGATAGAACACGTCGCCCGGGTAAGCCTCGCGGCCCGGCGGCCTCCGCAGCAGCAGTGAGATCGCGCGGTACGCTTCGGCCTGCTTGGACAGGTCGTCGAACACGATCAGCACGTGCTTGCCCTGGTACATCCAGTGCTGGCTGATAGCCGAACCGGTATAGGGCGCTAGCCATTTGAAGCCGGCCGAATCTGATGCCGGTGCCGCGACGATGGTGGTGTAATCCATCGCGCCGCCCTCTTCCAGCGCGTTGTGGACGCTGGCAATCGTGGTGCCCTTCTGACCGATGGCCACGTAGACGCAGCGCACCTGCTGTTCTTCGTCACCGCTCTCCCAGTTCTGCCGCTGGTTGAGGATGGTGTCGACGCAGATCGCAGTCTTGCCTGTCTTGCGGTCACCGATGATCAGCTGCCGCTGGCCACGACCGATCGGCGTCATCGAGTCGATGGCCTTGATGCCGGTCTGCAGCGGCTCTTTGACGCCCTGTCGCTGCACCACCGAAGGAGCCTGGATCTCCAGCGCCCGCCGCTGGTCGGTCTCGATGTCACCGCGGCCGTCGATCGGCTGGCCGAGCGGGTTGACGACGCGGCCGAGGAACCCGTCGCCGACCGGAACGGAGAGCACCTCGCCGGTGCGCTTGACTTGCTGGCCCTCTGCGATTTGCTCGAAGTTACCGAGGATGACGGCACCGACGTCGTGCTCGTCGAGGTTCAGCGCCACGCCCAGCACGCCGCCCTCGAACTCGAGCAGCTCCTGGGTCATCACCGACGGCAGTCCCTCGACGTGGGCGATCCCGTCGCCGGCATCGATGACGGTGCCGACCTCCTCGCGCGCCGTGTCGGCGGTGAAGCTGGAGACGTACTCCTCGATTGCACCCTGGATGTCGTCGGGCGAAATCGTCAACTCTGCCATGGGGTTCTCCTCTTAGCGCAAGCGCTCATCGGGGCGTTCTCGTCTTCCTGGTTTCGATGGTGGTTCGTTGTCGTGGTCAGTCTGGTAGCCGGTTGCGGGCCGCGGCGAGCCGCGACGAGAGCGTTCCGTCGATCACTTCGTCGCCGACGGCGACCGCGAGTCCGCCCAGGAGCTTCGAGTCGGTTTCCAGCTGCACCGACACCGGGCGGCCGTAGATGCGGCTCAGTACTTCGGTCAGCCGGTCGCGCTGCGCGTCGCTGAGATCGGCGGCCGCCCTGGCGTGCGCGATCACCTCGCCGCGCCGCGCCACCGCCAATTGCGCCAGTGCCGAGACGGATTCGTCCATGCGTCCGCCGCGGAGCAGGTCCACGGTCTGTGTGAGGAGAGCGGCCGTCGTGGGGTTGACGCCCTCGCTGCAGTCGAGCGTGTCTTTCAACAGCTGCAGCCGTCCGTCGGCCGGTCGCGTGTGGTCGCTGAGCAGGGTGGCCAGATGTGGCTCGGTGTCGAGGATCCGGCCGAACCAGAACAGCTGCTCCTCCACTTCGTCGACATTCCCGGCGCGCTCGGCGCGCACGAGAAGCGACAGTCGCGCAACATGCTCGACAGCGTCGACGAGGTTCGCGTCAGAAGACCATCGCCCGGACACCGCGGCCTTGAGAACCTCCATCGCCGAATCACCGACGTGGTTGCCCAGCACTGACTCCAGCAGCCGCTCCTTGGCTTCCGCGTCATTGGACGAGTCGGCGAGGTGTCGGGTCAGGATCGGTTCACGGTTCAACAGCTTCGTCACCGCAGCCAAATCGTCAGCCAGACCGGACAGGTCGGACTCGCTCTGCCCGTCAGTGACCTCGTTGAACCGCTCGATCAGGGTGTTCAGCGCCTCGCGGCTGCCCGAGCGCAGTTTGGCGGTCGCCGGGTCCGCGAGCGTGACGCTTGACGGCGCCATCTCCTCGAGCTCGCCGAGGAACCGGTCGACGGTGGCTGACTGCGCGTCGAAATCGGAGACGTGCTCGCGGACGAGCTCGCCGGCCCGGCCCACGGCCTCGCTGCCCAGATCTTGGCGCAGCTGCCGGATGAACTGAGCTCTCAGCAACTGAATGTGCTGCTGCCCTTGCACTTTCACGCGCTCGACCTCGGCGTCGGCTTGGATCCGCAGCTGCTCGGCGATGCTCTTGGCGTCCGCGCGGGCTTCCTCTATGACCCGCTTGGCCTCCTCTTCGGCTTGGCGCACTGCCTTGTCGTGAGCCTGCTTGGCATCGGCCAACCGCTTTTCGGCCGACGCGCTTTCCTCGAGTTGCTTGCGAACGGTCTCCTGTCGGTCCGTCATCAGCCGGCGCACCGGCGGCACCACGTAGCGCCACACCAGGAACGCGATGAGCGCGAACCCGATCAGCTGCCCGATGAACGTCGACATCTCGTTATCGTCCCGTCTTCGCGCTTGCTTCTCGACCGATGTCGACGCCGAGCACCCGGCTCGCCAAGGTCGCAGCCAATGTCTCCATCGATGCACTCAGGTCGGCGTTGATGGCGTCGGACTGCTGTTTGAGTTCCTCGGCGGCCTTCTGCATGGCCGACGACGCCTCTTCGGAGGCACGACCCTTCATGTCATCGAGGATCCTGCGGCCCTCGGCACGAGCCTCGTCGCGGACGCCTGACGCTTCCCGCCGAGCCTTCGCCATGGCGGCCTGGTAGTCGGCGTCCGCCGCGGCGAACTGCTTGTCCGCCTGGCGGTTGTTGTCCATGGACTTGGTGACCATCTCGTCGCGCTCCTGCAGGACCCTCATCACAGGCGGCACGACGAACGTGCCGATGACGCCGAGCACGATCAAGAAGATGATCAGCACGACGAAGAAGGTGCCGTTCGGGACGAGGAAGTTGCTTTGCCCGCCTTCCTCAGCCGCGACGAGCGTCATGGTCACCCCACCCATGTCCGTCTACTCTTCGCGCGAGCGCTCATCGTCGTCCGTCTACTTCACCGGGGTGGCGAACACGAACAGCGCCATGAACGCGAGGTTGATGAAGTAGGCGGCCTCGACCAGACCGACCGTGATGAAGAACGGAGTGAACAGCCGACCTTGCGCCTCCGGCTGCCGAGCGATGCCGGCGATCAGCGCGTTACCGGCGATACCGTCGCCGATACCGGCGCCGATGGCGCCGCCCGCCATGATCAGACCACCGCCGATGAGCGCGCCGGCAGCGATTGTGGGATCCATTCCTATCCTCCTTGATAACTGGCAGTGGACCTACCAGGACTGTCGTACCGCGTGGTTCGTGGCTTGTCGGCGGGCTTAGTCGTGATGCTCCTCGAGCTCCATTGACTGGCTGAAGTACAGGATCGTCAGCAGCGCGAAGATGAAGGCCTGGATCGCGCCCACGAACAGGTCAAAGCTCTTCCAGACCGCGTTGGGCAGCCACATGATGTACGGCGGGAACAGCGCGATCAGCGCGACCAGGATGCCGCCGGCGAAGATGTTGCCAAAAAGCCGGAGCGACAACGAGATTGGCTTGGCGAGCTCCTCGACGAGGTTGATCGGCGCAAGGAACACCACGTGACCCTTCAGCAACCGGGCCGGGTGCCCCAGCACGCCGCGGCGCCAGACGCCGGCTGCGTGGTAACAGACGAACACGAACAACGCCAGCGCCAGCACGAAGTTGATGTCGGATGCCGGAGGTGCGAGCAACTCGTGCGGTTTGCCGTCCTTCGAGTACTGGACCGGCAGCACCGAAAGCCAGTTGGCAATGAGGATGAACACGAACAGCGTCACGGCCAGCGGCAGCACGAACGGGGCGATGCGAAGACCGATCGTGGTCTCGATCTGGTTGCGCATCTGCACGGTGACGGCTTCGAAGAACAGCTGGACGCCGTTGGGCACACCCGACGACGTGACCTTGGCCCGCAACCAGAGGGCCAGCGCGATCACGATGACCGCGGCGAGGGCGGTGGCCAGCACCGTGTCCGTGTTGACGGTGAGGCCGAACCACTTGGCGGTCTCATGGTGACCGACCTCGATGGAGCCTTCGGCGAGCAAGCTCTCAGTCATGTGCCACTCCCCTCATGCGTCGCGGCCCCTTCTTTGCGCAGCGCCTTCATCACCGGCAACGCGGTGGTCAGAACGAGCAGCACCTGGAACAGCGCCAAGCCGAACACCACACCCAGGCCGGTGGGGCGGAAGATGAACGCGATGGTCAAGCCGATCACGGTGATCACCAGAAGGCGGGTAGCGGAGTTCATCGCCATCTTGCGTTTCAGCGGATGCGCGACGGCGGTGATCGACTCCACCGAGCGCTGAACGAGAACGGCGTTGAGCAAACCCAGTCCAAGTCCGAGGCCGAAGAACAACCCGAGGGACGCATGGCCCACCGCCGCGGCGGCGCCGACCACGACAGCGGTGAGCGCAATACAGATCAAAAGCAGCCGAAGTGGGCGAAACGCGACGGAGGGAAACACCAACGGCGCGTCGTGCGCTGGCGTCGTCACTTCGCTACCTCAATCCCGCGCGTCTGAAAGTTGCCTGAACGATTCCCAGGTGGCCCGCCGAGCGTATCGGAGGGCGCAAGGCACGCTGGAATCACCCAAGGGGCATCTCCCTTTGTCGGTCGTTCTCGGCTCGTTCGGAGGCGGCTCCGATGAACCGGGGGGCCGGCAACCCGCGGTGGTACTTTCGGGTTCTACCAGCACCGTACCACATGGTAGGGAGGCCTAAATCGGCCCTACTACTCGTCGTCGTACAACTCGTCGCCGCGGCGCAGAAGGGGGATCACGGTGACCACGATCGCGACCACGATCGCCGCGAGCATCACCCCGCCGGCGTAGCGCGGATCGACGAAGATCGTGCTCGCGGTGCCGAACGCGACGATGCCCACCCACAGGTAGATCAGGAGCACCACCCGCCGGTGGGAGTGCCCGATCTCCAGCAGCCGATGGTGCAGGTGCATCTTGTCGGGGCTGAACGCACTGCGCCCGGCCCGGGTGCGCCGCACGATCGCGAGCAGCAGATCGAGCATGGGAACGAACATGACGGCGACGACGAGCAGGAACGGCGACAGCAGGGCGAACACGTCCCGCGCGCCGTATGCGTTCTGCGATATCGGCCCCGCCGCGGTGGTCGACGCCGCCGCCAGCATCAGACCGATCAGCATTGAACCGGAGTCGCCCATGAAGATTCGCGCGCGGTAGAAGTTGTGCGGCAGGAAGCCGAGGCATGCCCCGGCCAGCACCACCGAGATCACGGCCGGCGGGTAGTACAAGACGTCGCCGCCGTGGTCACGCAGCAAACCGACCGAAAAGACGCAGATGGCCAGGGCCGTGATCAGCCCGAGGCCCGCGGCAAGACCGTCGAGACCGTCGACGAAGTTCATCGCGTTGACGATCGCGACCGTCAGCGCAAGCGTCAGCAGGATCGAGGACACCTGGTCCAAGACGATCGTCCCGACGCCGCCGATGGGGATGTAGAGCACGCTCCACGCCACGCCCATCGTGACGAGCACGCTGGCGGCGGTGATCTGGCCGGCGAACTTGGTCAGCGCGTCGAGCCCCCACCGGTCGTCGATCAGCCCGATTCCCATGATGATTCCGCCCGCGACGAGAACGGCGGGCATGCCCGAGGAGTAGACGAAACCTCGCGTCAGCGCCGGAAGTTGCGACGCCAGCAGTACGGCGGCCAGCACCCCGATGTACATCGCCAGCCCGCCCATGCGCGGTGTCGGCCGGAGGTGGACGTCGCGTTCGCGCGGGTGGGCGACGGCGCCGAGCCGAGTGGCGAGAACGCGGACCCAGCCGGTGCAGAAGTACGTGATGATCGCCGCCGCCAGCCCGACGAGAGCGAGTTCGCGCAGCGGAACGCCGGCGCCCCGCTCGGACAGGGCGAGCACGCTGTCGGCTGCCGTGACCACCGAAGAACCGTACTGCACCGGGCTGAAGGTCAGTTCGCCAACGTGTCGGCGTCCACGGCCAGCACTTTGGCCAGTTCTTGTCGGGTGACAGGGCCCTCGCGAAGGATGCGCGGCGTTGGTGTGGTGAGGTCGACGATCGTCGAGGCGGCCAGCTGCGCGGACGGCCCGGCGTCCAGGTAGACGTCAACGAGCTCGCCCAACTGGCGGCGGGCGTCGTCGGCCGTGACGGCGGGTGGTTGACCTGAGATGTTCGCGCTGGAGACGGCCATCGGGCCGACTTCGCGCAGCAGTTCGATCGCCGCCGGGTGCAGCGGCATGCGGACCATCACGGTTCCGTTGCTTTCCCCCAGATCCCACTGCAGCGACGGGGCTTGGGTGACGACGATGCTCAGCGCGCCCGGCCAGAACGCCCGGATCAGTTCTCGGGCGGCGTCGGGAACGGAGAATGCCAGCCCGTCGATCGTGTGCCAGGAGCCGACGAGCACGGGCACCGGCATGTCGCGGCCACGGCCCTTGGCGGTGAGAAGTGCCGCGACCGCGGCAGCGTCGAACGCATCGGCACCCAGGCCATAGACCGTGTCGGTGGGCAGCACGACGAGCCGGCCCCCTCTCACTGCACTGGCTGCCGCCGCGATGCCGCGGGCACGTTCGGTCTCGTCGGTGCAGTCGAAGGTCTGGGTCATTGCCTGAGCTTCTTCCGTGCGGTCACGAAGCGCAGCACGCCGCCCAAGTCGGGATGAGCAGTGACGTCGTCGAAGACGTTGCTGCACTTGATCATTCGCATCACAGAGTCCGAAGCACCGTCATCGTGCTCGATTGCGAGGAAGGCGCCTGGCTTCAGCCATCGCTCCGCCAACACCGCGACAGCGGCGATGATCCCCGTGCCGTCTGGGCCGCCGCACAGCGCCTCCGGCGGATCATGTTCTGCCACTTCGGGTTCCAGTGCCACACTCTCCGGCAAGTATGGCGGGTTGGCGACAAGAAGATCGACGCGGCCGTCGAGGTCGTCGAACAGACCCGGATCGCGCACGTCGCCCTGACGCAGCTCGACCGACGGTGCGTTGCGGCGGGCGTAGCTCAACGCGTCAGCGGAGATGTCGACGCCGACTATCCGTGCCGACGGCATCTGGTGGGCCAGCGCGGCGGCAAGTGCACCCGATCCGGTGCACAGGTCGACGATCACCGGGTCCGGCGGCAGCTGTCGAGCCACGGCCCATTCCAGCAGTGCTTCGGTTTCGGGCCGCGGAACGAATACCCCCGGCCCGACCTCGAGCGTGACGGGCCCGAAGGCGGTCGTTCCGGTGAGGTGCTGCAACGGAATTCGCCTGGCGCGTGCGGTGACCAGTTCGTCGTAACGGGCGAAGAAGCCGTCGGGTACCGCGTCGAGCACCGGCAGCCGTCCACGGCTGGTGCCGGCGGCATGGGCCGCCAGTTCCTCCGCGTCTGCGCGGGCAGACGGGACCCCGGCGCCGGTCAGCGTGCGCGTCGCTTCGTCGATCGCCTGCCGCAGCCGCGCCATCATGCCTGCTGCAGACGAGACTGCT
The DNA here is from genome assembly GCA_050262635.1 of Candidatus Sericytochromatia bacterium. Taxonomy (GTDB): domain Bacteria; phylum Actinomycetota; class Actinomycetes; order Mycobacteriales; family Mycobacteriaceae; genus Mycobacterium. The sequence goes on along the minus strand of JBLNEK010000151.1, from coordinate 5,286 downwards.
TGTCCGCCAACGCAAGTGCGTCCAACAGCGCGTCGAGGTCGCCGTCGAGCACCTGGTCGAGATTGTGGGCCTTGAACCCGATGCGGTGATCGGTGATCCGGCTCTCCGGGAAGTTGTACGTGCGGATGCGCTCGCTGCGGTCGACGGTGCGGATCTGGCTTGCCCGGTCCGCCGACGCGTCTGCGAGAGCCTGCTCCTCGGCGAGCGCCTGCAGCCGGGCCGCGAGCACCTGCAACGCGCGCGTCTTGTTCTGCAGCTGCGAACGTTCGTTCTGGCAGGTGACGACAATGCCCGTGGGGAGGTGGGTGATACGCACGGCCGAGTCCGTGGTGTTCACGCCCTGACCGCCTTTGCCGGAGGACCGGTAGACGTCGACGCGCAGGTCGGACTCGTCGATCTGAACCTCCCCGACTTCCTCCGGCTCGGGATAGACCAGCACGCCGGCGGCAGACGTGTGAACGCGCCCCTGGGACTCTGTCACCGGAACGCGCTGCACGCGGTGGACGCCGCCTTCGAACTTCAGCCGCGACCAGACCCCGTCGGCGCTGTCGCCCTTGCTTGCGATCGCCAGTGTGGCGTCCTTGTATCCGCCGAGATCCGACGTCGTCTGGTCCAGAACGGTCACGGTCCAGCCGTGACGCTCGGCGTAGCGGATGTACATCCTGGCGAGGTCGGCGGCGAAGAGCGCCGACTCCTCGCCGCCCTCACCGGATTTCACCTCCAGCAGGATGTCGTCGCCGTCATGCGGGTCGCGCGGCGCAAGCATGTCGGTGAGCTGCGTGTCGAGTTCCTCGACTTGCGTCTCGAGGTCGCTCACCTCGGCGGCGAACGACTCGTCGTCAGCGGCGAGCTCGTGCGCGGCTTCCAGATCGCCGCGGGCGGCCTCGAGCTTGCGATACGTCGTCACGATCGGCGCCAGCGCGGCGAACCGGCGTCCTGCTTTGCGGGCTGCGGCCGGGTCGGCGTGCAGGTTCGGATCGGCCAGCCGGCGTTCGAGTTCGGCGTGCTCGGCCAGCAGCGCGTCGATTGCGGGCGCACCGGTTTGAGCACTGCTGCTCAGTCCCATCTGCTCACCTCCCACGAACTCGAAATGTCTTGACCCGAACAAGAAACGACGCCCGTCGCTGCGGGCGCAGCAAACCGGGCGTCGGATCCACAGCTACTTGTCGGCGTCGGCCTTCGTGCGCTTGCCGTAGCGCTTCTCGAAGCGGGCCACGCGGCCGCCGCTGTCGAGGATCTTCTGCTTGCCCGTATAGAACGGGTGGCACTGTGAACAGACCTCGACGTGGATCTGGCCGCCCTTCTTGGTGCTGCGGGTGGTGAAGGTGTTGCCGCAGCCGCAGTGCACCGTCGTCTCGACGTAGTCAGGGTGAATACCCGATTTCATGGTGTCCTCTATCAATCGTGGCACCGGGTCGCCTCCGCATGGATCTGCGCTATCAGACGTGAACCGGAACCGAGGTGTCGGCGTTCGATTATGCCAGGTCAGCCGCCACCAATGCGAAACGCCCGCGCGCGATGCGCTATTCCGTTGGCGCCCGGACATGTCGCCGCTGTTGACGGTGGCTTTCGTGGTGTGCGGGAGGTCACAGTCCCGTAACGGCCGCAGCGGCTGGCCCGATAGATCTGTCAGGGGGTCGTGGGTCTGTCCGCAAATGACCGGCCCGTCTGCAAGTGACAACCCAAGATGCCAGCTTCGGACTTGTCGGGACGATTCGAAGTTCAGGGTCGCAATCTAGGAGTGATTCATGAAGCTGAAGAGAATTCTGGCGACGGCGACGGCCGCCGCGACGCTCGGATTGGGGACAGTCGGTGGCACCGTCGCCGGCGCCGAGCCGGTGGGGCCTCTGCCGGCGAAGCCGGGTCCGTGCGGTCACAACAACAACTGCTCACCCGGCCCCGGCCCGGGGTTCAACGCCGGTCCGGCGTGGAACCGCGGTGACGGCAACTGGAACGACGGCGATCGGGACTACGGCGTCGGCAGCCGGAACTGGTGGCGTGGGCGCCCCGGGAAGTGGTGGCGCGACGACGACCTGCCGCCGTGGGGATTCTGGGGACCGCCGCCAGCGGTTCAGTGGTCGGGTCCTCCCCCGTGGGTTGACCCGCATCCGGTCAATTACTGGGGGTACTGGGCTAACCCGGTATGGGACGACGGCTTCCACGGTTGGGGAATCTGGTTGTTCGGCGTCTGGATCCCGATCGTCGGCATCCAGGCGTTCTGACCCCCCGGTTCGGGGGGGGGGGGCCGAAAAAAACCCCCCCCCCCCCCGGGGGGGGGGGGGGGGTTTTGCGCTCGGCCCCGCCGTTCTGCGGCCGTGGTGTCAGGAGGCGAACTCCTCGTTGACGGGGCCCGGCGCATTCTTGGACACCTGGACGAGGAACTCGTAGTTGGTCTTCGTCTTGCGCAGCTGAGACATCAGCAAGTCGATGGCCTGATGCGAGTCCAAGCCGGACAGCACCCGGCGCAACTTGTGCACGATAGCGAATTCGTCCGGGGACAGCAGCAATTCGTCTTTGCGGGTGCCCGACGGGTTCACGTCGACGGCGGGGAACACTCTTCGCTCGGCGATCTTGCGGTCGAGCTTCAGCTCGGCGTTACCGGTGCCCTTGAACTCCTCGAAGATCACCGTGTCGCCGGTGGACCCGGTCTCGACCATCGCGGTCGCGATGATCGTCAACGAGCCGCCCTCCTCGATGTTGCGGGCCGCGCCGAGGAACCGCTTGGGCGGATACAGTGCGGTCGAGTCCACCCCGCCGGACAGGATGCGGCCGGAGGCGGGCGACGCGTTGTTGTATGCGCGGCCCAGCCGGGTGATCGAGTCGAGGAGCACGACGACGTCCTTGCCCTGCTCGACGAGCCGCTTGGCCCGCTCGATCGCAAGCTCGGCGACCGAGGTGTGGTCGGATGGCGGACGGTCGAACGTCGAGGCGATGACCTCGCCCTTCACCGAGCGCTGCATGTCGGTGACTTCCTCAGGCCGCTCGTCCACCAGGACCACCATCAGGTGGCATTCGGGGCTGTTGCGGGTGATCGCATTTGCGATGTCCTGCAGAATCGTCGTCTTGCCGGCTTTCGGCGGTGACACGATGAGCGCGCGCTGTCCCTTGCCGATAGGCATGATCAGGTCGATGACGCGAGTGGTCAGCCGTTCGGTGGTGGTCTCCAGGCGCAGCCGCTGGTTCGGGTACAGCGGGGTCAGCTTGCCGAACTCCGGGCGCTTCTTGGCGTCGTCCACCGGCCCGCCGTTGACGGTGTCGATGCGCACCAGCGGGTTGAACTTCTGGCGCGGATTTTGGCCGCCACCTTCGCCTTCTCGGGGCACGCGGACGGCGCCGGTAATGTGGTCGCCGCGGCGCAGGCCGTTCTTGCGGACCATGTTCATCGAGACGTAGACGTCATTCGGGCCGGCCAGGTAGCCCGAGGTGCGGACGAACGCGTAGTTGTCGAGCACGTCGAGGATGCCGGCTACCGGCTGCACGACGTCGTCTTCGCGCAGTTCGGTGTCACCGCCGCCATCGCCGCCGCCCCGTTCGCGGCGCCTGCGGTCGCGGAACCGCCGCCCGCGCCGGCCGCCCTGGCGGCCTTCGCCGTCGTCGTCACCGCGGTTCTGACCACCCTGATGGTCGCCGCCCTGCTGGTCACCTTCCCGCCGGCTGTCCGGCTTGGTGTCCTCCTCGGTCGAGGTGCCAGACCGCGATTTCTCGGCGTCGGCTGTTGACTGGTCGTCTTCTGCCTTGTCCTGCTTGCGTTCTGCGTCGCGCTCGCGAGTCGCGGCTCGGCCTTCGCGCCCGCTCTCGTCGGCGTCGGCCTGCGCATCGGTGCCGGACGAGTTGTCCCTAGAAGCGGTTCCACCGTTGCGAGCGTTCTCCTTTGGCTCTCCGCGCCGTTCGCGGATCGCGGCGATCAACTCGTTCTTGCGCATGCCCGAGGTTCCTTTGACGCCGACCTCGTTGGCCAGCGCGCGCAGTTCGGGAAGCACCATGGTCGCCAGCGCGCCATCACCTTGAGCGCCACGCGCCGGCGCGTCCGCGGTAGCCGCGGTCGAGACTGGTGTTGTCGCGGTGGCGGGCAGATCCGGCTCTTCGGCGCCACTGCCGGCCGCTATGAGGTCCGTATCGGTCACGGATGTCCTTTCTCTCCCTCGCAGTTTTCGTCATACGAGGGGCTCGGTGCGCTCAGCCGATCCGCTGAGTGCGTGTGTCCCACCGCGCTGTTTGCAACGGTGATCGCAATGGTTCGCAGCTGTAAGGCGAACCGTCATCCCCGAGAAGAATTGGTGATCGTCCTACTGTCGGCGCAGGTAGATGCTGCGATTGCTGGACGGCACCGAGGATAGCCCGCTTCGGGACCGGAAGCAAGAAAGCACGCCGGTCAGCGGTCACGGTGGTGGTTTCACCGAAGCTCAGCGGTGGCGGCGCGCCACCACGTCGGAGGTCCACTGCACAGCGTCCCCCACGGTCATCTGGCGAACGGCGAAGCCGTTTGCCGCACCGAACTCGAGGGTTTCGGCGGGCAACTCGGGCCTGGTCGTGAGCGCAATAACCGCTGGCCCAGCGCCGGAGAGCGCCGCCGCGACACCATAACGCCGCAAGAGCTGAAGGTATTCCGCGGACTTGGGCATCGCCGCGGCGCGCTGGGGCTGGTGAAGCACGTCATCGGTGGCCGCGAGTAGCAGATCGGGCCGTTCGGTCAGCGCGACGACGAGCAGCGCGGCGCGGCTGACGTTGAAGCGCGCGTCCTCATGGCTGACGTGCCGCGGCAGCAGTACCCGGGTGGCCGAGGTCAGTGATTGTTCCTGCGGAATCGCGGAGAAAATCGTGATGTCGGGGTGCAGACGCAGCGACACGGCCGAGTAGGCGTTGTGAACGCTGTCGCGCTCCGTCCACGACACGATCGCACCGCCGAGCACGGCCGCAGACGCGTTGTCGGGGTGACCTTCGAACTCCGAGGCGAGCTGGATCAGCTGAGCGGTGGTCAATGGCGCCAAACCACCTTGGGCGAGAAGACCATTGGCGGCCGCGAGCCCGCCGACCACCGCCGCGGCCGACGACCCGAGTCCCCGCGAGTGCGGAATGTCGTTGCGGCACCGCACCGCTAGTCCGGGAGGCACTGCACCGGCTGCGTTGAGGCCGCGCTCGACAGCGCGCACAACCAGATGCTCCGGGCCGAGCGGAACATGTCCAGCGCCCTGCCCCTCCACTTCGACCTGCAGTCCGGATTCCATTGTGGTGACGACGAGTTCGTCGTACAGGCCGAGCGCGAGGCCGACACTGTCGAAGCCCGGC